>JBGPGW010000055.1:0-14937 GCA_041484095.1 Alphaproteobacteria bacterium | reverse complement strand
GGTCACCTTGGCGCCGGTCTCCGCCGGCGTTGCGAGCACGAGCGCGAAGGAAACCGCGAAGGTGATGAGGAAGCCGATGATGAATTTGGGAAAGCGCTGCCAGATCTCGATGGCGCGCGCCTTCTCGCCCGCGGCCACGTTGATAAGATTCGTCCAGATATAGGCCAGGAGGAACGCCCAGACGCCGATGAAGATGTCGATGAAGATCTTGACCGTCGCCGTCGTCCCCAGGATCCAGCCCGGCTGGTATTGGACGCCTTCGCGCGCGGCTTTGGCGAGGATGAGCGCCTCGGTGATCCCGCCGCCGGCGATGGCGGCGCCGTCCGTCTTGATCGCAAGACCCATCCATGCGCCTGCGACCATCGGTTCATCCGCGAGGAAGGTCTGCGCGAGGAACGGCAGGATCAGCACCTCGACGACGGCGAAGATGACGACGAGCGACGAGACGACGATGGGCACCATGGGCCGGGCGCGGATGGCGCCGCCCGTGGCGATCGCGGCCGACACGCCGCAGATGGAGATGCCGGAGGCCAGCGGTGCGGCCCATTCGCGGCTGAAGCCGAACCATTTGCGCGCGACGTAATAGACGACAGCCCAGTAGATCAGATAAGCCTCGATGATCGCCGCGAGGCCGCGGAGCAGGAGCGCGCTCGCGAGATTCAGCTTTCCCGCGACCGTGACGGCGAGGAAGGCGCCGAGGATCACGATGGCGGTCTTGATGTAGAGCTCGGGGCGCACGGCGTCCTTGAGCCATTCGGCAAGGCGCGGCGCGGCGTTGGCGATGATAAGCCCGGCGAGGAGGGCGGCGATGTAGCCGCCTTCGGCGGTGAGGCGAAGGGACCAGTCGATGCCGAATTTCTTCAGCTCGGCCGGCGTCACCGCCGCGATTTGCGCGTAGTTGGCGGCAGTCCAGCTTCCGTAAGCGATCGCGAACATCACCGTGAACGAGATGGCGAAGCGCGTGACGTCGGCCCTAAGCGCCTTCGCCGCCGCGCTCAGCACGACGAGCAACGCCAGATAGGTGACGGCAAGCGCGCCCGTCCCTCCGAGGGCGGCATAGGCCTTGGAGACCGGTTTGAGCGCCTTGTCCGGCTCGACCCAGACGGTGGTCGTGACCGCCCAGCCCAGGAGGTCGATGCCGCCGGCGCCGGCCAGCGCGAGCGCGAAGACCAGGAGCCCGATGGCGACGGACAGCCAGTCCTCGCCGATCAGGCGCGCGGGCTCATTCTCCACCGTCGCCACCGTCTCCACCGTCATCGGTTCCCCCTGATGCGCCGATGCGCCGCGAGGCGCCCGGTCTTAGTAGGCCCACATGCCGACGACGGAATCGCCGTCGGGAAACGCGCCGCGCGTCTCGAGCGTCTCGCGGCGCAACACGATGGCCGTCGTCGCCCGATCGGCCGCCCGTTGGTAGCGGACCGAGATTTCGCCGAACGCGGCGGTCCAGGCCCGGGCGTCCGCGCCGTCGGGGATCTCGTAGGCGTCGAAGCCGCAGCGCTGCATGAAACCGAGCTGGTCGCGCAGCACGTTGCCGACCGCGCGCAGCTCGCCCGTGAAGCCGTAGCGCTCGCGGATGAGGCGCGCATAGGAATACGCCCGCCCGTCGGTGAATTTCGGGAACTCGAGCGCGATCAGCCCGAAGCGCGCGATGTCCCCGGCCGCGTCCGTCGGCGGCTGGTCGCTTCGGAGCATCAGCCCGACATGCGGAAGCCGCGAGATCAATGCCGCCCGGTCGCGCTGCCAGCGCGCGAGGGACACGATGACAGGCCCGTTCGGCACGATCGCCGCATCGTCGTCGATTCGCGTCCACTCGTCGTCGATGATCAGGTTTGCCTTAAGCAGCGCCATGGCGTCTCTCCTTGCCCGCGGAACCGTAGAGTCTGTCCTTGAATGGCTGCAACCCGATCCGGCGATAGGTCTCGATGAACCGCTCGCCCGCGCTGCGAAGTTGGAGATAGGTCTCGACGATGTTCTCCACCGCGTCGACCACCCGCTCCGAGGAGAATGACGGCCCGATCACCTGGCCGAGTGCCGCGGTCTCGCTCGCATCGCCCCCGAGCGTGATCTGGTAGTGTTCCTCGCCCTTCCGGTCGACGCCGAGAATGCCGATATGGCCGACATGGTGATGGCCGCACGCGTTGATGCAGCCCGAGATCTTGATCTTCAGCTCGCCGATCGCGTGCTGGCGGTCGAGATCGCGAAAGCGATTCCAGATCCGCTCGGCGACCGGGATCGATCGCGCATTGGCGAGATTGCAGTAATCGAGGCCGGGGCACGCGATGATGTCGCTGACGAGCCCGACATTGGCGGTGGCGAGGCCGGCCTGCGTCAGCCCCTGCCACACGGCATGGAGATCGTCGAGCCGGACATGCGGGAGCACCAGATTCTGCTCATGCGTCACGCGCAGCTCGCCGAAGCTGTAGCGTTCGGCCAGTGCTGCGGCGGCGTCCATCTGGTCCGCCGTGGCATCGCCGGGCGGCACGTCTTCCGGCTTCAGCGAGATCACGGCGATGGCGTAGCCGGGTTGCTTATGGGGTGCGAGATTGCTCCGGCACCAGAGGTCGAAGTCGCGCTCGGCGCGCCGGTGCGTCGCGAGCGAGAAATCGGCCGAGGGCAGGGTCTCGTAAGCGGGCGGCGCGAAATAGCGCCTGATGCGGTGAATCTCTTCCGCCGGCAGGTCGGCGCTCGTCTCGCGGGCCTGGCTGAATTCGTCCTCGACCATCGCGGCGAAGCGCGCCCCGCCCACGCTCTGAACCAGGATCTTGATGCGCGCCTTGAAGATGTTGTCGCGCCGGCCGAGCATGTTGTAGACGCGCAGGATCGCCTCGAGATAGGCGAGGAGATCGCGCTTCGGGAGGAAGTCGCGGATGGTGACGCCGATGACGGGCGTGCGGCCCTGGCCGCCGCCGACCACGACCTCGAAGCCGACCGCGCCTGAGGGGTCGCGCCGGAGCACGAGCCCGATGTCGTGCACGCGGATGGCGGCCCGGTCGTGCGGGGAGCCGGTCACCGCGATCTTGAATTTGCGCGGCAGGAACGAGAACTCGGGATGGAGCGTCGACCACTGGCGCACGATTTCCGCGTAGACGCGGGGGTCCTCGATCTCGTCCGCCGCCACGCCGGCATAGGGATCGGCGGTCACGTTGCGGATGCAATTGCCGCTGGTCTGAATGGCGTGCATCTCGACCTCGGCCAGGGCCTCCAGGATGTCGGGCGTGTCGACGAGGCTCGGCCAGTTGAACTGGATGTTCTGGCGGGTCGTGAAGTGCCCGTATCCGCGATCGTAAGTCCGGGCGATGTGGGCGAGCTGGCGCATCTGGCGCGCGGAGAGCGTGCCGTAGGGAATCGCCACCCGCAGCATGTAGGCGTGGAGCTGAAGATAGAGCCCGTTCATGAGGCGGAGCGGCCGGAACTCCTCCTCCGTCAGCTCGCCGCCGAGGCGCCGCGCCACCTGGCCGCGGAACTGCTCCGTGCGCTCGGCGACGAGGGCGTGATCGAATTCGTCGTAACGATACATCTCAGCTCGACCCTTCGGATGGCGTCATCGCGCGGCCGCGGGGCTGCGCCCAAAGCGCCTGCTGGACGCTCGGCCCCGCCGCGCGGATGCGTTCGCGCTCGCTCAACGCGCGCACGCCCTCGGCCGTGTGCGCGACGTCCATGGCGTAGGGGCCGACGATGCGGCGGCTCCGGAGATCCTCGTCCGCCGCGGCGAGCAGCCGTTTCTCGTCGGGTTCCTCCATGATGAAGGCGGCGTGCTCGATCCGGCGCGACCATCTTCCGTCCGGCGTGAGGTACACGACCGCGCCGTCGGTGAGCCGATTGGCGGTCACGATGCGGCCATGCCCGGCGCTGGTTGCGTTCGTCGTCATGAGGCCCGCGCCAGGACAGCGTTCACATCGGTGTCGGCGTGCGGCGCGCGCGCCTCGCTGACCACCCGGCCGATGAGCAGCAGCGCCGGCGGCTCGATCCCGTGCGACTGGACGAGGCCCGCGAGCGAGGCGAGATCGCCCTGGACGATCCGTTCGTTCGGCAGCGTCGCGTTTTCGATGATGGCGACGGGGGTGTCCGGCGCGAGGCCGCCCTGGACGAGACGGTCCGCGATGTGATGCGCGGAGGCGACCCCCATATAGACGGCGAGCGTGCCCCCGGTCCGGGCGAGCGCCCGCCAATCCGGCTCCGCACCGCCGTCCCTGACGGAACCCGTCACGAGCGTGATGCTTGTCGCGACGCCGCGATGGGTGAGGGGGATCGCGCTCGCCGCCGCGGCGCCGAGTGCGGCGGTGATGCCGGGCACGATCTCGACCGGGATGTTCTCCCGCACGAGATGGGCCAGCTCCTCGCCGCCGCGCCCGAAGATGAAGGGATCGCCGCCCTTGAGCCGGACGACGATTGAGCCCTGACGCGCGCGATGGGCGAGAAGCGCCGAGATCTCGGCCTGAGCGTAAGGGGCGCGGCCGGGCGCCTTGCCGACGTCGATCCGCTCGGCATCGCGCCGCGCGTAGTCGAGAACGCGGGGATCGACGAGGCGGTCATGGATGACGACATCGGCACGCTGCAGCCATTGGAGCGCGCGAAGGGTCAGAAGATCGGGATCGCCCGGGCCCGCACCGACGATGGCGACCTGTCCGAAGCGGCGAGGGACGCCAACGCGCGCGAGCAGCGCATCGCCGCTCGTCCCATCCCGCCCGCCTCGCGCGGCGCCGAGGGCGTGATCGACGTAACGCTCCCAGTATGCGCGGCGGGCGGCGGCGGAGGGGATGCGCGCCTTGATCCCCTGGCGAAGCGCCTCCGCACGGGCCGCGATCCGGCCGAGGTCGTGGGGCAGCAGCGCCTCGATCATCGCGCGGATGCGCCGCGCGAGGGCAGGCGCCGTGCCGCCGCTCGACACCGCCACCAGGACAGGGTCGCGGTCGACGATGGCGGGCACGATGAAATCCGAAAGCGCGGCATTGTCCGTGACGTTGACCGGGATTCGCGCGGCCCGGGCGGCCTCAGACACCAAGCGATCGGTCGCGCTTTGCCCGGTCGCGCTGTAGACGAGCGCGTGCCCCCGCGCATCCGCCGCCTCGAACGGCCGGAGAGCGAGCGCGATCGTGCCGGCTTCTGCGAGTTCGCCGATCTCCCTGAGGCAGGACCGCGCGACGACGCTCACGCGCGCGCCGGCCGCGATAAGGGCGCGGACGCGCCGCAATGCGGCAGCACCGCCGCCAACGACGAGGCACGGGCGCTCCCGCACGTCCATGAACATCGGCACATATCTCACGCCGTCACTCCCGCCCGGATCGAGGACCTCTCGAGGACCTATGGACGATGTACGAGGCCGGCCCGGCCGGGGCAATCCGGGGCGTGGCGAAGAGAAGAATATTATTCTATCGTTAACGGGGATTTAGCGGGTTCTATAGAAAAATATTCCTTACTTCGCTATATACGGACAATGCGATTCTGTTACAGGAGTAGGCCCTTGGACCCCATCGATGTGAAGATTCTCGCCTGCCTGCAGGAGGACGCGATGATGCCGGTCGCGGACGTCGCCAAGCGGGTGGGGCTTTCGACCTCGCCCTGCTGGAATCGAATCCAGAAGCTCGAGGCCGAGGGGATCATCCGCGGCCGCGTGGCGCTTCTCGATCCCGCGAAGCTCGGCGTCGGCGTCACCGTCTTCGCGGCGATCAGGACCAATCAGCACAGCGCGGCGTGGCTCAAGAAATTCGCCCGCGCGGTCGCGGACGTGCCGGAAGTCGTCGAGTTCTACCGGATGAGCGGGGAGATCGACTATCTCCTCCGGATCGTCGTGCCGGACATCGCGGCCTATGACGAGGTCTACCGCCGCCTCATCGACAAGGTCGAGCTTTACGACGTGAGCTCGAGCTTCGCGATGGAGCAGATCAAATACACGACCGCCCTCCCGCTGAGCTACGCGCCGCTGCGCTAGCCCCGAACGTTCGGGAACAGGGCGCTGCGACCGGGACGGTCGGAAACGCGGTGCTGCCGGGACGGTCTCCCTCATGCTGAGTTTCTCGTAGCATGGGGACGTCGCGACCAACCCTCACCCTCCCGCCGTGAGGCGCGGCGGGCCCCTCCCTCTCCCGTAAACGGGAGAGGGTCGCGAAGGATTGGGAAAGGGTCACGAGCGACGGGAGAGGGTCACGAGCGATTGTGCATCGTCAAACCTAGAATCTTCCCCTCCCTGAAAGGGAGGGAGAGGGTCACGAGCGATCCGGGTCGTCAAACCCGGAATCTTCCCCTCCCTGAAAGGGAGGGGGTAGGGGGAGGGTGAGAAACGCCGCGGAGGGTGAACGGGCCGTGCGCGAAGGTTGAGAAAAATGGATCAATCCCCTCATGGTGAGCCTGTCGAACCATGAGGCCACTCGTTTTCTACGCTGTCCTCGCCCTTCGACAGGCTCAGGGTGAGGCCAATTCGAAATCCTCATGCTGCGCGGCGCTCAGTGTCGGTAGGCCGGTTCTTCCTCGTCGAGGACGGCCTTCATGGCCTCGAAGAACATTCCCATATAGGACTGCGACTCGTCGAACTGGCGCTTGGTCTTGTGCGCGACCTGCGGGTTGACGGGGCGGATCTTGCCCCAGGTCTTGGCGAGATACTGCACGTGGCAGGCGCGTTCGAGGAAATAGAGATCGCTGAAGGTGTCGCCGATCGTCTTGCCGACGACGGTGACGCCGTGATTGGCCATGAACAGGACGCGGGCCTTGCCCATCACCTTGGCGAGGCGCCAGCCCTCGGCCGGCTCGAAGGCGAGGCCGTCATACTGATCGTCATAGGCGCAGTCGTTGAAGAAGCGGAGCGCGTTCTGCTCGACGGGCTGGAGCTTGCCGTCGTCGAGCATGGAGAGCGCGGTCGCATAGGGCATGTGCGTGTGGAACACGGCCTTGGCGTCCGGGTTCGCCTTGTGGACGGGGACGTGGATGCAGAAGGCCGAGCGCTCGACTTTCGTGTTGCCCTCGATGGTCTCGCCGTCGCCGTCGACCACGATGATGTCGGAGGCCCGCATCTTCGACCAGTGCTTGCCGTAGGTGTTGAAGAGGTAACGCTCCTCCTTCCCCGGCACGGCATAGCTGAAGTGGTTGTCGATGCCCTCTTCGAGCTTGTAGCGCGCGGCAAGCCGGAAGGCGGCGGCCATGTCGATCTTGGCCTGCTCGATCTCGTTGCTCATTCCTCTCCCCATGGGTCGGCGGACGGTATCCGCGTGTAGTGTACCTCATTTCGCGCGGCGGGCGAAGGCCGGGGCCCGGCCGGGGAGGCGCCCGCCTTAACCATCCCCGCCGGTCGTTTCGAGCCCGGTCGTTTCGACTCGGTGCTTTTCCCCGCGCGGCGGGATCGTCGGTCTCGATCGCGCATCCGGGAGCCCAAACTCAATCTCAGGATTGACGGAGCGCGCGATTCGCGCTTCCGTCTGCGCCTGGAATTCGCATCACGCGCCGGAAGAGGGAAGTCAGCCATGAACGCGGTCGCCAACATGTTCGATCCCAAGCTCTACAAGAACGTGCGCAAGCCTCTCCTCGAGGCCGAGACGCTGCCGCCCTGGTGCTATCTCTCCCAGGAATTCTATGACCGCGAAGTCGGCCGGATGTTCCGCAAGACCTGGAACTTCCTCGGCCGCGCGGACGAGATTCCCAATCCCGGCGACTACATGACCTTCGAGCTCTGCGGGGAGCCGATCATCGTGCTCCGCGACCGCGAGGGGAAAATCCGGGCCTATGCCAACACCTGCCGGCACCGCGGTGCCAAGATGATCGAGGGGAAGGGCAATTGCCGCGCCATCTCCTGCCCCTATCACGGCTGGGTCTATGCGCTGAACGGCGATCTCATCGGCACTGCCGGGATGGAGAAGACGAAGAATTTCGACCGCACGAAGTATGGCCTGGTGCCGCTCACCCTCGACACCTGGGACGGCTTCATCTTCATCTCCTTCGACCCGAAGGTCGTGCCGCTCCGCACGTTCCTCGGCAATCTGCCGGAGGAGATGGCGCCCTACGGCTTCAAGGACTATGTGCTCACGCGCCGGAAGGAATACATCCTCGAATGCAATTGGAAGCTCTTCCTCGAGAACGCGATGGAGGAGTATCACACGCCCGTCGTCCACCGGAAGTCGATCGGCGCCCAGGTCATGGAGGACGTGCCGGCGACGGGCGAGTGGCGCGGGCTCTTCATGGCGGCGCCGCGTACGGTCGCGGTCCTGCCCGAGGACATCGCGAACGCCTTCCCCGCGCCGACGCATCTTACCGCCCGCCCCGCGCGCGGCAGCTATTTCCTCACGATCTATCCCGTGACCTTTTTCGTCTGCACGCAGGACGTGATGTGGTGGCTCCAGCAATTCCCGATGGGCCCGCACAAGACGAAGATGGTGGTGGGCTCGTGCTTCCCGCGCTCGACGGCCGAGCGTCCCGATTTCGAGGAGCGCGCGAAGTACTACTACAAGCGCTGGGAGAAGTCGCTCGGCGAGGACAACGCGATCTCCGAGGCGCAGCACAAGGGGCTCATGTCATCGTTCTCGAGCCCGGGACGTTTGTCCGCGCAGGAACCGGCCATTCGCGACATCGCACTCTGGGTGCTCGACCAGGTGCTGGATAAGCCGAAGCGCGCGAACGGCGCCGCGCGTCCTGCGAAGGCGCGCCAGAGCGCGCGCCAAGCGGCGAAGCGCTCATCCGCCCGCCGCGCCGCGCCCGCGAAGAAGCGCGCGAGGCGGTAAGCGCGGCGCCGCGAACCCCTCCCCTGACCCCTCCCGCAGGGGGAGGGGGACTCATTGGCGGTGCAGGCGCGATTCGTCAGCGATGGAACGGCGCGCGGCGGTGCGTGACCGCGTAGAGATGGTCGACGAGCGAGACGAAATCCCACACGGGCAGGCCGAGCTCGTCCTGGAGCATCCGCGCATAGGGCGGGAAGAGCGCGCATTCCAAGAGGATCGCCTTCACGTCGGGATGCTCGCGCACCATGCGCTTCGCGCGATCGAGGAGATGCGCGCCGAAGCGTGATTCGTCGATCGCGCGCTTAGCGAGCTGGGCCCAATCCTCCGTGTCCTCGATCGAGCCGATGGCGATCTTCTGCTGCGCGGGCAGGCCGGCCAGGGCCAGCACGCTCTGGTTGAGGCGCCCGACGAAGGCCGTGAGGATGCCGAGCCGCCCTTCCGTCCCGGTGGCCTGGCAGGCCAGCGGGATCTGGAGAAGGCTCGAGAGGGCCGCCGGCACGGAGACGGCGTTTGCCACCGCCTGCTGATAGCAGACCATGAATCCGCAATTGGACGTGATGCCCTTCACACCCATGCGCGCGAGCTTCTTCGCGGATTCGACGACCGCGCCCGTCGCCGAGGGATCGCCGTTCGTGATGCGCGCGGCCGTGGCACCCGCCACGACCTCGAAGAGCACGGGATAGGGATAGGTCCCGGCATGCGCGGTGTCGCCGGGCACATGGCTCTCGACCTCGTCGAGCAACAACATGCCGAGCGCGTAGCCATAGGCCTGAGCCTGGGGGAGGAGGGGCGATGGGATCATCGGAACACCTCGGATCAAATGCGATGGCGCTTCCTAACTGTACCCGGCGCAATTGTCGTTGAGATATTTAAACTTTAACCTCTCAATCCGCGCAGAACTCCCCGTTACACTATAGACGGTCGGCACTTACCGAGCTGTGAATATTCCAGGCGGTCAAAACAGTGTACCTTACAGAGGAGTTCGGCAGGAGGAACCGTGCCTTTTACAACGTCAGTCTTTGCATCAAAGTTACGGGAACTTCGAGACAGCTGTGCTGACAATCTTGCGCAATTGGGAGCTGGTACAGGAATACCTGTCGCCCGCCTGCAAGAATTCGAAAAGGGCGCCAATACTCCTACGGGAGACGAAATACTCATTCTTGCGGATTATTTCCGAGTCGATTTTGGCTATCTAGTTGAAGACGAAAGTGAAAATTCAGACAGCAACGTCGATTTGCTTTTTCGGTTTGGGGGAGAGCGTCTCGATAGATCGGATCGCCATGCTATACGGGAGTTCATGTTCCTTTGTCGATCGGAAGCTTTTCTCGAGATCGCTCTTGAGCGTAAAAAAATTGAAACTACGTTCGTATTTCACCCCAGAGGCAGTTATTACATCGGTCACGGAGAGAATTGTGCGGCAGAGTTTCGCAAATGGCTTGGGTTAAAGAGCAACGCAGTCGTCGTAGATATTTTTGAATGGCTGCGGAGCGCCGGAATAAGAGTCTTTCGACGAGCGCTGCACGATTCTGAAATATCAGGTTTATTTATTCGCCACCCACACGCTGGTTCGTGCATCCTCGTGAACTTTTCGGAGGACGTTTACCGGCAACGATTTAGTGCTGCGCATGAATGCGGGCATGCCCTTCTTGATCGAGACAAGTCATTCAACCTATCGAGTCAATCCGATTTGACAAGTAAGACGCGGATCGAAATTCGAGCAAATAGATTTGCGTCGCATTTCTTGATGCCGCCAGAACTACTGAGGCAGCTTACTCCAGACACCGGCTGGACAGATAGAGATGCGCTTATCGAGCGCGCAAGTCGCTTGGCTGTTTCAGCCCCAGCGTTGCTGACAGCGCTTCACCACGCAAAACTGATCTCTGCAGAAGAGAGGACTGCACTTCGGGATTTGCAATTGCGTGTTCCGAGACTTAGGGATCCGGAGCTCTCGAACTCGTTGACTGAAACACAAGCAGAGCGCCAGCGCGGATTACTTCAGAGAGGGCTCTCAAATTATTATGTTGGCCTGTGTTTTGAGGCATATGAACGGAGAAAAATTTCTTTGGGTAAGCTTGCCGAATTATTATTAACTGATACGCTCGGTGTTCGCGAAATTGCGGAGCTATACGGACGCAGCTTGCGGCATGAGTAACGCCGCCGCGATTAACACCAATGTGACGACTTTTCCAAGCGCCTCGTCCATTGATACTTGTGCAGTGTGGAACTTGTTGTCGTCACGCACTCTGTCGCGCGCGGCCTTCGGGCAGAAGAGAAATTTTGTTCTGGCTGAATATGTCCGATATGAGTGCCTCACGAAACCGAGGGCAGTGACAAACGATCATCACGCTCGTATGGCAAGTGAACTGAGGGATGGCATTGAAAAAAAGCTGAATTTCCACGTGATTCCACTCGAAATAGACGATTTGCGCGAAATTGCGCGCATCGCGGGAATGCGCCACTTTGGGCGAGGAGAACTCGCGGCGATGATCATTGCGCGAAAATTGCGGCAAGGATTTATGACAGATGATAGGGGGGCGCGCCGTCTTGCCGAGGAATCTATGCCAGAGATTTCTGTACGAACAACGCCCCACCTCGTTGGCTGGCTCACTTACGTCAGAGCATTGGATGATGCAGAATTTAGAACGCTAGTTGAAGAGCATAATCTAGTAAGCGGACGAAGTTCGCTCGGGAAGTATATGCAAGAATGCTACCATCAGGCTCTGCACATATTGTTGATGGAAAGCCGCCGATAATTGCAGTGTATATTTGATTTAGCGGCAACCCGCTGCCAATAGGATCAGCTATAATTATGGGTGTCGCTTAAGAGCGCCCGTACCATCTGTGCCGCGTGCGCTCGATCACGATCAAGTCGACACCCGCCCCGCCCCCTCACGACGCCGCCGCGTCGCGGCCGGTGGGCTGCACATCCGCCTCGTCGCCCGCGTCGTATCCCGCTTCGCCCAGCACTTCGTCCGGGATGTCCGTGGCGGCGCGCTTCCGGAATCCGCCCATCTCGGACAGCTTGCCGAGATAGAGATAGATGACCGGCGTCAGGTAGAGCGTGAGCGCCTGGGAGAGGATGAGCCCGCCCGCCACGGCGAGGCCGAGCGGCCGGCGCGCGGCGGCGCCGCTGCCGAAGCCGATGGCGATCGGCAAGGCACCCATGAGCGCCGCCATCGTCGTCATCATGATCGGGCGGAACCGGACGAGGCACGCCTCGTAGATCGCCTCGCGCGGGTCCTTGCCGTGCTTCCGCTCCGCCTGCAGTGCGAAGTCGATCATCATGATCGCGTTCTTCTTGACGATGCCGACGAGCATGATGATGCCGACGAAGGCATAGAGGCCGAGCGGCGAGCCGAACAGCATGAGTGTCAAGAGCGCGCCCACGCCCGCGGACGGGAGGCCTGAGAGAATCGTCAGGGGGTGGATGAAGCTTTCATAGAGGATGCCGAGCACGATGTAGACGACGAGGATGGCGAGGCCGAGGAGAAGGCCGAGCCCCTTGAAGGAGGACTGGAACGCCTGGGCCGTGCCCTGGAATCCCGTGGTCACGGTCGGCGGCAGGTTCTGCTCGCGCTCGAGGCGCCGGACCGAATCGACCGCGGTGCCGAGCGAGACGCCCGGTGCGAGGTTGAAGGAGATCGTGACCGAGGGAAGCTGGCTCTGGTGGTTGATGGTCAGCGGCCCCACGTCGCGCTTCAGGCTCGCGACCGCCGTCAACGGCACGAGGCTGCCGCTCGACCCCCGCACGTAAATCCGCTCGAGCGCCGCGGCCTCGCGCTGCTGGTCCTCCTTCACCTCGACGATCACCTGGTATTGCTCGGACGGCGTGTAGATCGTGGAGACCTGCTGGGAGCCGAAGGCGCTCCCCAGAGCCAGCTGGATCTGCTCGATGGTGACGCCGAGCGATGCCGCGCGGTCGCGGTCGATGTCGACGGTGAGATTGGGGCTCGTGATGTAGAGGTCGCTCGTCACGTCGAGCAGGAGATTCATCTTCGCCATCGACTGCTGCATCGCGTTCGCCGAGCGGTAGAGCGTGTCGAGATCGAGATCCTGCATCGTGTATTGGTACTGCGCCTTCGAGAGAAGGCCGCCGATGCGGATCGAGGGCGGGTTCTGGAGGAACACGCGGATGCCGGGCACGCCCGAGAGCTTCGGGCGGAGCGCGGAGATCACCTGATCGGCGTTGAGCGCCCGCTCAGCCCGCGGCTTCAGGTGGATGAAGAAGAAACCCGAATTGCCCGTCGCGCGCGAGCCGCCGACGCCGACGGACGACATGAAGGACTCGACGTTGGGGTCCCTCAGCACGACCTGGGCGACCGCCTGCTGGTTGCGCATCATGGCCTCGAAGGAGGTGTCCTGGGCACCCTCGGTGAAGCCGAAGATCTGGTCGGTGTCCTCGCCGGGGAGGAAATCCTTCGGCACCTCCCGGTAGAGAACGACCGTCACGACCACGGTCGCGAGGAAGATGCCGAGGATGAGGCGCGCGTGCCCGAGGCTCCAGACGAGGCTCCGGTCGTAGGCGCGGTAGAGCACCTCGAAGGCGCGCTCCGACCGGCGGTAGAAGGCGCCGTGCTGGGCGTGCCCGCCGCGGACGAACCGGCTGCACAGCATGGGCGTCAAGGTGAGCGAGACGAGGCCCGAGACCAGGATGGCGAGCGTGATCGTCACCGCGAATTCGTGGAGGAGCCGCCCCATCATGCCGCTCATGAACACGACGGGGATGAACACAGCGATGAGGGAGACCGTCATCGAGACGATCGTGAAGCCGATCTCGCGCGAGCCCGTGATCGCGGCATAGAGCGGTTTCTCGCCCTGCTCGATGTGGCGCACGATGTTCTCGAGCATGACGATGGCGTCGTCGACGACGAAGCCGACCGCGAGCGTCAAGGCCATGAGCGTCAAATTGTTCAGGCTGTAACCGAGGAACCACATGCCGGCGAAGGTGCCGATCACCGAGATCGGCAGGGCCAGGCTGGGGATGATCGTCGCCGACAGGTTCCGGAGGAAAATGAAGATGACCATGATGACGAGCGAAGCGGCGAGGGCCAGCGTGAACTGCACGTCGTTGATCGAATTGCGGATCGTCGTGGTGCGGTCGTAGAGCACGTCCATCTCGATCGCGGCCGGCAGTTGGGCCTGGAAGTTCGGCAGGATGGCCTTGATGCCGTTGACGACCTCGATCGCGTTCGTGCCGGGCTGGCGGTAGACGCCGAGGATGATCGCGCGCTCGTCCTTGAACCAGCTCGCGATCTTGGTGTTCTCGACGCTGTTGACCGCGTGCCCGATGTCCTCGACGCGGATGGGCGCGCCGCCGCGATAGAGCACGATCTGCCGGTTGAACTGGCTGGCGTCGTTGAGCTGGCCGGTCGAGCGGATGGTGACGGTCTGCTCGGGCCCTTCGAGCGTGCCGGTCGCGAGATTCTGGTTGGCCTTCTGGATGCCCGTGACGACCTCGTCGAGGCCGACCCCGCGCACGCTCAAGGCCTCGGGATCGACCTCGACGCGCACGGCGTATTTCTGCGAGCCGAACACGATCACCTGCGCCACGCCCGCGATGCTGGAGAGGCGCTGCGCCAGGATCGTCTCGGCGTAGGTATTGACGGTCGACAGCGGCAGGGTCTTCGACTTCAGCACGAGAAGGTAGATCGCGAAGTCGGACGGGTTCACCTTCCTGAAGGTGGGCGGGTTCGGGAGATCGGCGGGCAGGCGGCGCAGCGCCGTCGCGATCGCGGTCTGCACGTCCTGCGCGGCGGCGTCGATGTTGCGGTCGAGCGAGAATTGCAGCGTGATGCGCGTCAGGCCCAGGGCACTCGTCGAGGTCATGGACTCGACGCCGGCGATCTGCGCGAACTGCGCCTCGAGCGGCTGCGCGACGGAGGACGCCATGGTCTCGGGCGAGCCGCCGGGCAGGCGCGCGCTCACCTCGATCGTCGGGAAATCGACCTTCGGCAGCTCGCTCACCGCCAGCACGCGGTAGGCGAAGAACCCGAACAGCACGAGCGAGGCCATGACGAGAGTCGTCATGACCGGGCGCCGGATGCAAAGCTCGGGCAAGGTCACCGGGGCGCCCTCCGATCCCTGACGCCGCTTACCGCGTCACCGCGCGACGCAAGACGACACCCCCGTCCTTCGAGGCGGCGCGGCGGAGATGCCGGCGCATGACCCTCCCCCTGCCCCCACCCTTGCCGGGAGGGGAGGGAATGGCTCGAAGCGGTGAGGTGAAAGCGAATCGGCG
>JBGPGW010000054.1:0-15008 GCA_041484095.1 Alphaproteobacteria bacterium | reverse complement strand
GCGCTCGTCAACGCGACGCCGGACGAGATCGTGCTCAGCCATTCGACGACCATGAACGTCTATGTGCTGGCGAACGCGTTTCGCTCCCGTCTCGTCCCGGGCGACGAAGTCATCGTCACGAACCTCGACCACGAAGCCAATAACGGCGCCTGGCGGCGTCTGGCCGAGATCGGCGTGATCGTCAAGGAATGGGCCGTAAATCCCGAGACGGCCGATCTCGAGATCGCGGACTTGAAGCGCCTGCTCACGGCGCGGACGCGCCTCGTCGCCGTCACGCACTGCTCGAACATCACCGGCAGCATCAACGACATCGAAACGATCGCGCGCGTGGTCCACGAGGCCGGCGCGCTCATTTGCGTCGATGGCGTCGCCTATGCGTCGCACAGGCGGGTCGACGTCAAGGCGCTCGATGCCGATATCTATCTGTGCAGCCTCTACAAGATCTATGGCCCCCACCACGCGCTCATGTATGTGCGGCGCGACCTGATGCTGGCTTTGAAGGGCCAGAATCATTTCTTCATCGGCGAGGACAGGATTCCGCTGAAGCTCAATGTCGGCGGCTACAATTACGAGATGATCGGGAGCCTCACGGGAATCGCGGATTATTTCAAAGCGCTCCACCGCCACCATATGCCGGGAACGAATGTCGAGTTTCCCGATCAGCTCGGCGCGATTTTCGACCTCATCGCCCGGCACGAAGAACAGGTCGCCGCGCCCTTGGTCGCCGCCCTCAAGGCAAACTCGAAAATTCGCCTGATCGGGCGCAGGACGGCCGATCGGGCGGAGCGCGTCCCGACCTTCTCGTTCATCGTCGAGGGCATGGATTCGGCCGACGTCGTGAGGCGGCTCGACGCGCACCGCCTCGGCGCCCGGCACGGGACTTTCTATGCCTATCGAATCGTCGATGCCCTCGGGCATCGACCCCGCCATGGCGTCGTCCGGGCGAGTCTGGTTCACTACAACTCGCCCGAGGACGTGTCCCGCCTCGTCCGGGCACTCGGCGATTTCGCCTAAGCCCCCCGCCCGGCGGCCACTAGCCGGCCGCGGCGTCGATGAACGCGGCCAGCGTGATGTCCCGCGCGGACAGGCCGCCGCAATCATGCGTCGAGAGCGTGATCTCCACGCGATTATAGACATTCGACCATTCGGGATGATGGTCCATGCGCTCGGCCTTGAGTGCCACCCGGGCCATGAAGCCGAAGGCCTCGTTGAAATCGGCGAAGACGAATCGCTTGGCAATGGCGTCGCGCCCGGGCACCTCGGTCCAGCCGGAAAGGCCGGCCAGCGCCGAAATCCGGGCCGGTCCCGTCAATCGTTCGGCCATTGGGTCCCTCCTTCGCGGTTGTCTTGGTACCATGGCGACCCTTGGCGCAGGGTTCAAGCTGGGCTAAGGAATCCAACCATGTCCGTTTCCCGACACGGGATGCCACCCAGCCTCGACGACCTCGAGCACTTGGCGCGCGCGGCCCTCACGACTCTTCCTGAATTTCTGCGCACCAAGCTCGATGGCGTGGTCATCCGTGTCGACGAGTTCCCCGACGCGGCGACCGAGCGGGAGATGGAACTCGATTCCCCATTTGACCTTCTCGGTCTTTATCGCGGCGTCTCGCTCGATCGCGAAAGCGTCACCGAAGTCCGCCAGCACATGAACATGATCTTCCTCTACCGCCGTCCGATCCTCGACTATTGGTGCGAGAGCGGCGAAACTCTGGCGCATGTCGTCCGCCATGTCCTGATCCACGAAGTCGGCCACCATTTCGGGTTGTCGGACGACGACATGGAGCAGATCGAAGCGGACGGGTGAGAACCACCAGAAGGACGGAGACGAGCCGACCATGGCACCGCCAAAACCTCTCGCTGCAAACGCCCTCGCGCGCCGCACCGACCCGTCGAGCCTCGGCTTCGGGACCACCGCCGAGATCGAGCCGCTGAACGACGCCCTGGGACAGGACAGGGCCATCGAGGCGATCGAGTTCGGCATCGGCATGCGCCAGGAAGGCTACAACATGTTCGCCCTTGGGCCGACGGGCATCGGCAAGCATCGCATGGTGCGGCTGCTTCTCGAACGCCAGGCCGCGGCCGAGCCGATCGCTCCCGACTGGTGCTACGTCCACAATTTTGCCGATCCCCACAAGCCGCGCGTCCTGTCCCTTCCGCCCGGTCGCGCGCGACCGTTCCGCGCCGATATGGACCAACTGATCGGCGAATTGCGGATCACGCTGCCGGCCGCGTTCGAGAGCGAGGACTACCGCACGCAGCGCCAGGCGATCGAAGACAAAATGAAGGAGCTTCAGGAGGCAGCCTTCACCGAGTTCCAAAAGAAGGCCGAATCCCGCAACGTGATGCTGATCCGGACGCCGACCGGGCTCGCTCTCGCGCCGACCCATGGAGGGGAGGTTCTCAGCCCCGAGGACTTCAACAAACTGCCGGAGGCGCAGCAGGAAGCCGTCCGAACGGAGATCGACGCCCTGCAGGAAGAGCTGCAAGGCGTCCTCCAGAAGATGCCGCAATGGGAACGCGAACACCGGACACAGGTGCGTGATCTCAATCGCCGCATCGCCCAATTCGCGATCGCACACCCGATCGACGATCTCAAGCGGCGTTATGCGGACCTGCCCGACTTGCTCGCGCATCTCGATGCCGTCCAAAACGACATGGTCGAGAACGCGCGCGATTTCCTCCGGTCACCGGAGGCTCCGCCGCCGTCGATCATGCCGCAGGGCACGATGTCCGGCACGCCGGAGGAGGTCTTGGCGGCCGCCGCCGCGTTCACGCGCTACAAGGCCAACGTGATCATCGACAACAGTGGCCTCAAGGGCGCGCCGGTGATCTATGAGGACAACCCGACTCATCCGAACCTGTTCGGCAAGATCGAGCACCGCGCCCTTTTCGGCGCCCTCGTAACCGACTTCAATCTGATTTTGTCGGGCGCATTGCATCGTGCGAATGGGGGTTACCTCATCGTCGATGCGCGAAAAGTACTGATGCAGCCCTTTGGGTGGGAGGAGCTCAAGCACGCGCTCCGCTCGCGCGAGATCCGCATCGAGCCGCCCGGTCAGGCTCTCGGGCTCATGGGGACGGTCTCGCTCGAGCCGCAGCCGATTCCGCTGAACGTGAAGGTCCTGCTGCTGGGCGAGCGCCAGCTCTATTACCTGCTCGCGGCCTACGATCCGGAGTTCAACGAGCTGTTCAAGGTGCCCGTGGACTTCGAAGACAGGATCGTGCGGGGCGGCAACAGCACGACATTGTTCCCCCGCTTCGTCGCCGGATTGATCGAAAGCGACAAGCTGCGGCCGTTCGACCGAAGTGCCGTCGCGTGGGTCATGGATCGCGCCGCGCGGCTCGCCGAGGACAGTGAGCGCCTGTCGACGCAATTGCAATCCGTCGGCGCATTGCTGCGCGAGGCCGACTACTGGGCCGGCCAGCGCAACGCAACGGTCGTCACGAGCGCGGATGTCGACAAGGCCATCGCCGCGCAGATTCGCCGCTCGGACCGGATGCGCGAACGTCTCCAGGAAGAAGTCGAGCGCGGCACGATCCTCATCGATACCGACGGCGTCCATGCCGGACAAATCAACGGCCTATCCGTGATCCAGCTCGGCGACTACTCCTTCGGCCGCCCGAGCCGCATTACCGCAAGTGTCGCGCTTGGGAAGGGCGAGCTCGTCGACATCGAACGAGAGGTCGCGCTCGGCGGCCCGCTGCACTCCAAGGGCGTTCTTATTCTTCAAGGATTTCTTCTGCAGCGCTACGGAACCGACCGCCCCCTTTCGCTCAAGGCCAGTCTCGTCTTTGAGCAATCCTATGGTGGCGTGGACGGCGACAGCGCGTCCTCAACGGAGCTCTATGCGCTCCTCTCGGCGCTGTCCGGCGCCCCCATCAGCCAGTCGCTCGCCGTCACCGGATCGGTCAACCAGCATGGCGGCGTGCAGGCGATCGGCGGGGTCAATGAGAAGATCGAAGGATTTTTCGACCTTTGCAAGATGCGGGGACTAACCGGACGTCAGGGGGTGCTCATCCCGGCTTCCAACGTCAAGCATCTCATGCTGCGCGATGACATTGTCGAGGCGGCGTCGAAGGGCCAATTCAGTATCTATCCAATCGAGACCATCGATCAGGGGATCGAAGTCCTGACCGGCATCCCGGCGGGGGATCGGGACGGCCAAGGCCGCTATCCCCAGGACAGCATCAACGGGCGCGTTCAGGCGCAGCTCGATGCGCTGGCGGAGGCAGCCCGGCGCTTCGCCCACCCGGACCGCATGGAGACGACCCCTTGATGGCGCTCAGCGATGAATTCCGCATCCGGCGGATTCTCTATGCGCTTGATGCGGCGACGGACGCTTCGGATTCTCTGGAAGCCGCGGCCGAGATTGCCGAACGGCTGAACGCCGAACTCATCGGCCTTTTCGTCGAGGACGTGAATCTCCTGCGCTCGGCGGCATTGCCCTTCGTGCGCGAAATCAACCTGGGATTGGGGGGGTGGCGGGAATTCAGCCCCGCGAATGTCGAGCGCGATCTTCGGAGCCGGGCGGCGCGCGCCCAGCAGCAGCTCGAGGAATCGGCGCGCCGGCGGCGATTGACATTCTCCTTCCGCGTGGCGCGCGGCGATGTCGGTCGGGAGGTCGCCGCCGCGGCGGAGGAGGCCGATCTCGTCATTCTCGAAGGAATGACGCGCCCCATGGGCGGCAGCATTCGGATCTCATCGAGTGCCCGCACCGCCGCGCGACAGAATGTCCGGACCGTTCTCGTCCTCCGCAAGGGCCATCTCAACGCCCGGCAGTTCATGGTCGTCTACGAAGGGACCGAGCAATCCGATAAGGCGCTGTCCATTGCCGCGCGGCTCGCCGATACGGCCGGGGCGTCGCTGCGGGTCTTGATCATCGCCGCCGATTCGCAGTCCGCCGAGGCCTACCAGAAACGTGCCCGCGATTCGGTCGCCCGCCTCGGCGTTGGGGCCGCATTTGAAGTCCTGGGCGAGCCGACATTGATCGACGTGTGCCGGTTCGCCCGGCGCGCGCGCGATGCCGTCCTGGTCATCGGCGCCGACAGCGCGCTCGCCGGGGGCGCTTCGGCCGATGAGCTGATGGATCGGATCGCCTGCCCGTTGATCTACGTGCGCTGATCCGCTTCCGCCTTGAGCCGTGAGCCCGGCTGATCCGCCAAGAGGGCATGAACGCGGCCACGAAGCTCCGGGACAACTTCGTCTTCGAACCATGGATTGCGTCTGAGCCATCCCGTCGATCGCCAGCTCGGATGCGGCATGGGAAGAAATTCGGGTCGATACTCGCGCCAGGCCGCCACGGTCTCCGTCACGCTCGGCCGGCAGCGCTCGCCGAGATAGTAGGATTGGGCATACCGGCCGACGAGGAGCGTCAACGCCACGGCCGGGAGCAGCGGGCGAAGACGCGGGTGCCAGAGCGGCGCGCATTCCGGCCGCGGCGGACGGTCGCCCCCCTTGGCATCGCGCCCGGGGTAACAGAATCCCATCGGCATGATCGCGATCCTCCGCTCGTCGTAGAACGTATCGCGGTCGATCGCGAGCCACGCGCGCAGCCGGTCACCTGATCGGTCGTTCCATGGAATCCCTGTCTCATGGACGCGCGTTCCGGGCGCCTGGCCGACGACGAGCAATCGCGCGGAGACCGAGACGCGGAGCACGGGCCGGGGGCCTCGCGGCAAATGTGCGGCGCAGACCGTACAGGCGCGCACCGCAGCCAGAGTGTCCGCCAGCATATCGGCCGGTCTCGTCATTCGTTCAGATTGACGGGGCGCAAAACCTGATCGAGGGAGAATGCCTCTTCAAGAGCGTACTGCACGCCGTTCTTCGAAAGGAAACTCGAGTAGAGCGAAAAACCCTCGACCGCGAAGGGCGCCAGGCGAAACGGCTCATGCTCCGCGATGAAGGAGGCGAGGCGTTCGACCGGCGCCTCCTTGGTTCGCGCGATCGTCAGGTGCGGCGTATAGCGTCGGCGCTCCGGAGACAGGCCCGCGGCGACGAGCCCGCGCTCCACCTTGCTATGAAGCTGAAGCAGCGCGGCGTTCCGTTGCACGCCGACCCACAGCGTATGGGCGATGTTGCCCTGCTGGAACGTACCGAGGCGCTCCAGCGTCAATTCGAATGACGGCGCCCGCACCGCGAGAAGCGCATCGACCACGTCCTCGCAGACCGCCCCGTCCACATCGCCGATGAAGCGAAGCGTGACATGCATGTTCTCCGGCTCAACCCACCGCGCGCCCGGCACGCCCATGCAGAGCTCTTCGAGGCGGTCCCGGATATCGTCGGGAATTTCGAGGGCGACGAACAGCCGAATCATGACGGACCCGTGATCTCAGAAGGTCTCATAAATCGGCCGCGACCGTCATGACGTCCCGCGCTCTTGCGCCAACGCGTGCCGCGCCGACATGGCGATAAGGCCGGCCGACATCGCCAAACGTCATCGAACCAAGCCGGACGAATCTAAAGAAAAAGCGCAAGGACCCCCGTGTAGCCATAGAGCCGATTGTGAGAAATCTCACCGTTGCAGAAGAACCCGACGATGGGGACGTCGCCGAACGCCTCCTTGATTCGCCGCAACTCTTCCGAATCGGGGTCGAAAAGATTACGGCCCCGCGCGACGCAGGTGTAGTAGACGCCCGCCTTCGGTCGATCGTTGATGCGGCCCTTGAGCCGTTTCAGCATCCGGTCGATGTCTTCGCGCGCCGCTTCGCCATCTCTTCTGCAAAACGTGACGCGGTCGCCAACCGAGATGCGGTCGCCGATGGCGACCCAGCTCCGTTCGGGATCGATGCCGACGAGGTTGCGGACGAGGTAGTCCCCGGTATCCGAGCCTTCGACCGGGATTGCTGCGTGAAGGCTACGTGCCGCACGCGCCAGATTCTGCAAAGACGTCTCCCCGGCATCCGCCATCAAGACATCGAGCGCCGGCCGCCCGTCGAGCTCGAAGATCACGTTCTCCTCGCCGCTCGTGACCTGGTGAACGGCGCCGATGGGCGAACAGCCCTGCGTGAGACCGGTCGCCACGCCCACCTCTGCCGAAAACAGGACGCCCGAGATTCCGCCGTCGACGACCTTGTCCGCGATTTGCTCGAATCCGGTCCGCGACGAAGTCAGACCGCCGACGAGAAAGGTCGCGGTTTCCGCGGCGAATGACGACAGCAGATCCGGCATGCGCGGATTGCGGGGATCGGCATGAACGACGCCGAAGGCGGGTTGTGCGACTTCCAGCCAGGACGCGTTGTCGGCGCGAAACTGTTCGAGATCACGGGTGATGCTGGGGAAAACGCGAAACATCCGGTCCGGCAGGGAGCCGATCATCACGGCGAGCGCGGGTTCGTCGAAATATTCCTTGCCGGTGACGACGATGCCGAGACCGACGGTCCCCACCCAATGCTCGACTCCGGTGGTCTCGCGAAGGAACGTCAGGATGCTCGAAAGATCGCCCGCGAAGTGATCCGTCGCGTAAACGAAACCAAGATTCGCACCGCCAGCCGGCCCGAGTTGCGTCACACAAGCCTTCGCGCAGAGGCCCCAGTTCTCTCCCGATGCATGCGCGACGCGGAATGAATTCATGGCCTCTCCGCTCGGTCCTGAGCTATATCTATTGATCGCTGGAGCTTAACGGAAACCAGTCCATCCGCGGGATGATTCTTGGCATGACCCGCAATCCCCCGGTGCTTTCGGTCCTTCACGATGCCTTGCCCAACAATCTGAGGACGAACGGGGCGATTCGATCAGCGATCGTCGCCACGCCTTTCGCATTCGGATGGATGCCGTCGTCCTGGTTCAAAGACGGCACGCCCGCGACGCCATCGAGAAAAAACGGATAAAGAATGACGTTGCGTGATCTCGCCAGCCGCGGATAGAGAGCGTTGAAGGCGCCCGTGTAGTCGCGTCCGAGATTGGCCGGCGCGTACATCCCCGCCAACAGAACCGGAATTCGCCGT
This sequence comes from Alphaproteobacteria bacterium, assembly GCA_041484095.1. GTDB lineage: Bacteria > Pseudomonadota > Alphaproteobacteria > CADEGL01 > CADEGL01 > JBGPGW01. The sequence continues at coordinate 7,064 of JBGPGW010000054.1, read as the reverse complement.
TGTTTCAATCGAACGATGATGGCGTCGAGATTCTCGGCCGTCGCGGCGGGCGCGATGCCGCGAAGCCCATCATTAGCGCCGAGCTCGATGATGACGGCGGAGGGCGCGCTGGCAAGCACCCAGTCGAGACGCGCGCGACCACCGGCCGTCGTGTCGCCGGATACACCTGCATTGACCACCGTCACATCGACGCCGCGCGTGCGCAATGCCGCCTCGAGCTGCGTCGGGAAGGCGTCCTTGATCGGAAGGCCATAACCCGAGGTCAGGCTGTCCCCAAGCACCACGAGCCGCAAGGGCTCCGCTCCCGCGACGCTCGAAGCCGATAATCCCATCACGATTTTGACAATGAGCGCTGGCAGCCCATATCGGCGTAGAGTGGCGGTCCGACATGACGAAACGCGGCCACGCGCCGGCGCGAGACGGTGGATGAACGACACGAGCGATGCGACGATCAAAGACGGCCCCATGGTGGAACTCGGGGGTGTGCACCTCACCCTGTCGAGCGCCGCCGGTCCGGTCAATATCCTGCGCGGCGTCGATCTCGTCATCCGCCGGCGTGAACGATTCGGCATCGTCGGACCATCCGGATCGGGGAAATCGACCCTCCTTATGGTGGCGGCGGGACTCGAGCGGCCGAATGCGGGGTCCGTGCATATCGATGGCGCGGATCTCGGTACCCTCGACGAAGACCGGCTTGCGCGATTTCGGCGCGACAGAGTGGGAATCGTGTTTCAGTCCTTCCATTTGATGGCGACGATGACTGCCGTGGAGAATGTCGCGATTCCGCTGGAGTTGGCCGGCCGCAACGATGCCTTCGCGCGCGCAGGCGAGATGCTCGGCGCGGTCGGCCTGGCGGAGCGCGCCCTTCATTATCCCGGCCAGCTTTCGGGTGGAGAGCAGCAACGCGTCGCCCTGGCGCGCGCCTTCATCGCCGCGCCACGGCTGCTCCTTGCCGACGAGCCGACCGGAAATCTCGACCAGACGACCGGCGCGCTGGTGATCGATCTCATGTTCGCACTTCAAGCGAAATACGGCTCGACCCTCATCCTCATAAGCCATGATCCCGATCTCGTGCAGCACTGCGACCGCATCGCTCATATCCGCGATGGCCGGATCGAGCGGATCGAAGACGGACAGCGTTCGGACGCATGAACGACGGCGGCGGGATGATCTTGGCCTTCCGGTTGGCGCGCCGTGAGCTGCGCGGCGGCGCGCGGGGCCTGCGGATAGCGGTGCTGTGCCTCGCGCTCGGCGTCGGGGCGATTGCGGGCGTCGGCTCTGCCACGCGGTCGATCAATGCCGAACTGGCGGCAGAAGCGCGGACGCTTCTTGGCGGCGACGTGGAGATTGCGCTTCGCCACCGCGCCATCGACGACGCCCAGCGCGGCTTCTTGACCAGTGCGGGTGCGCTGTCGGAGGCGACCGAGATGCGCGCGATGGCCCACAGCGATGGACGACACCTCCTGGTCGAGCTCAAGGCCGTCGATGATCTCTATCCTCTTCACGGGACCGTCCGCCTTGAGCCCGAAATGGCGCTGTCCCAGGCGCTCGGCTTCGAGAACGGCACGGCCGGTGCCGTGGTGGAAAGCGGCGTGCTCGTGCGGCTCGGTCTCCGGCTCGGCGATCGCATGCGCGTCGGCGAAGAGACTTTTGCGGTTCGCGCGGTGCTGATCCATGAGCCGGACCGCGCGGCTGCGTCATTCACGCTCGGCCCGCGCGTTCTCATTGGCCAGAACAGTCTTGGGAAGACCGAACTGGTCCAGCCGGGAAGCCTGGTCGAGAACCGGTACCGCATCCGTTTTGCGCCCGGAATCGACCCCGCTTCATGGATCGAGACGCTCAAGGCGAAATTTCCCGATGCCGGCTGGCGCATACGCGATCTCGCCGATGCCGCACCGCGCATCAAAGACCTGGTCGCCCGCCTTGGCCTCTATCTCACGCTTGTCGGCCTTGCGTCGCTGCTCGTGGGCGGTGTCGGCGTCGCCAACGCGATCAAGACCTATCTCGATCGCAGGACAGAGACGATCGCCACGCTCAGATGCCTTGGGGCTTCGGCACGGCTCGTGTTCTCGACCTACCTGTTGCAGGTCCTGGCATTGGCCTCTGTCGGCATCGCGGCGGGCTTAGCGGTGGGAGCGGCTCTCCCCCTCGTGCTGGCGCCGCTTATCGGCGAATTTCTGCCGGTCGCGCTGCGCTTCGGCATCCATTTGCAGCCGCTCGCTCTTGCCGGGAGCTACGGGCTTTTGACCGCGATCCTCTTCGCCCTTTGGCCGCTGAGCCGCACGCGGCATGTCGCGCCAAGCCTGCTATTCCGTGCGCTTGCAGCACCGGCCCCATCGCGACGCGATGCAGCCGCCATCGCCGGAATCGCAGCACTCGCTGTCCTGTTGACGATCCTGGCGATCGCCAGCACCGCCGACAGGAAGCTCGCGCTCTGGTTTGTCGGCGGGGTCGTCATATCGTTTCTGGCGTTCCGCCTGGCCGGATTTGGGCTCGAGCACCTGGCGCGCGCCGCCGCCCACCGTTTCTATGTGAGCAACGGACATCCGACCTTGCGGCTGGCGCTCACCAATCTCAGCCGGCCCGGTGCACCGACGCCGAGCGTCGTGCTTTCGCTTGGCATCGGCCTCACGGTCCTCACGACCGTCGTGATGATCGAGGCGAATCTCGCCCGGCAGGTGAAGAACGACATGCCCGCGCACGCGCCCGCCTTCTTTTTCATCGACATCCAACCGAGCCAGGTCGAGGCGTTCGAGACGGCGGTGAGAAGCGTGCCCGGCGTCCTCGGCATCGATCGCGTGCCGCATCTGCGCGGACGGATCAGCAAGATCGCCGGCATACCGGCCGACCAGGCCGCGATCGCGCCGGAGGCGCAGTGGGTGACGCGGAGCGACCGCGGCGTGACCTATGCCGCGAGGCCGCCCGCAGGCGCCAAGATCGTCGCGGGCGAATGGTGGCCCGAGGACTACCAGGGCCCGCCGCTTCTCTCATTCGACGCCGACGCCGCCAAGGGCATGGGCGTCGGGGTCGGCGACATGCTCACGATCAACGTGCTTGGGCGGGAGATCGACGCGCGGATCGCCAATCTCCGCCGGATCGAGTGGAGCACGCTCGGCGTCAACTTCACGATCATCCTGTCACCCGGAGTCCTCGAATCCGCACCCCAGACCCACATCGCTTCCGTCACGACCACGCGCGAGGCAGAAGACGCCGTCGAGGCCGTTATCGCCGATCGCTTCTCCAACATATCGGCGGTGCGCGTGAAGGCCGCGATCGAGACGGTTGCGAGCATCCTCGATCACATCGCGACCGCGCTGCGGCTCGCGACGGCCGTGACACTGTCGGTCGGGCTTCTTGTCCTGGCGGCCGCAACCGCGGCCGGACAGGAGAAGCGGATCTACGATTCCGTCATCCTCAAAGTGCTCGGCGCCCAGCGCATCGATGTCCTCAAGACTTACGCATTCGAATTCGCCGTCATCGGACTGGCGACGGCGATGCTCGCCTGCCTCTTGGGGACGGGTGCTGCCTTCATCCTGATCACGGAGGCCATGCATACGGAATGGACGTTCGAGCCGGGCGCCGCTCTGGCACCCCTCGGCATCGGCCTTCTGGTCACCCTGACGTTCGGTTTCGTCGGTTGCTGGCGGGCGCTCACGCAGCCTGCCGCCCGGCTCCTCCGGGCGCCGTGAACCATCGATCGATAATATGTGTTTTATTTCATATAGTTACAGAGGGCGCCCCGGCTCTGGCCGGTTTAAATTGCGCGCTATTGATTCCACGAAGTTCGGCGCAATATTAGAAACACCTCAAACATCTCCGTCGGGAGGGGAGTGGCTATGGCTATTGGCCCAGAAACTCGGGTCTACACACGCACGGTCGATCAAGCCGCGATCGATCAGGGTCTGCGCGCCTACATGCTGCGCGTCTACAACTACATGGCATCCGGCTTGGCGCTGACGGGCATCGTCGCCTATCTCGCGGCGGAAAGCGGCCTCTACGCCTCGATCGCGACGACGCCGCTCATTTGGCTGGTCGTCTTCGCGCCGCTCGGCTTCGTCTTCTTCTTGTCGGCGCGCATTCACAAAATGAGCGTGTCAGGCGCCCAGGCAACGTTCTGGTCGTTCGCGGCCGTCATGGGGCTGTCGATGGCGTCGATCTTCCTTCAATTCACGGGCGAAAGCATCGCGCGTGTGTTCTTCATCACCGGCGGCACCTTCGCCGCGATGAGCCTCTATGGCTACACGACCAAACGCGACCTGTCGAAATGGGGCTCGTTCCTGATGATGGGCCTCATCGGCGTGATCATCGCGAGCGTCGTGAACCTCTTCGTCGCCAGCTCGGCGCTCCAATTCGCGATCTCCATCATCGGCGTCCTGGTGTTTGTCGGCTTGACCGCCTACGACACGCAGCAGATCAAGGAAATGTACCTTGAGGCCGACGACGAGGGGTCGATGACGAAGAAGTCGATCCTCGGCGCGCTGCGCCTCTATCTCGACTTCATCAACATGTTCATGCTGCTCCTGCAGCTCTTCGGCGCGCGCCGCGACTAGCGGTGTGACGAAGGCCAAATAAGAAACGCCCGGGGCTTGCCCCGGGCGTTTTACTTTGATGGCGTTGCCGACGCGACTAGCGACGGCGGCCGGCGGCCCGGCGAGGCGTGCGCTTCGCCGCGGGCCGCGCCTTTTTCTTGGGCTTGCGGCAGATGAAGTCGATCTCCACCTTGCCGCCGCGGGCCAGCGCCGTGACGCCGATACAGGTGCGCGCTGGGAAGCGTCCCGGCTTGAAGTAGCTTCGATAGGTCGCGTTCATCCGTTCGTAGTCGCGCTCGAAATCGGTGAGGAACACGCGGGCCGCGACCACATCATTGAGCGTGAGCCCGGCGCCTTTCAGCACGATGATGAGGTTGTCCATCGTGCGCCGCGTCTCGGCTGCGATGTCCTTCGGGATCGGCGCCTTGTCGTTCCCCGGCGTCATGCCGATCTGCCCCGTGATGAACACGTGGTCCCCCGACACGACGTAGTGGCTGTAGGGCGCGACCGCGGTCGCGGCTCCCTTCACCATGTGATAGCTGGCGTCCGCCATAGGCAATTCCTCCCCTGTCAAACCGGTTGTGGCCGTGCCGCTTTATCCCGTCGCTTCGCGACGGTCAACCAATGGAAAGGGCGAGGATGCGGCTCAGCGCGGAGAGCGGCCGGCCGGTCTCCGCCGCCCAGGCGTTGAAGGCCTCTTGAACGTTCTTCAAATCGGCCTTCCCGGTCGGCTTCTTCTTGACGATGCCGGCATCCGTCAGCGCCGTGACGACGTCCTCGGTGAGGATGAAGGTGTCCTTCCCGGCCATGCGGAGGAAGTAAGGCCCCGAATTGCCGCCCAATTGCTGGAATCGCCGGGCGAGATCGGCCCAAAGACCGACGGTGTCGGCACCGGGCCAGGCGGCGAGGTAAGCGCCGAAACTGCCGTGTTCGCGGGCAATCTCGATCATGGCACGCGCGTTCGCAGGAATCGATTTCAGCTTTGCCCAGTGCCGGATCAGCCGCTCGTTCTTCATGCAGGCCTCGAGCGCCTCATCCGGCATGGCGACGACGCGCCGGGGGTCAAAGCCGCGGAACGCCGCCTCGAAGGCCGGCCATTTGCTATCGACCAGCGCGTGTCTCAGCCCGGCCCGGAAGATGCGAAGCGACATCTGCGAGAGATAGCGATCATCCCGCACGGATTTGAGCGCCCGGTCCGATTGGGGCTTGGGCAGCTGCTTCGCGAGCCCGGCCGGGCCACCGCAGCGTTTTGTGGCCCGGGCGAGTATGGGCCTGAACGCCGACATACGGGATCCAGGAGGTCTCGGCTTCGCTGCCGCACGCCGCACCGCACGCGCCATCTCACATCCCCGCCAAAATGAACAACCGACGAAACGGAAAGAGCGTCGCACCGTTTCCTTGCGGCGGATAGGCCGCCCTGATGCGCCCGCCGTAGTCCGCGAGGAACCGCTCGCGTTCAGCACCCCCGAGCATATCGAGAAACGGCCGGAGGGCGCTGCCCTTGATCCATTCAACGACCGGGTTGTCGCCTTCGAGCACGTGAAGATATTCGCTCTCCCAGATGTCCAAGCGACGCACATGCGGTGCTATGAGCGCGTGATAGTCAGCCGGCGCCGCGACGGGCATGCGCCGCAGCATGGGCGACAGGCGCTCGCGCCACGGGCCCGATTCGATCGTCGCCGCGAGACCTGTATGCGACGGCGCGGCGAAGTTGCGCGGCATCTGGACGGCCAGCATGCCGCCCGTGGCCAGTTGCGCCAGGATGTGCGGGAACAGGGTCTTGTGATCGTCGAGCCAATGGAGCGCCGCGTTCGAGTAGACGACGTCCGCCGGCGCATCGGCCCGCCAGTGGCGGATATCGGCCTCGACCCAGGAGAGATCGCGCCCCTTGGCCTCCCGGCGGGCCTGATCGAGCATCGCGGCCGAGCCGTCGATCCCGACGATGCGGGCGGGCGGCCAACGCTCGGCGAGAATGCGCGTGACCGACCCTGTCCCGCAGCCGAGGTCGTAGACGGTCTTCGGCGCCTCGCTCGGAATGCGCGCAAGAAGATCGAGCGCGGGCTGCAAGCGCGGACCCGAGAATCTGAGATATTGCGCGGGATCCCAGCGATGAAGCGCATTGGTCATGGGATATCGTTCACGCAGGCGCTCCGTCATCGCGGAGGGATGAACGCAAAATCCCCCGGCCGTTCGGCGCCCATCCGCCGCTTCATGAGGCGACCGTCCTTGATTGCGCCGATGATCGCGCGTCCGAAGGCAAGGCCGAGCGTGCGCTCCGCCTCGTCCGAGCCCGCGCGGGGCACGCGCTTGACCGTGTTCTGCGCATAGGTGAGAAGCGGCGCATTGGGGAGCTGACGCAGCAGCGCCTTGGGGTCGCGCCCCTTGGCGACGCTGTCGATTCCTTGGCGGAGGAGCTTGCGGTAGAGCACGATCCCCCGATCGGTGGTGCCTAGATTCTCGTGGCTGTGCGCGGTGATGGGGCCCTGGCTTACCCACGCGTCCCACGTTCCATCGCGGTCGGAGAGAAAAGCGACG
>JBGPGW010000053.1:0-15235 GCA_041484095.1 Alphaproteobacteria bacterium | reverse complement strand
GGCGCTTTCTTTTGACGCCACCGCTCCTGGAACGCGGCGCGTCCGTTCTCCATATCCGCGGCGATGGGCATATCGAGAGCGAAGAGGCGATTCGTGCGCGCGACCGCCGCCCGCAGCTCGACCTGTTCGCGACCTAGACCGGTCCTCGCCGACACCGTCTGGCGGCGGTGCGTGCGCTGACCTAAACTCCCGCCACGTCTCGTCGACCTGAGGGAAGCAGAGCCATGCCCACCTACGACTCGGATCGTGTCGGCCGAATCCACCGGGAGCTTCACAGTCATCTGCCGTCCGATTCGGCCTTGAGGGTCAAGGCGCTGGAGAGCCTGCTCGTTGAAAAGGGGCTTCTCGATCCGCGCACCGTCGATGCGTGGATCGAGGCCTATTCCGAGCGGATCGGTCCGAAGCGCGGCGCAGAGATCGTCGCCCATGCCTGGGTCGATCCGAGCTTCAGGGCCCGGCTTCTCAATGACGGGACCGAGGCGGTCAAGGAAATGAGCTTCGGCGACAACGCGACGCCGCACCTCAAGGTCGTAGAGAACACGCCGGCGGTTCACAACGTCGTCGTCTGCACGCTCTGCTCCTGCTACCCGACGCAGGTGTTGGGGATCCCGCCCAATTGGTACAAATCGGCCGAGTATCGCGCCCGAATCGTGCGCGATCCGAGAGGCGTGCTCGCCGAATTCGGTGTCTCCCTCGGCGCCGATACCGAAGTGCGCGTCTGGGACAGCACGGCGGAGCTCCGCTATCTCGTATTGCCAGAACGGCCGCGGGGGACGGCGGGATGGGATGAGGCCCGGCTGGCCCGGGTCGTCACGCGCAATTCGATGATCGGCACCGATCGCGACCTTTCGCCCAAGGCGCGGGAGGTGGCGTGATGGATGGCGTGCACGACATCGGCGGGCGCCAGGGTTTCGGGCCCATCGCGGTGGACGAGACGGTTGAGCCGTTCCACGCGCCTTGGGAGGGGCGCATGTACGGCATCGCGCGCGGAATCCGCCAGCCGCCCGGCTGGAACATCGATTGGTGGCGCCACGGCCGTGAGCTGATCGATCCGCACGACTATCTGAGCCGGCCTTACTACGACCAGAGGATGCAGACCTAAGCGGCGTTGCTGGTCGATTCCGGCATCGCCTCCGTCGAGGAAATCGCGACGGGCTCTTCGTCGACGGCGCCATTCGATTTTGGGCGGCCGCTGCCGCCGGAGGCGGTCGCGACGCTTCGGACCAGTTTCAATCGCTTCGATCGCGATATCGCGCGCGCACCTGCCTTCGCAGTCGGCGCGGCGGTGCGGGCCGCATCGCATGGCAGGCCGGGGCACACGCGGCTTCCCGCCTATGTGCGGGGGCGCCGGGGCACGGTCGCCGCCTATCGCGGGGCGCATATTTTCCCCGATGCCAATTCAGAAGGCGAAGAGCGGGCCGAGCCGCTCTACTCCGTGTCCTTTGCCGCGAGCGAATTATGGCCGGAGGCCGAAGGTCAGCGTGATCGCGTCTATCTCGATCTGTGGGAGAGTTATCTTGAGCGGGCTTGAGGACAATGCCATCGCGCCCTTGGCGCGGCGCGATGGTGAGCCGGTCTTCGAGGAACCATGGCAGGCACAGGTGCTCGCCGTCGCGTTCGCGCTCGCCGAACGCGGCCTCTTCACGCGCGGCGCCTGGTCGGCCGCATTGGGCGAGGAATTGCGCCGGGCCGAACGCGCGGGCGAACCCGACACCGCTGAAACCTACTATCGTGCCGCGCTTGCAGCGCTCGAGCGGTTGACGGCGTCGGGCGGTGCGGTGACGCCGCAGGCGCTCGCTCTTCGGACCGAGGATTGGCGGCAATCCTATCTCGACACGCCCCACGGCAAGCCGGTCGAGCTCCGCCGGAAGCGCTGAGACCGCGCCCAGACAGCCTCCACGGACGAAACCATGACTGACCGACCAGGACTGAGCGCGATTCTCGATGACATGCGCGATGGCCAGCGGCTATTTCTCGCCGAAGTCGTGCGCGTGCCTTCGGACAATCCGCCGGGCGACACAATGCCGCATGCCGAGCGTACGGCTTCTCTCCTGGAAGCGCTGGGTCTCGTGATCGAACGCCATCCCGTGCCCGAAGCGCTCGTGCATGCGCATGGCATGCGGCGGGTCACGAACCTCATCGTGCGCGAACGCTTCGGCCCCGGGCGCACCATCGCGCTCTCGTCGCATGGCGACGTCGTGCCGCCGGGCGAGGGATGGTCGGTCGATCCGTACGGTGCCGAAATTCGCGAGGGCGCGATGTATGGGCGGGGTGTCGCCGTCTCGAAATCCGACTTCGCGACCTACGCCTTCGCGCTTCTCGCCCTGAAACGGCTCGGCGCGCCGCTCAAGGGCACGGTTGAGCTTCACTTTACGTATGATGAGGAAGCCGGCGGCTATTGCGGGCCGCACTGGCTCATCGAACAGGGCATCACGCGTCCTGATGCGGTGATTTACGCAGGATTTTCTTACGCGATCGCAACCTCGCACAAAGGCTGTCTTCACCTCGAAGTCGCGGTGCGCGGCCGATCATCGCATGCGGCTGAGCCATGGCGCGGGGCGGATGCGCTTGAAGCCGCGCAGGCGGCTCTCGCCAGCCTCTATGCGCTTCGCAAAGGTCTTGGGAGCGAGCGGTCGGCGATCGATGGTATCGGGGCGCCCACGCTCGTCGTCGGACTCATCGAGGGCGGCATCAACACGAATGTCGTGCCCGATCGCATCGTCTTTCGGCTCGACAGGCGGCTCATTCCGGAAGAAAGCGCGGCGGAAGCGGAGCGCGTGATCGAGCGCACCGTGCGCGAGGCCGTCACCCCTTACGCGGGCATCGATGTCTCGGTCCGGCGAATCATGCTGGCGGAGGCGCTTCGTCCGGCGCCGGGAACGGATGCGCTCGTTGCCGCGCTGAAGCGCCACGCCGAAGCGGTCATGGGGGCGTCGGTGCCGGTGGTCGGCCTGCCGCTCTACACCGATGCACGGCACTATGCCGCGGCCGGCGTACCCGTCGCGATCTATGGGGCGGGCCCCCGGACCATCGCGGAAGCAGGGGGGCACGGCCCCGATGAGCGCCTCGTTCTGACGGATCTCGACAAGGCCACGGCGGTCGTGGCGGCCGCGATCATGGACCTGCTCGGCCCGTGAGCGTTCGTATCTCTGTCCATCCGCTGCCGGCGGTCGGTACGAAGCGCGATGGCGACCCCGAAGGAGACGCGTTAAACTCGTGCCGCTGGGCAAGGCCGGCATCCGCGAGGAACCATGCGCGCTGCGCGTTATCATAGGGGCGGAGAGCCGCTTCGCGTCGAGGATGTCCCGGAACCGCAATTGAGGCCGGCCAGCGCGGTCGTGCGCGTGCTTGCGACGTTCGTCTCGCCTTCGGCTGCGAAGATCTTCGCGAGCCCGTCCGCCGGGCTTTTTCCCCCGGCACCGTTCACGCCGGGCATGAGCACGATCGGTGTCGTCGAATCGATTGCCGATGACGTCAGGGGGCTCGCGGTCGGCCAGCGTGTCTATGCCGATCCGCTCATTGCGACGCCCAATGCGACGCAACCGGATGGAGCGTTCATCGGTTATTTCGGTTTCTTCGCCGGTTCCGCGGCGCTGCTCCGACGCTGGCCTGACGGCGGTTTTGCTGAGAAGGCGCTTTTCCCGGCCGAATGCCTGACGCCGCTCGGCCTTGCCGCTGCGGTCGATCCAGCGGTGCTCACGCGCCTCGGGCACCTCGGCACGGCATACGAAGCGCTCTGCCGCGCGGAATTCCGCCCCGGCCAGACCGTCATCGTCACGGGCGCTACCGGCATCCTCGGCATATGCACCGTCCAGATCGCGCTTGCCATGGGTGCGGGGCGCGTCGTCGCGCTGGGCCGGCGCGCCGATGTGCTCGCACGGATCGCGACCTTGGCGCCCAAGCGCGTGCGCACGATCGAGATCAATGGCGACACGAATGACGCGGCGCGCATCGCGGACCAGGCGGCGGGAGCGGACATCGTGATCGACGCGCTGGGTCGGGCACCGGGCCCATCGCTCACGCTTGCCGCGATCGGTGCTCTCCGGCCGCGCGGGGTGGCGGTGCTCGTTGGCGGGGTCGAGGGCGCACTGCCGTTGCCGTATGACGACTTGCTTCTCAAAGAGGTTACCGTGCGCGGCGCCCTGTGGTTTCCGCGCCATGCGATGGCGGAGCTTCTGGCCATGATCGGCACGGGTGCGCTCGACCTCACGCCGATCAAGGCGCGCCGCTTCCCGCTCGATCGGATCAACGACGCGGTCGCCGCCGCCGCGGCACCCGATCGCCCGGCGGGTTTCGAGCATTGTGCGGTGGTGCCGTCCTGATCCGGCTCCATCGGTAACGCGGCCAAGGCGAAGAAACGGCATGCCGGAGCGGTTCGATGTGATCATCGTCGGCGGCGGCATCATCGGTGCCAGCATCGCCTACCATCTGACGACCCTCGGCGTCGGCTCGGTCGCCGTCCTCGAGCGAAACGCGCTGGCGGCTCAGGCGACCAGCCGCGCGGCGGCCCTGTTGCGCCACGTTCGCTACAAGACGGCGGAGGCGCCGCTTGTCCGTGATACCTATGCGCTCATTCCCAAGCTCGAAGACGAGCTCGGCGAGCCATTTGGATTTCGCCGCATCGGCAGTCTGCATCTCGTCACGTCGCCGGCACGGCAGGCGAATCTCGAACGCTGCACCCATGCGGCGGAAGCTGCGGGCGTCGAAGTCGAGTGGATCGACGCTTCGGCGGCCAAGCGGCACGTGCCCTGGCTCGACGCGCGAGGTGCTCTCGCCATTGCCTACACACCGGCTGACGGTGTCATCGATCCCCATGCGTTCGCCAACGCCTATGCGCGGGTTGCGCGCCGCCGCGGCGCGGTCATTCGACAACATGCGGCGGTCATGGGCTTGCTGCGGTCCGGTCGGCGAATCCAGGGCGTACGGACGGAGGCCGGCGACATCGAAGGCGGCATCATCATCGATGCGGCAGGCGCCTGGGCGGGCTTGCTTGCGTGGGAAGCCGGATTCGGCCTCGGCATGGCGCCGGTGCGGAGCCATTACTGGATCACGGCGCCCGATGGCGGGTTTCCCGTCGCCATGCCGTTCGTGATCATGCCCGACGCGAACGCCTATGTCCGGCCCGAGCGCGGCGGGCTCGTGATCGGGCTCAGGGAGATGCAGGCCCTCTCGGTCGATCCGCGGACCTTGCCGGACGATCTGGACGGCTACGAGTTACGCAAGGGCGATGACGGCCAGCAACTGCTTGTCGATGGCTATCCGCGTCTCAAGCCTTTTTTCCCCACCCTTGACGGCGTGCGATTTCAAACCTTTGTCGAGGGGCTGACGACCTACACACTCGACGGGATGTTCCTGCTCGGGCCCGTGCCGGGCGTGGACGGCTTTCTCGCCGCGACCGGCTGTTGCGGCAACGGCATCGCGGCTTCGGGCGGTATCGGGCGGGCCGCGGCGGAGCTTGCCCTCGGTGCGGTGCCGTCCTTTGACCTCGCGCCCTTCCGGCTCGATCGGTTCGGCATCATCGACCCCTTCGATGCGGCGTTTCGCGCGCGCTGCGCCGCGGCTCGCGCCACCAAATTCGAGATCCGCGCGAACTAGATTGGCCTGTGCCGATTCGATCCGACCTCGAAGGGCCGTTCGGCTTGCATCCCCTGGCAGCGCATGGCGATGGGCATATGCCGATGCCGGCTGGATAGTGCTTGGCGCTCGTTAATGGCGTGCGCTCGTACTTTCAATCCGATACTCTCGACTGCGCTTCTCAGCCCGTCGTCCCGATTTCGCGGACCGGCAGCAGTTTTTCGGTTTTGTGAGGCTTTCCGGCTGATCTTTGGCCAACGCCCATGTCGCTCCCCTTCATAGCCGCCGTGCGCCGCCGCCGATTAACGATGTTGGCCGTAGGCTTGCTCGTGGGCATGGCGCTGCTCGCGTCTTCGAAAACTTCGGGCGCCCAGCCGCTGACCGAGTTCTACTCGATGGAAGGCGGTTTCGCCGCCAGCTTCCCGCGCAAGCCCGACTATATGGTCGAGCAGATGGCGGGTGGCGCGTCGCTTCACCAGTATCTCGTCAATCTCGGCCGCGTCGCTTTTCTCGTCGCCTATAGCGATGAGCCGACCGAGGAGAGCGGCAACCCCCAAGAATCGCTCCAGCGCATGCAGGATGTGGCGGTGGACGGTAAGACGCTGATTCGTCAAGTCGCGACCGGCTATGGCCCCTATCCCGGACGTGTCTTCGATTATCGCGATGGTGCCGGGGTGATCGTCCGCCAGCACATCTACCTCGTACGAAAGCGCTATTACCAGATCATCTTCGCCGGCTCGGACGCCCAAGCGGATGCCCTGTTGGCGGAGCGCTTCTTTGCTTCGTTCAGATTGCTCTAGGGCTGCGCCTGGGCCAATGGACCCTCGCTCGGATCATGACCTGATCTCGTAGGAGGGGCGGCCGGAAAGGGTAGGCAGCCCCCGGTTGGGAGGCTCCTCCCGCACCCGGGATGACCGTGTGGTACCGGTCCCGCAAGGGCTCAGGCGTTGGCATTGCATCGGCAGAATGGTCGGAGTGAGTGGATTCGAACCACCGGCCCCCACGTCCCGAACGTGGTGCTCTACCAGGCTGAGCTACACTCCGGCGTCCGCATGCCGAGGGCTTTATATACATACGGAGAAAGGGCCTGCAACACCGGCCGGCCGGCCGGCCGGGGAAGATCCCGAGTCCCATGACAAAATCCTGCGGGCCAGCCCTTGATGCCGGTATAATTTCTTGTTTCGTAGAGCACGGTTGAAGAAAAACAGGTAGACCGGAAGGCGCGGGGGCTGCTGAAGATCGTGGCGCCGTGCGAAATCGCGGGCGGCCGGTCTCTAGCGTGTGGAGCCACGTGTTTGGGGGAACCCGTGGATCAGGATCAGGCACGGCCTAGACGCCGGTCCCGGCCTATTGTGGAGCACCATGAGCGAAGACTCGAACCCCATGCACGACATGCGCCGGTTGCGGCATGGCACGAACCTCGTCTCGGGCGTCATCGCCGCGCTGGTCATGCTGGCCATTCCGCTCTCTTGGTTCGTGATGCGCTATATCCATGACGCCGGTCTTCTTCAGGAAGAGGTCGATGCCCGCGCGAAGGGTCTTTCGAACGGCATCGCGCTCTATGGCCCGGATTGGGAAGCGAGTTCCGACCGCCTGCTGCGCCAGCTGAGTGCCGTCATGCCGCGCAGTGGCGTGATGCTTCGGATTCTCAGCACGCGCAGCGGCGTCCTTGGCACCATGGGCACCGCGAGCGGCGGACCCGCATTGTTTGCTCAAGCCACGCTCTACGACGCGGGCCTCGCGGTCGGCCGAATCGAGGGGACGCAGTCGATTTGGCCCATCGTCGCGAATACCGGATGGCCCCTGATCCTGGGGCTGGTCTCAGGCATTGCGTTGTTATTGGCCCTGCGGACCTTACCCTTACGCGCTCTCGATCGCAGCCTCTCTCACCTCGAAGCATCGCAGCACGCACTCGAAGAACGCGTGCGCGAACTGCAACTGGCGAAGACAGAGCTCGAGGGCCGGAGCGATGCGCTCAAGCGAACGATCAGCGAGCTCTCCGAGGCCCGGGATCGGTCAGAGGCCGCCAACAAAGCCAAGACGGTCTTTCTCGCCAACATGAGTCATGAGCTGCGAACCCCGCTCAACGCCATCATCGGGTTTTCCGAGGTGATCAAGCGCGAGATGTTCGGCGCGGTCGGCATTCCGAAATATCGGGCCTACGCGGAAGACATCCACAACAGCGGCAAGCACCTCTTGAGCCTCATCAACGACCTGCTCGACATCTCGCGCGCGGAAGCGGGGAAGATCGCCTTCGCCGACGATACGGTGGAGCTCGTCGAGTTGGTTGAGCGCGCGCTCCTTCTCGCCGGTCGCGGCCGGGGTCCGACGCATATCCAGTTGATCAACGAAATCCCTCTCCACGGCAACCTCGTCACCGTTGATGCGCGAAGGCTGACGCAGGTCCTCGTGAACCTCCTGACGAACGCCTTCAAATTCACGCCGGAAGGAGGGACGGTGCGAATCTCCTCCGATCGAAGCGAGGACGGCGGCATCAGCGTCACGGTCGAAGACACCGGGATCGGCATGGCGGCGAACGACATTCCGAAGGCGCTGACCGTGTTTGGCCAGGTCGACAACGTGTTCACCCGCAAGGCCGATGGCGCTGGGTTAGGCCTGCCGCTCTCCAAGAGCCTCATCGAAGCGCATGGCGGGACGCTCATGGTCGAGAGCACGTTTGGCAAGGGGACGCGCGTCACCTTCACGTTGCCGCCCAAATGCGTCACCACGGTACAGACGGGCGGGGTCATGCATCAGGCAATTCACTGAGCTTTGAACGGCGCGGCCGCGAGAGCCGCGAGCCTCAATAGACGCGCTCGATACAGAAATCGATGATGTCGAGAAACGCGCTCTTCGCCGGCCCATCGGGGAAGATGCCGAGGGCATCGCGCGCAACGGCTCCATAGTGCCGTGCGCGCTCCACGGTGTCGCGAAGCGAGCCGTGCTTTTCCATGAGCGCGATGGCTTGCGCCAGATCCGCCTCCTCCTGCCGCTGTTCCTCGAGCGTGCGGCGCCAGAAGGTGCGCTCTGCTTCCTCGCCCCGGCGGAAGGCGAGAATCACAGGCAGTGTGATCTTGCCGTCGTGGAAATCATCGCCGACCATCTTCCCCAGCGTGGCCTGCGGCGCCGAGTAGTCGAGAACGTCGTCGACAAGCTGGAAGGCGATCCCAAGATTGAGGCCGTAGCTGTGAAGCGCGTCCTCTTCCATCTTCGGCCGATCGGCCACCACCGCGCCGATTCGGCACGCCGCGGCGAACAGGGCGGCGGTCTTGGCCTGGATGACCTCGAGATAGGCCTGTTCGCTCGTCGTGGTGTCGTTCGCGGTCACGAGCTGCGCCACTTCGCCTTCGGCGATGATGGCGGAGGCGCGTGACAGAATGGCGAGCACCGACAGCGAGCCGTCCTCGACCATGAGCTGGAAGGCCCGGCTGAACAGAAAATCGCCGACGAGCACGCTGGCCTTGTTGCCCCAGAGCGCGTTCGCCGTGGCGAGGCCGCGCCGGAGGCCGCTGTCATCGACGACGTCGTCGTGAAGCAGGGTCGCGGTGTGGATGAACTCGACGCAAGCGGCCAGCGGCAGATGCCGCTCGCCCGCATGGCCGCACATGCGCGCGGCCGCGAGCGTCAGCATCGGCCGCAAGCGCTTCCCGCCCGCGGCGATGATGTGTCCGGCCAACTGCGGAATCAGCGCCACCGGACTGTGCATCCGGCGTAGGATGACCTCGTTGACCTTCTTCAAGTCGTCCGCGACGAGCGCGTTCAACCGGTCGAGGCCCCCGCGGGGACCCTTGCCATGCTCGGTATCGAACTTGACGATGACCGCCACGAGCCCTCCCTCTCATTGACGGTATGCCGACCGGGAAGGGAGCATAGGGCCCGATGCGGGTCAAGCCTCTATCCCGTCCACGTTTCTCTCGCCGAGGCCATGCGCGAACTGTTGCGATCGACCGATCCCGTCCTGATTTCCTTCGTGGTGTCCATGCTCGCATCGGAGGGCATCGATGCCGTCGTGCTGGACATGCATACGAGCATTCTCGAGGGCAGCATCGCCGCGATTCCGCGCCGTATCATGGTGAGGGAGGGGGACGATGCGCGTGCGCGGCGGCTTCTGGCGGAGATCGGCGACATCGCGCTTTCGCCGCCCCGGCTCGGCCGGCCGTGACGGACCTCTAGCTCTTGCCCGCCCGCTCGACGCAAAGATCGCGCACGGCGCGGAATGACTTGGCCGCGTTCGGATTGTCCCAAAGATCGGTGCGTGTCCGGACGTACTCGTAGAGGTATTTGCGGACTTCCGCGATGTCGAGCCCCTTGGTGCAGACGAGAAACCACTCCATGTCCGCCTCTTTGGCGCCAAAGCCCGGGGCGAGCAGCATGCCGTCGAGCAGCCCCCTGATGTAGGCCTTCTTCTCGAGGCCATCCATGTCCATATATTCGCGGCCAGTGACATAGCCGCCCATGATTCGGATCTTCCACTCCTCCTGAGCGGACCCAGCCGCTGGCAGGAGGAGGAGCAGGATGAGGAACCATCGTCTCACCGGTTTACCTCCCTCGATGACCTTGCGACAGTAGCGCAAAGCGGCGGACAGTGACAGGCGGCAGGGGTGAAGGTGGCGAAGGCGGTCAAACGAGCGAGCACGGAGGACAGGATTCTTGGCGGGCGTGTGCGCCTCTTGCAGCCGGCGGCGGGCTATCGCGTCGCGATCGATCCCGTGCTGCTCGCGGCCGCGGTGCCGGCGCGCAAGGGCGAGCGCGTGCTCGATATCGGCACGGGAAGCGGGGCCGCCGCGCTCTGCCTTGCCGCGCGCGTCGACGGATGTCGCGTGCTGGGTCTCGAACGTGATGGCGCGCTTGTGCGCCTCGCGCGCGAAAGCGTGCGGTTGAACGCGTTCGGTGATTCGGTCGAGATCGTGTCGGGCGACTTGGCGCATCCGCCTGCTGTGCTGGCGGCCGGATGCTTCGACCGCGTCATGGCCAATCCGCCCTTTCTCGAAGAGCGAACAGCAGCGCGTCGCGGCTCCCGCGCACGAGCGGCGGCTCATGTGGAAGGCGCGGAGGGGCTCGATTCATGGGTGGCCTTCGCGCTCCGCATGGTCCGGCCGGCCGGTACCGTGACGTTCATCCACCGCGCCGACCGGCTCGACGACCTCTTGGCGGCCCTCCACGGACAATGGGGGGGGATCGTCGTGTGTCCGCTCTGGCCGAAACGGGGGCGTCCGGCGAAGCGCGTGATCGTGCACGCCGTGAGGGGCAGCCGGGCACCGCTCATCCTCACGCCCGGCCTCGTGCTGCACGCCAGGAGCGGCGCATACACGCGGGATATCGATGCGATTCTGCGCGGCGGCGGTGCTCTAGCCCTTGTCGGCGCGCCCTGTGTTGGCAAGCGGCGGCGGCGCGACTAAGGTCGCGTGATGAAGCTCAAAGCAGTACTGGACCGCCTCGACGCACTTCGTCCGGCGCCGCCGACCGTGGCGGTTCTGCCCCTGAACGGGGTCATTGGTTCGCTGGGGCCGATGCGGCGTGGTCTCACCATTGCGGCGCTCGCCGATCCGATCGAGCGGGCCTTCAAGTTGAGAAACCTGAAGGCGGTCGCGCTCGCGATCAACTCGCCGGGGGGCTCGCCGGTCCAATCCTCTCTCATCCACAGGCGTATTCGTGCGCTGGCCGCCGAAAAAGCCGTGCCCGTCATCGCCTTCGCGGAGGATGTCGCGGCTTCCGGGGGCTATTGGCTGGCGCTGGCGGCCGACGAAATTTTTGCGGACGAGAGCTCGATCGTCGGCTCGATCGGCGTGATCTATGCCGGGTTCGGCTTGAAGAATCTGATCGAGCACTACGGGATCGAGCGGCGCCTGCACACTTCGGGTGAGCGAAAATCGATGCTCGACCCGTTCCTCGATGAGAAGCCCGACGATGTGGCGCGCCTTAAAGCGCTCCAGGGCGATATTCATGACAGCTTTCGCTCGCTCGTACGCGAACGCCGACGGGGCAAGCTCAGGGCCTCCGATGACGTGCTGTTCAGCGGGGAGTTCTGGACCGGTCGGCGCGCGCAGGATTTGGGTTTGATCGACGGTCTCGGCGATCTCCGCGGCGTCATGCGCGCTCGCTATGGCGAAGACGTGCGGCTCCGCGTGATCAGATCCGAGCGGGGGTGGCTGCGCACCCTCATGCGGCAGGAGACGTCCTCGTCCGGTTGGGGTGCCGATGTGATCGCCGCGGCGGAGGAACGCCTGTTGTGGAGCCGCTACGGGCTGTGAGATATCTGGTCCGTTCACGGCAGGTTGTTTCACCATGAGGCCTGTCCGCAGCGAACGGCTCCGCGTCTCGAGGGACAGGTCACGGGTTTTCCGTGCCGGGTCGCTCGGAATGCGGGGACTGCATTCCGGGCCCATGGCCATAGGCCGCACATGATCCAGAAGCTGTTCCTCCTGATCACCGTCGTCGCGGCCATGTGGTTCGGGCTCAAGGCCTACAATCGCTTTGAATTGGCGCGCCAGCGCCACAAGAAACGCGAGACCCAACAGGCGCGCGAGGGCACGCTCGTCGCTCAGGAAATGGTGAAGTGCGCGCGTTGCGGCACCTATGTGGCGGGCCCGCACCCCGGGCGCTGTGCGCGCGCCGATTGCCCCTATCCCCCATGAAGCTGCCTTGACCCGTGCTCGGCACGGTCGTTACGTTGCGCGACGCCGCGATCCAGCCGCCAGGACCGATGACCGGGATACCCACGAAGACCCTGTCCTTCCAAGATCTTATCTTGACGCTGCATGCATTCTGGGCGCGGCAGGGTTGCCTTATTCTCCAGCCCTATGACGTCGAGGTCGGCGCGGGCACGTTTCACCCGGCGACGACGCTCCGCGCTTTGGGGCCGAAGCCCTGGCGCGCGGCCTATGTGCAGCCCTCGCGCCGGCCGACGGACGGCCGGTATGGTGAGAACCCCAACCGGCTCCAGCATTACTACCAGTATCAGGTGATCTTGAAGCCCTCGCCTGCCGACGCGCAGGATCTATACCTCGCGAGCCTTGGGGAACTCGGCATCGATCATCGCCGTCACGACATCCGCTTTGTCGAGGACGACTGGGAAAGCCCGACGCTCGGCGCCTGGGGCCTCGGCTGGGAAGTGTGGTGCGATGGCATGGAGGTGACGCAGTTCACCTATTTCCAGCAGGTCGGCGGCATCGACTGCAATCCTGTTTCCGTCGAATTCACCTATGGGCTCGAACGCCTCGCCATGTATGTGCAGGGGGTCGAGCGGGTCTACGACCTCGACTTCAACGGCCGCGGCGTCACCTATGGCGAGGTGTTCCTCCAAAGCGAGCGCGAATTCTCCGCCTATAATTTCGAGTACGCCAACACGGCCGTCCTGGCCCAGCACTTCAAGGACGCCGAGGAGGAGTGCCGCGCGCTGCTCGGCCGGAAGTTGGCACTCCCGGCCTATGACCAGTGCATCAAGGCGAGCCACCTGTTCAATCTTCTCGACGCGCGGGGCGTCATCAGCGTGACGGAGCGTGCGGCCTATATCGGTCGCGTGCGGGCCCTCGCCAAGGGCTGCTGCGAGGCGTGGGTCGAAAGCCAGGGCGGAGGCTAGGCCATGGCGGAGCTGCTGCTCGAACTGGTTTCGGAGGAAATCCCGGCACGCATGCAGGCGCGGGCGGCGGAGGATTTGAAGCGTCTCGTCTCCGAAAAGCTCAAGGCCGCCAATCTTGCCTTCACGCGCGCCGACGCCTTCGTCACGCCGCGCCGCTTGGCGCTCGTCGTCGACGGTCTGCCCGACCAGCAGCCTGACCTGGTCGAGGAGCGCAAAGGCCCGCGCACGGACGCGCCGGAGCAAGCCATTCAGGGCTTCCTCAAGGCGGCTGGGCTCACCTCGCTCGATCAGTGCGAGGTGCGCGAGATTGGCAAGGCCAAATTCTATTTCGCGAGCCAGTGCAAGGCAGGTGCGCCCACGGCCCAGGTATTACCTGACCTGCTTGTTCAGGCGATTGGCGCGCTGTCTTGGCCGAAGTCGATGCGCTGGGGCGCGGGCCATGTGCGTTACGTACGGCCGCTTCACCACATCGTCGCGACCTTTGGCGGCCGGTTGCTCGCGGGTGTGATCGAGATCGGCGACGGGGCGACGATTCGATTTGGCGGCACGACGGTCGGACATCGGTTTCTCGCCCCTGGAACCATCACGGTCTTGGACTTCGCGGACTACAAGGCCAAGCTGCGCGCGGCCAAGGTGATCCTCGACCCCGCCGAACGACGAGAAATTATCTGGACGAAAGCGATCGAGCGTGCGGCTGCCGAAGGTCTTCAGGTCAGGGAAGACCGCGGTCTTCTCGAGGAAGTCGCGGGCCTCGTAGAGTGGCCGGTCGTTCTCATGGGTTCGATCGATACCACGTTCATGAACTTGCCGGCCGAGGTGCTGACGGCATCCATGCGCGCGCATCAGAAGTATTTTTCGCTGCTCGAATCCGACGGCCTCATGGCGCCGCGCTTCCTCGTCGTCGCCAATATGGAGACGGACGACCACGGCGCCGCGATCGTCGCCGGGAACGAGCGTGTGCTCCGCGCCCGGCTTTCGGACGCGAAATTCTTCTGGGACCAGGACCGGAAGACGAGGCTCGAGGACCGCGTGCCCGCGCTCTCGAAGATCGTGTTTCACGAGAAGCTCGGCACGCTCGGCGAGAAGGTGGAGCGCATCGCGGCGCTGGCGGCGGATCTCTGCGACTATATCCCCGGCGCTGACCGCGACTTGGTACGCAGTGCCGCAACGCTCGCCAAGGCCGATCTCACCACGGGCATGGTCGGCGAATTTCCGGAGCTGCAGGGCATCATGGGGCGCTACTACGCCTGCGCCGAAGGCGAGCGGACGGAAGTCGCGGAGGCGATTCGCGAGCACTATTCGCCGCTGGGGCCCAACGACCGCTGTCCCACGGCACCCGTCTCCATCGCCGTCGCGTTGGCCGACAAGCTCGACACCCTCGTCGGCTTCTTCGCGATCGGGGAAAAACCGACGGGCTCGAAAGATCCCTTCGCGCTCCGCCGCGCGGCTTTGAGCGTCATCCGCCTCATTCTCGAAAACGCGTTGCGCCTGCCGCTGCGTGTCGCATTCGAGCGTTCGTACGCGCTCTACGACGGGACGCGCGGGGATCTCGCACAGCCGGCATCGGATCTGCTCGAATTCTTCGCGGACCGCCTGAAGGTGCATTTGCGCGAGAAGGGCGTGCGGCACGACCTCGTCAGCGCGGTCTTCGCGCTCGGCGATGAAGACGATCTCGTGCGTCTCCTGGCGCGCGTGGAGGCGCTTGGCGCGTTCCTCGCCAGCGAGGACGGCGGCAACCTTCTTACCGCCTACAAGCGCGCGGCCAACATCGTCGCCATCGAGGAGAAACGCGACAAGACGCGCTACGATGAGCGCGCCGAGGCGGCGCATCTTCTTGAACCCGAGGAGCGCGCGCTCCATGAAAGTCTCGGCGGAACGGGCAGTCGGTTCGATGCCGCGCTGTCGAAGGAGGATTTCGCCGGCGCCATGAGTGCGATCGCGGCGCTGCGGCAGCCCGTCGATGCGTTCTTCGACCGCGTCACCGTGAATTGCGAGGACAAGGTGCTGCGCGCCAATCGCCTGCGCCTTCTCTCGCAGATTCGCGCGACGCTCAACCACGTTGCCGATTTCTCCAAAGTCGAG
>JBGPGW010000052.1:0-15251 GCA_041484095.1 Alphaproteobacteria bacterium | reverse complement strand
TGAGCGGCATTCGAGCGCGCCCACCTCGTCCGGCGCCGCGATGGCACCCGCCGCGTTGCGCGCCCGTACCCGACCCGCGGGCGATGTCGGGAAGCCGCCGGGCAGGCAGCGCGCCGCGCGCTCGGCCGCCGGGTCCTGACAGGCGAAAAGCGCCTGAAGCTCGCTCGATCCATATGCCCCGATCA
This sequence comes from Alphaproteobacteria bacterium, assembly GCA_041484095.1. Taxonomy (GTDB): domain Bacteria; phylum Pseudomonadota; class Alphaproteobacteria; order CADEGL01; family CADEGL01; genus JBGPGW01. The sequence continues at coordinate 15,066 of JBGPGW010000052.1, read as the reverse complement.
GCGTGACGCCCTGTCTCTCCGCGTCTTCCGGCAGCGTCTCCAGCGCCGGGTTGAACTTGGCGTAGCCCCAGAAGCGGACGGAGGCGAAATCCGCATCCGATCTCGATTGCTCCAGAAGCTTCGCGACCATGTCGTCGGTCGCGAAGAGATGCGTCGCCCGATGGCGCCTGATGGTCTCGACGGCCTGCGCCGCATCGAAGGACGGCTCCAGAAGGATCGGGCAACGCGCCGCAAGCGCGGCATTCGCCTGCGAGAGGCCGAACGTGCCGCAAAACGGCAGGACCTGAAGCGTGACGGCCCCCTCCTCCCGCCACTTGAAGCGGTGCGCGACGGCCAGGGCATGGTCGGTCAGGCTCGCCTGGGTGTGGAGAACGAGTTTCGGCGCCTTGGTCGTGCCGGATGTCGTGAAGATGATGCTGCCGTGGTCGCGGCCGCCGGTGCGATCGCATGGCTTCTCCGTCCGCTCGAGCGCGGCATAGTCGACCGCGCGAGACCGGACGCCGATGCGGGGAAGTGCTGCGCGGCCCTCGCCCTCGCGATAGGCGATCAGGAACTCGATGCTGTCGACGGCGGCCCCGTCGACCGCGCCGAGGATGCCGAGGAAATCGATGCCACGGAAATCCGGCCAGAGAATCAGCGCGCGCGGCCGGGTGCGGGCGAACAGGTCTTCGATCTCCGCCCGCTTGAACCGCGTGTTGACCGAGACGACCGTGACACCGAGGCGAGCGCAGGCCGTCAATGCGATGAGCCACGCCGGCACGTTCGGCAGCCAGAGTGCGAGACGGTCGCCCGCCTTGAGGCCGAGGGACTCGAGCCCGGACGCGACGGCACGGCTCGAACGGGCGAGCTCGCCCGCACTGATGATGCGGTCCCCATACCGAAGCGCGGCCGCGCCCGGCGCCTCCGCCGCCCATCCGTCGACGAGGGCGGGATAGGCGAGGCCGGAAGTCGGCCGCTCAGCCGCCATTCCCGGCCTTCCGTTTCCCCGCCCGCGCGCCATGCTCGCGCAGGATCGCCTTCGCGACGATCACCTTCTGCACTTCCGTCGCACCTTCGTAGATTCTGAGAGCCCGGACGTCGCGGTAGAGCGCCTCGACCTTGCTGCCCTTCATCACGCCGAGCCCGCCATGGAGCTGCACCGCGCGGTCGACGACGCGTTGCGCCGCCTCTGTCGCGACCATCTTCGCCAGCGCCGCCTCCCGCGTGATTCGCGCGGCGCCCCGATCCTTGGCCCAGGCCGCGCGGTAGACGAGAAGCGCCGCCCCGTCGATGTCCGCCGCCATGTCGGCGATGGCCGCCTCGGTCATCTGCAGATCCGAGAGAAATCCATCGAGCATCCGCCGCGCGGTCGTGCGGTCCAAGGCTTCGTCGAACGCACGCCGCGCGAAGCCGAGCGCCGCCGCACCGACGGTCGAGCGGAACACGTCGAGCGTGGCCATGGCGATCTTGAAGCCCTCGCCCGGCGCGCCGATCCTGTTCGCGATCGGCACGCGGCACCCATCGAACCGCAGCGTCGCGAGCGGATGGGGCGCGATCACCTCGATTCGCTCGGACGCATCGAGGCCGGGCGCATCGCGCTCGACCATGAAGGCCGAGAGCCCTTTGGTGCCGGGCCCCTCGCCCGATCGCGCGAACACGACGTAACGGTCCGCGATGCCGCCATTCGAGATCCAGGTCTTGACGCCGTCCAGGCGCACATGGCCCGGTCCGTCGAGTTTCGCCGTCGTCGCGAGTGCCGCGAGGTCGGAGCCGGCATCGGGCTCGGAGAGTGCGAAGGCGGCGATGGCGCTTCCCTCGGCGACGCCAGGCAGCCAGCGGCGCTTCTGCTCCTCCGATCCCGCAAGTGTCACCGGCCCCGTGCCGAGGCCCTGCATGGCGAAGGCGAAATCGGCCAAGCCGTCGTGATAGGCAAGCGTCTCCCGCGCGAGGCAGAGCGAGCGCACGTCCAGACGCGCGCCCATGCCGCCATGGGGTGCTGTGACGACATGACGGAGCAATCCCGCCTCGCCGAGCGCGCGGACAAGGCGGCGGCACGAATCGTCGACCCGGTCATGGTCGACCAGCCCTTCGACGTTGCTCCGTGCGAACGCCGCGACCTCGGCCCTGAAGCGCGCATGGCCGCTCTCGAAAAAGGGCCACGAGATGAAGCTCTCATTCGTCATCGAAAGGCCAGCCTCCCGCCTCTAATCCAGGACCCTCGCGGGACAAGCGCCGCTAGGGCCGTTTCGGCCGCTCGTAACTGTAGCGGAACGTGCAGTGGCTGGCCCCGCCCATGATCGTCTGGGAGCGCTCGAGCTTGATGGCCGGGTCATAGCCCTCGCAGAACGTGCCGTCGCGGTTGCAGGAGAGCAACGCGCCGATATCGTGGAGGCCCATCTCGCGGTACATCTCGGCGTAGCGGCAGCGCGTGACATTGAAATCGAAGCGCTCATCGCCGGCCGCGAGAACCTCGACCTCGAGCGCGCCATCGGCCTTCCAGTGCTTATAGAGGTCGATGAAGCCCTGCATGCTGGTGGCGCCGCCCGGCGCCTTGGCCGCGAATTCCTTGCCTTCGGCGATGGCGGCCTTGCGGATCGCCGAATCGAGAATCGCCTTCGCCTTCTCCGCGCCAAACGCGGCTTCCATTTCGTCGTAGATCGGCTTGATCACCTGCGCTTGGAGGCGACGCTTCACGATGACGGGGATTTCGCTCATGGGATTGCTCCTCCGTGTCGGGTGTGATCGATCTCAACCGTGGCTCACGGCGCGACGATCGCCTTGCCCACCACCTCCCGGTCGAGAAGCACGCGAAACGCCTCGCGCGCATCCTTCAAGGGATAGACCGAATGGATGGGCGGCACGATTCGGCCGCGCTGAACGAGCTCGATCAACTCCACGAGGTCTTCGCGCGCCCAACTGTTACAGCCGAGAATGTCGACCTCGCGCCGCCAGACATAGCGAAGATCAACCATCGCCTCATGCCCGGCGCTCGCACCGCAGATCAACAGCCGCCCGCCGACGCGGAGCGCCTTGATCGACGGCAGGAGCGTGTCGCCGCCCGTGAAGTTGACGATGACGTCCATGCCGCGCTTGCCGCTGAGATCCCAGGCCGCGCGCGAGAAATCCTCGCGCATATAATTGATGCCGTGATCGGCCCCCATCGCGCGGAGCTTGTCGAGCTTCGCGTCCGAGCTCGCGCACGCAAAGACCTGCGCGCCGGCCATCCGCCCGATCTGAACGCACGCACTGCCCACGCCCCCGCTCGCCCCCAGCACGAGGAGCTTTTCGTTGGCCTTGAGGCGCCCGCGCTTCGTGAGCATCCGCCAGGCCGTGCCGATGGCGATCGGCAGCGTCGCCGCGGCTTCGAACGAGACGTCATCCGGCAACGGAACCAGGTTGGCCGCGGGCACCGCGACATACTCGCAAAGCCCGCCGTTCAAATGCTCGCCCAGGACGCGGTTGCGGTTGATATGCGTATCGACGCCGCGGCCGAGCTCGGGATCGATGAGCACGCGGGTCCCGACCGCGGGCCCCCCGACGCCGGGGCCGAGTGCCGCCACCTCGCCGGAGGCGTCCCCGCCCGGAATGCGCGGCATCTTCACCGGCACGTTCGGCATGCCCTTCAGCACGAAGAGATCGAGATGGTTGAGGCCGCAGGCCCGCACGCGCACGAGCGCCTCGCCGGGCCCCGCCACGGGCGTCGGCATTTCGCCGTAGCGGATCCTGTCCAATCCGCCATGCGCTTCGATGTAGGCCGCTTTCATGCCGATGCCTTTTGTTTCATTGCACCGCCAGTCCGCTCGCGCGCCAGCGCCTTAAGGGCCGCACGGTCGACCTTCTTCGCCGCCGTGAGCGGCAATTCGTCCAGAAGATAGGCCGAACGCGGATGGGCATAGGCGGGGCCGTGCTCGAGCGCATAGCGCTTGATCGCGTCCTCGGTCAGTGCCGCACCGGGCCGCGTCACGACGAACGCCACCGGGACCTCGCCTTTGATCTCATCCTGGCGTGGCACGACCGCGACATCGGCGATGCCGGGATGGCCGAGCAGGAGATTCTCGACCTCCGTCGGGTAGATGTTCTCGCCCCCGCAGATGATCATGTCGTCGGTGCGGCCGATCACCTTGACGTAGCCGTCTTCGTCACGCCGCACGATGTCGAGGGTCCGCAGCCAGCCGCCATCGAGCAGACGCTCGGCCGTAAGATCGGGCCGGCGATGATAAGCAGGGATCACGCCGGGGCTGCGCACGAGCAGCTCGCCGATCTCACCATCCCCCACGTCGCGCGCGGGATCGTCCTGCGCCGCCACGCGAATCTCGACGCCCGGCAAGGGCAAGCCGCTCGTGCCGGGCTTTGCAATGCCCCAGCGCGGATTGCTCAGCACCATCGGGCCTCCCTCGGTCAATCCGTAGCCCTCGATCATCGGCACGCCGAACCGTTCCCTGAATCGCAAAAGAAGTTCGGCCGGCACCTCGGAGGAGCTGCACAGAACGAATTGAAGCGAAGAGACGTCGACCCGCTCCATGTCGTCCGCCGCGCGCAGGAGGAGCTTATACATCGCGGGCACGCCGGTCGTGTAGGTGCATCGATATTCGCCCAACGCCTTGAGGAAGGCGTGCGCCTCGAAGTCGCGCTGAACCACGGCCGAGCCGCCGCATTCGAGCATCGGCCAAAGCCCGCAGGTCGCGGCATTGGCATGGAAGAGCGGCACGGCCAGAAGACAGCGCTGGTCAGGGTCGAGCAGCATCGTCCGGCGCATGGTCGAGGCGCACCACAGGATGCCGCGATGGGTCAGCGGCACCCCTTTCGGCATGCCGGTCGAGCCCGAGGTGTAGCAGAGCATGGCCGCGGCCCCGGGATCGCGCGACACCAGAACCGGGGATTCGGCCGCACCGTCCCGCCAGGATTCGAAACCGGGCATGCCGCCGGCGCCGTCCGCCACAAAGACGTGCTTGAGCGTCCGAACCTCGGCGCCAAGCCGGCGCGCCTCATCCGCGAAGTCGGCGGAGGCGATGAGAACCTTGGCCTCGCTGTCCGCGAGGACGTGCTGGAGCGTCGGATAGGCCGCGCGCGTCGTGACCGGCGTCACCACGGCACCAAGACGCAACGCGCCGAAGACGGCCTCGACGTAGCACAGGTCGTTGCGAATGAGCACGGCGACACCATCGCCCGCCTCGATGCCAAGACCGGCCAGCGCGTTGGCGACCCGGTTCGTGCGCGAATCGAGCTGGGCGTAGGTCAACTGCTGACCGTCCTGCACAAGGGCAATCCGGTCCGGATGGGCGGCACGCGCCCACAGAAACAAGCCGCCGCAATTGGTCATCACACGCATTCCCCGATCGATACCGATCGGGTCGGATTGCACGCTGTGATGATGGGAAAGGCAAGGCCCTCGATCGGCCTCAATTCGCCGCCCGCGGCTCCGCGGCGCGAATCGCTCAGTGAAGGACGCGCTTTTTCCTCTCGCGACCGACGGACATGCCGACGACGTTCGCGACGCGGTCGAGTAGAGCGCCCGGCGTCAGCGTCGCGCCGGTGAGCTGACCCATGTCGCCCGTGTTGATGCCGCTGGTGTCAATATCCGAATCCTGCGTCCCCGTGGCGGGACGGTTGAGCATGATCATCGGCACCTGCTGAAGCGCAGGATCCTTGCTCTCGCTGAGGAAGCGCGCAAGCGTCAAATGCTGCGTCGATCCATGGGTCAGATCGACGATGATGAGATCGACCCGGTGAGCCCTGAGGTGAGCGATGCCGTCCTCGCCCGACGTCACGCGGTGCACTTCGCGAAAGCCAAAGGCACGCAGGACCGTCGCGACGATTTCGAGCGCGCCGGCTCTGTCGTCGACCACGAGAATGCGCACATCCTGAATAGCGGGTTTCGGCAGGGCGCGGCCTTTCTGACGGGACGCACGTGATGATCACGCACGGCGCGGAGTGTGGCGTCCGTATGATTGTCGCCTCCCATCACTAAGGAATCCTTGAACGCCGCGCGCCTTTCCAAGGCGCGGGGACCGGCTGCGTTAACCACAGGGCGAATGCGTTTCGCGACGTCCAAACCCTGCCGCGCCGATCGGCCCCGCGATCACGCCGGACCGTGCCCGGTCTTCGACGGCGCGCGGCATGGCGCGTGGGTTTTAACCCGCTCTTAAGCTTAAGGGGATGGCCGGCCGGTCCGGATTGACGGCGCCGACGCGGCCTCCGACAATCACAGGATGAGCGGAACCGGCGACACGCCCGACAAAGACCCCGACAAAGACAACGTGCGAAGCGATTGGGAGGGCCGCGCGCCCTATTGGGACCGCTGGGCCGATGCGATCGCCGAGCTTGCGGACCGGATGAACCAACCGCTCCTCGAAGCGGTCGGCATCACGTCAGGCCAGAGAGTCCTCGACCTCGCTTCGGGCGCGGGCGAGCCGGCCTTGACCATCGCCCGGCGCGTCGGCGCCACGGGTTCGGTCACGGCGACGGACCTCGTGCCGGCGATGTTGGCCGGCGCTCGCCGTCGTGCCACGGCCGCCGGGCTCAGCAATCTCGCCTTCGACATCGCGGACATGGAGGCCCTGCCCTATCCCGCACGGAGCTTCGATGCCGTGACCTGCCGCTTCGGCATTATGTTCGTGCCCGAGCCTTCGCGCGCGCTCAGCGAGGCGCGGCGGGTTCTGATGGAGGGCGGCCGGGCCGGATTCATGGTCTGGGGACCGATCGAGGACACGACGGCGATGCATGCCGTGCGGGAGGCGGGTCTTGCCGTCCTCGGCCCCGACCTTCGCCAAGCAGCCGCCATGCCGTTCCGCCTGGGCGTGCCCGGCACCCTCACGCGCCTGTTCACGGCGGCCGGCTTTTCCCGCGTCGAAGAGCGGGAGATCCGGTTTGCGCCCGAAATCCCGAGCGACCGGCCATTCTGGCGCCCCATGCTCGATATGACCTTCGGCCCGCATCTCGCCCAGGCGAGCGATGCGGTGAAAGGGAAGATCGAGCAGGGCATTCGCGAGCGGCTCGAGCCCTACCGCGACGGCGCGGTGTACCGGCTCCGCGTTCACGTCCGCATCGGCCTCGGCACCAGCGATTAACGAGGCATTAAGGCAGCGGGGCTAAGGTCACTTGACCCCGTTGCAGATGCATAGCACTCGCACATGACAAGCACCCCGATTGCCACCAATCCGGTCGAGTCCAGCTTGGCGGGCCCGCTCGTCGCGGATCTTGCCGCTCTCGCCCCAGTCAACGCGACCGCCGGCGACGCCGTCGCGGCGCACCACTTCACCTTCACGTGCTTCGGGGCACGGTGCGCGGCGCGCGTCGAGCATGCCGCGGAAACCTCGCATCTCGTCGTCGAGGCCGACCTCGGCCCGATGCCCTACAGCATCGACTGCCGCACGCGGCGTCAGAAGACACACACCGTCCTTCGGGCAAGCCGAGCTCTGCGTCATTCGCGCTGGTTGGTCGGACCGACCCAACGCATCCGCATGGAAGTCGTGGCGCAGCTCGCTCGCCCCCTGACTCCCGCGGGCTTGCTGTTCGAGCCGCTGCGCGCGCTCGTCGAGGCGCGCCCCTTCATCGAAATGCTCAGCGACCTGATGCGGAAGCCCGCATCGGTGCGCCAGGTCGACTGAAGCCGTCCCGGGAGCGCTCAGCTCTTGCCGGGCACGACCAGCTTCACCGTGCGCTCGGACGGAATAATCCGCCCATCCGGCAGTTTGGCCAGAAGTCCGATCTGACGCGGCCCCGGCGACAAAGCCTCACGCGGCACGAAGACCCAATCCCCTCGTTTATCCGCGACGGCCGTGCCGAGGGCCTGACCGTCGTCGAAGACCGTGATCTCGCTGTTGGGCAAGGCCCGGCCGGCGATGACCGTATCGCCGTTGTCGTTCGTGCGAACGACATCCAGCGTCGGCTGCTCGGGCGGCGGGGTCGCGGGACGACCGGGGTGCGGAGCGGGCAAGGTCCGTTGGAACAGAACAGGCGACCGAACGCCCTCGTCGTACCATTGATTGAGGACGACGGCGGCTGCAATCGCCGCCACGCCGACCACTCCGACAAGAGCGAGTCTTTTCACGACTTACCCGCTACCGTGCGTGACGGCCAACCGTAATACGCCCGCCGCGCGAGCGCAATGCGATGCAAGCATCGCCGTTATTTCGCCTTGCGATCGACGCGGTGCGCGATGGGCGGCAGGGCGCGAAGATAGGCCGCGACCGCCCGGCGATCATCGGCACGAAGGCGGCTCGTTTCGTTCTTCACGACTTCGCCCATTGCCGATCCCGTCACGTCGCCATCGGGATCGATGCCGGTCTCGAGGAAGTAGGTGAGGTCGGCTTCGCTCCATTTCCCGATGCCGGTTTCGGGATCGGGCGTGATGTTGGGCACGGCCTTGCCGTCCGGCCCGTCGCGCGTGCCGGAGAAAGCCTTGCCCCGCTCGAGCCCGCCGAGGACGCCGCGCGGGGTGTGGCATTCCGCGCAATGGCCGAGCGCCTCGACGAGATAGGCGCCGCGGTTCCACTCCGGCGGGCGTGCGGCATCGGGCTTGAACGGTCCGGCCTTGAAGTAGACCCAGTTCCACACAGGAATCAGGATCCGCAGGTTGAATGGAAAACGCAGCGCGTGCGGCTTGCTGGCCTTGGCCACGGCCGGGAGAGAGAACAGATAGGCCTTGATCGCCTTCGCGTCCTCATCGCTGATGCCAGTGAATGACGGATAGGGGAACGCGGGATAAAGGTTCACGCCGCCGCGGCCAATGCCGTGCCTGAGCGCTTCGAGAAACTCACCCTCCGTCCAGGCGCCGATTCCATGTACGGGGTCGGGGGTGATGTTCGGACCGTAGAACGTTCCCATCGGCGTCACGAGGGCGCGGCCGCCGGCAAATGCCGGCCCTTTGCCCGCGACATCCGTATGACAGCCGACGCATCCTCCCGCGGCGGCAAGATAGGCCCCGCGCTCGACGAGGTCACCGGCGCGCGCAGCACCACTCGCGACGACGGCGAAAAACACCACGCACGCGATCGCGGCCAGTCGCGTCGGCCGCAAACGATACGGCGCGCGAGGCGATGTCCCGCGCGCCGCCGGCCGATGGCAATCGCGCTCGATCAGCTCTTCTTCTCGCGGAACGTCTCGTGACAACCGCCGCAGGCGCCGCCGACCGCCTTCACCTGTTCGCCGATCGCCGTCATGTCGCCCTTCTTCGCGACCTCGATAAGCTTCGCGCTTTCGGCCTGGAGCGTCTTGGCCTTGTCGGTGAAGCTTTGCCATTCCGTCCAAATATTGGCCTTGGCTGCGGTCGGACCGGCGTCGCCCGTCTTGTCCTTGAAGGCGTCCGCGATCAGTTTGGCGGACTCGGCGAGCGCCTCGGCATTGGCCACGACATGCGGGGCGCCGTAGGGTACTTCACCTTTGACCACCATTGAGATGGCCCCCAAATGGGCGCCGTTTGCCTTCATGACGGTTTGCCGGTACTTGACGGATTCGGCGGGACCGGCCGATGTCTCGGTTGTCACGATCACCCCGCCCAAGACCAACCCCGCGGCAGCGGCGATGAGATATGTCATTTTCATGATTTTCCCCAATCAGATAGCCGTATCCGGGCCGATTCCCGCTGTCGCGGATTTGCGAAGGAGTCACATTAAGCCAGCAAGGCCAGGTCGCATTATACGATTCTTTGAAACACTCTGTTCAAGCTTGGCCCTGCCTTCCGGGAAAGGCACGGGAGAGCGTTGCCCGAGCCCTCCTGATTCCGGGACCCTCGACGGTCCTTCACGAACCGTTCAGATTCGGCGCACTACCTTCTACGAAAGGGCCGGGACACCCCCGGCCTCTCCCGCGGCGGCATAGGACGACATGACAGCCATCCGATCGGTGTGCGTTTACTGCGGATCCTCGCAGGATGTGCCGGAGCAACACCGACGCGCGGCGCGGCGCCTGGGCCAAATCCTCGCCGAGGCCGGCGTGACGCTTGTCTACGGCGGCGGCCGTGTCGGGCTGATGGGCATCATCGCGGACGCCGCACTCGGTGCCGGCGGCCAGGTGATCGGCATCATCCCCCAACACCTCGTCGACGCCGAGGCCGGTCACGGCGGCGTGACCGAGCTCTATATCGTCGACAACATGCACGAACGTAAGCGGAGGATGTTCGAACTTTCCGACGGGTTTGCCGTCCTGCCCGGCGGCATCGGCACGCTCGATGAGACGTTCGAGATGATGAGCTGGCGCCAGCTTCGCCTTCATGACAAGCCGATCGTGCTCGTGAATGAGGGCGGGTATTGGGCACCGCTCCTCGATCTCATCGAAGAGATGGTCACCGTCGGCTATGCGAAGCCCGCCCATCTCCGGCTCTTGACCGTCGTCGATCGGGTCGAGGAGGTGCTTGGCGCCCTGCAACGCGCGCCCGAGCCGGCCATCAGTCCCGCGGTCAAGTGGTTCTAGCCGCGACAGGACGATTCGCCTCGGGCGCGTGGCCGACCCTTTCGTGATCCGCCATGCGATCAAGCCGGAAACGCCGCCGAGACGCGGCCTTGCGCGCCCGGCCTCCGATGTTATCTTGCCGCGCCAAACGCGCGCTGGCCGGCCCGGCCGCGCGTGAATTTTCCGGGGGAGTTTTCCATGGCCAAGATCAAGGTCAAAAACCCGATCGTCGAAATCGACGGCGACGAGATGACGCGAATCATCTGGGCATGGATCAAGGAACGGCTGATCCGCCCCTATCTCGATCTCGACCTCAAATACTACGACCTCCGTGTCGAGAACCGGGATGCGACAGACGATCGCATCACCGTCGATGCCGCGAACGCCATCAAGCAATACGGCGTAGGCGTGAAATGCGCGACGATCACGCCGGACGAAGCGCGCGTTGAGGAATTCAAGCTCAAGAAAATGTGGCTGTCGCCGAACGGAACCATCCGCAACATTCTCGGCGGCACCGTGTTCCGCCAGCCCATCCTCTGCAAGAACGTGCCCCGTCTCGTGCCCGGCTGGACCGAGCCGATCGTCATCGGCCGCCATGCCTTCGGCGATCAGTACCGCGCGACCGACATCAGGGTGCCGGGCGCGGGCACGCTCAAGCTCGTCTTCACGCCCGAAGGCGGCCAGCCCAAGGAATGGGAGGTCTACACGTTCAAGTCGGCCGGAATCGCGATGGCCATGTACAACCTCGACGACTCGATCCGCGACTTCGCCCGCGCCAGCCTCAATTTCGGCCTTTCGCTCGGCTGGCCGGTCTATCTCTCGACGAAGAACACGATCCTCAAGACCTATGACGGCCGGTTCAAGGACCTCTTCCAGGAGGTCTACGAGAAGGACTTCGCGGCCCAGTTCAAGGCCAAGGGCCTGTGGTACGAACACCGCCTGATCGACGACATGGTGGCCTTCGCGCTCAAATCCTCCGGCAAGTTCGTGTGGGCCTGCAAGAACTACGACGGCGACGTGCAGTCCGACACGCTGGCCCAGGGCTTCGGCTCGCTCGGCCTCATGACCTCGGTCCTTCTCTCGCCCGACGGCAAGACGGTCGAGTCGGAAGCGGCCCACGGCACGGTCACGCGGCACTACCGCGAGCACCAGAAGGGTCGCGCGACCTCGACCAACCCGATCGCGTCGATCTTCGCCTGGACGCGCGGCCTCCATTTCCGCGGCACCTTCGACGGCACGCCCGACGTCGTCCGGTTCGCCGAGACGCTCGAGAAGGTGTGCGTGGACACGGTCGAGGCCGGCCAGATGACGAAGGATCTGGCGCTTCTCATCGGGCCGGAGCAGACCTGGCTCACGACCGAGCAGTTCCTCGACGCCATCGCCGCCAATCTGAAGCGCGTGGTCGGCTGAGGCCGCCGAGCCCGGGTCTGCCTAGCGGCTGAGGGCCTGCATGGCCTGATCGAGCCCGGCGAGGGTGAGAGAGAACATCTGCCCGCCCACGATCTGGCGCAGCATGTCGATGGACGGCGTGTAGCCCCAATGCCGTTCGGGCGTCGGGTTGAGCCACACGGATTTGGGGAAGGTATGCAGCATGCGCTGCATCCAGACGATTCCTGCCTCCTCGTTCCAGTGCTCGACGCTGCCGCCCTCCTGGACGATCTCGTAAGGGCTCATCGACGCGTCGCCCACGAACACCACGCGGTAGTCCGCGCCGTAGGTGTGCATGACCTGCCAGGTCGGAATGCGCTCGGCGTGCCGGCGGCGATTGTCGCGCCACACGCTTTCGTAGAGGCAGTTGTGGAAATAGAAGTATTCGAGATGCTTGAATTCGCTGCGCGCGGCCGAGAACAGCTCCTCGCAGACCCGCACATGGGGCGCCATCGATCCGCCCACGTCGAGGAAGAGCAGCACCTTGACCGTGTTGCGGCGCTCGGGCACGAGCTTCAAATCGAGATAGCCGCCGTTATGCGCGGTCGCGCGGATCGTCCCCGGCATGTCGAGCTCGGTCGCCGCACCCTGCCGCGCGAAGCGCCGGAGCCTCCGGAGTGCTATCTTGATGTTGCGCGTGCCGATCTCGACGTCGTCGTCGAGATTGCGGAACTCGCGCTTGTCCCACACCTTGACCGCGCGGCCCTCCCGCCCCTCGTCCTGCCCGATCCTGACGCCTTCGGGATTGTAGCCGTAGGCGCCGAAGGGCGAGGTGCCGGCCGTGCCGATCCACTTCGATCCGCCCTGGTGGCGCTTGGTCTGCTCGGCCAGGCGCTGGCGGAGCGTCTCCATCAGCGTGTCCCATCCGCCGAGCGCTTCGACGAGCGCCTTCTCCTCCGGCGTCAGCGTCTTCTCCCAGAGCTTCTTCAGCCATTCCGTCGGGACCTCGCCGAACAGCGTCTCGATCGTGGCCTCGATCCCCTTGAAGCAATGCGCGAAGACCTGGTCGAACTTGTCGAGATTGCGCTCGTCCTTCACGAGCGCCGCCCGCGCGAGGTAGTAGAAGCGATCGACGCTGAACTCCGCGATTCCGGCCTCGGTCGCCTCGATCAGCGTGAGGTATTCGCGGAGCGAAGCGGGAACGTTCGCTCTTCTCAAGGTGAGGAAGAACGAGACGAACATGCTCAGTTGCCGCGCTGGTCGCGCCGCGCGAGAAAAGCCAGGCGCTCGAGCTGGTGCACGTCCTGCTCGCTCTTGAGCAACGCGCCGTAGAGCGGCGGCAGGACGGTCTTGACGTCGCGGCTCCTGAGCGCTTCGGGCGGAATATCCTCGGCCACGAGCAGCTTCAGCCAGTCCAGCAATTCGGAGGTCGACGGCTTCTTCTTGAGGCCGGGAACCTCGCGCACCTCGAAGAACAGATTGAGCGCCGCGCGCACGAGCACGTCCTTGATGCCGGGGAAGTGGACCGCCACGATGCGGCGCATCGTGTCCTCGTCCGGGAAGCGGATGTAGTGGAAGAAACAGCGCCGGAGAAAGGCGTCGGGCAGCTCCTTCTCGTTGTTCGAGGTGATGATGACGATGGGACGTATCGCGGCGCTCACCGTCTCGCGCGTCTCGTGGACGTAGAACTCCATCCGGTCGAGTTCCTGCAGCAGATCGTTCGGAAATTCGATGTCGGCCTTGTCGACCTCGTCGATGAGCAGCACCGGGCGGGAATCGGCGGTGAACGCCTCCCACAGCTTGCCCTTGATGATGTAGTTGCGGATGTCATGAACGCGCGCGTCGCCGAGCTGCGAGTCGCGCAGACGCGCCACCGCGTCGTACTCATAGAGGCCGTGCTGGGCCTTGGTCGTGGACTTGACGTGCCACTCGATGAGCGGCGCGCCTAAGGCCTTGGCCACTTCGGCCGCGAGCACGGTCTTGCCCGTTCCCGGCTCACCCTTGATCAGGAGCGGCCGCTCGAGCGTCACGGCCGCATTGACCGCGACCATCAGGTCTTCGGTCGTGACATAGGTATCGGTTCCATTGAATCGCATTGAGATGGCCTGCTTTCTCCGAGCGCGGCGCCCAAATTAGGCGGCGCTTGCGTCCGAGATCAAGTCCGCTCAGCGCGGCGGCGCCGATTTCGCCAAATTCTGCAGGCGCGCCTCGGCGACACGCTCGATCGAGGTCTTGATGTCGGGGTATTGCTCGACCAGGCGGCGGAAATCGGCGACGTCGAGCGCCAGGAGCTGGCATTCGCTCACCGTGGTGACCGTCGCCGTGCGCTCGACGTCCCGGAGCAGGCCGATCTCCCCGAAATACTGGCCATGCCGCAGACGCACAGGGACCGGCTGCACGTCCACTTCGACCTCGCCCGACAGGATGATAAACATCGCATCGGCGGGCTCGCCGCGGCGGACCACGACCTGACGTTCCGGCACGAAGTGCGATCTGAGCGTGCGCGCGATGCCGGCGATCCGGCTCGCATCGAGATCGCGAAAGAGCGGGATGTCCGCGAGCATCCGCCACGTCACGACGAATTCGTGCCGGCGCAGCTCCCGGTAGAAGCCCGTCGCCAAGATGCCGACGGGGACCGCGATGGTGGTGATGCCGAGCACGATGACGATTCCGCCGAAGAGGCGCCCCCACGACGTCACGGGCACGATGTCGCCGTAGCCGACCGACGCGATCGTGACGATCCCCCACCAGAGGGCGGTCGGGATCGAATCGAAGACGTGGGGCTGCGCCGCGTGCTCGAGGAGGAACATGATGCCGGAGGCGATGACGAGCAGCACGCCGAGTGCCAAGAACGCGGAGCCGAGGGTGCGCGCCTCACTTTTCAGCACGACGACGATGAGGCCGAGCGCCGGGACGTAGCGCGCGAGCTTGCAGAGGGCGAACAACGTCACGACCTCGGCGATGGCCGGCCGCAGCAGGCCGAGCGCCGTCAGCCAGTAGGGCGCCGCCGCGGCCAGATCGACGAGACCAAGGAACGACAGCGCATAGCGGCGGCGCGCCGAGCCTTTGCCTGCCAGATCCGTATCGGGCGCTGTCGAGAGACGCCCGACATATTCGAGCGTGAACCCGACCGCCGCCACGAGCCAGACGCGATGCGCGGCGGCGGTGATCGAGGGATCGATCGCGGGCACGCTGCCCAGCAGCACCGCCGCCACGAGACCCGCGAGGCAAAGGAGGAGGAGCGCGTGAGCGATCCGTCCGGAGACGGTCTGACCCTGCCCTCCCACTGCGCGCGACAGACCCGAGCGAAACGAATCTGCCATTCGCGCG
>JBGPGW010000051.1:0-15438 GCA_041484095.1 Alphaproteobacteria bacterium | reverse complement strand
TGGTGCGGCATGGGCCTCGGCCGCGATCATGACCTTGTCGATCATCTTTCGCAGGAGTTGCATCTCGCCTTTGATCTGCGCCACTTCCGTCGCGCCATCGCCCGTTAGGCGATGGCTCGACGCATCGAGTGATTCGCGGAGGGCCTCGAGTTCGAGGCGCGCATGCGTCCATTCGCGCTCGGCATCGGCGATGGATCGGCTCTGCTTGACGATCGCCCGCGCGAACACGCGCTCCCGCGCCTGGCGGCGGAGCAGATCATGAGTGATCACGCCCGTCAGCAGGACGATGGCACCCCATAGCTGAGCGATCGCCGGGCTCAACGACGGAACAACCATCGGAACGAGAAAAGCGACCGCCGCTGCCGCGGCGACATAGACGACGATGCCGACGATGTTCGACGGCGCGTTGTTCGGCACGGGGATCACCCCTCCGACGGGAGTTTGAGACACCTCATAATGTGGAAAGTATGGGTGGAACGGTTTTATAGACCGTTAACCCTGCGCCCAGCGGCTACCGGAGCTGGCTGGATCGAGAGGAAGCCACGGCTTCGGCCGTGCGCTCTTAACGATTCTTAACCGTCGGTTTCTCGGGCGGTTCCGGCCAAAGGCCTCAACAGGGTCGGTGTCCGGCGCCGATGGCCTCGGAAAGGCTTGCGAATCCGTCTCGGCGCAGGCACGCGGCGAGATCACGCTTGATCGCAGCGATGAGCCCGGGGCCTCGATAGACCAGCGCCGTATAGAGCTGAACGAGCGAGGCCCCGGCCCGGATTTTCGCGTAGGCATCGGCCCCGCTGGCGATGCCCCCAACGCCAATAAGGGGCAGGCGCCCCCCCGTGCGGCGGTACATGTCCGAAAGCACGTCGGTCGACAAGGCGAACAGGGGCCTGCCCGACAAGCCGCCGGCCTCACGGGCATGCCTGCTCTTGAGTCCGGGAGGACGGCTCGTCGTCGTGTTGCCGATGATGAGCCCATCGATCTTTGTATTCGCCGCGACGGCGGCGATGTCCGCCCGCTCGTCCGGCGAAAGATCCGGCGCCACCTTGACGAGCAACGGCGGCCCTGACCGTTGCGAGCGGGGAAGCGCCTCCGCCATCGCGCGCCGCACCCGTCCGATCAAATCCGTGAGGGCGGCCTGGCGTTGCAGATCCCGCAGCCCCGGCGTGTTGGGAGAGGACACGTTGATGACGAGATAATCGACCAATGGCGCCAGCATGGCAGCCCCGGCCGCATAATCGGCCGCGGCGTCGTCGCTATCGCGGTTCTTCCCGACATTCGCGCCGACGAGCCCCGGCACGACGAGGCCCGCCGCGCGAAGCCGCCGCAGCCGTTCCGCCGCCGCCTCGAGCCCGCCGCTATTGAACCCCATGCGATTGATCGCGGCTTCGTCTTCGACAAGCCGGAACAGGCGCGGCCGCGGATTGCCCGGTTGCGGCCGCGGCGTGATGGTGCCGACCTCGACAAACCCGAACCCCAGGCGCAGCGCCGCCACGGGCACTTCGGCATCCTTGTCGTAGCCGGCGGCGAGGCCGATCGGATTGGAAAATTCTCGATTCCACAGCCGGATCGAGAGAACGGGATCGTCGGGGCGCCGCGCCGTCCATCGCAAGCCCGAGGCCAAGGCCTTGAGCGAGACGCGATGTGCGGCCTCGGGCGGAATCCGCCGAAGCAGGGGGCCGATGACGCGATAGGGATCGATCACGGTGTCATGTCCGGCGGAGCGAGAATTTCCACGAGTCCGACATCACCCTCTCGATGCGTGAGCTCGACATGGCGTATCGACCCCGCGCAATATCGTATAGCATTCTTCGTCGCACCCACCATCGCCGCCGGTGGCGGAAATCGGCCGCCGCGCCAAGCCCCCGAATCCGGCGACGGCATTTCTCGATGAGGGAGAATGGGAGTGAAGAGTCTCGTTTATGTCGACGGCGTCTGGCACGACAGGAACGTGCCGCTCATGGGGCCGATCACGCAGTCCGTGTGGATGGCGACGGCCGTGTTCGACGCGGCACGCTCCTGGGACGGCGTGGCGCCGGATCTCGACCGGCATTGTGAGCGCCTGATCGCGTCGGCGCATGTCATGAGCCTCAAACCCATGCTGACGGCCCGCGAGATCGAGGACATCGCCTGGGAGGGCATCGCCAAGTTCCCGCGCGAGGCCGAGCTGTATATCCGCCCGATGTTCCATGCGGAGGACGGGTTCGTCCTCCTCGATCCCGACTCGACCCGCTTCACCCTAACCATCCTCGATCGTCCGATCGCGAAACCGACCGGCTTCACGGCCTGCCTCTCGCGCTTTCGCCGGCCCGCGCCGGACATGGCGCCAACCGAGGCAAAGGCCGCATGCCTTTATCCCAATGCCGGGCGCGCCATACGCGATGCCCAGGCGCGGGGGTACACGACGGCGATCATGCTCGACCCCAACAGCCACGTCGCGGAATTCGCGACGGCCAATCTGTTTCTCGCAAAGAATGGCGTGGTTCAAACGCCCGTCTACAACCGCACCTTCCTCAACGGAGTGACGCGCCGGCGGGTGATGCAGCTTCTGCGCGATGACGGGATCGACGTCGTCGAGCGCTCCGTCACCTTCGATGACGTGATCGAGGCCGACGAGGTCTTCAGCACCGGCAATCTCGACAAGGTGCTGCCCGCGATCCGCATCGAGAATCGCGACGTCCAGCCGGGTCCGATGATGAAAAGGGCCCGTGAGCTCTACATGGCCTTCGCCAAGACTGCGGGTCGGCGCTGATCCCTCGCCGCGGCGCTGCCTCGATCAGGCCAGCGCCGCGCCAGCCAGCACCGTGCGTACGCGCTCGATCATTTCCTGCTTCCCATAAAGCGCTATGAACGAGCCCATGCGCGGACCCTGCGTCTGGCCCAGCAAGATCTCGTAGAGCGCCTGAAACCACGCCCGCAGGTCGGGGAAGGGATGGCGCTTGCCGACTTCGTAGACTTCGGTCTGGATCGCCTCGGCATCCGCCGTCGGCGGGAGCGCGGATAGCGCCGAGACGAGATCGCCGAGCGCCGCACGCTCCATGGCACTCGGCGCGCGGTAGTGCTTCGACGGCTTCACGAAATCCCGGTAGTACGCGACGGCATAGTCGAGAAGGCGATCGAGAAGGCGATGGGTTCCGGGGCGCGCCTCGGGCGCGTAGCGGCTTACGAAACCCCAGAGAATGCTCTTGTCCTCGGAGTTGCAGACGCTCGCGAGATTGAGAAGAAGGCCGAAACTGACGGGCACGCGCTCGCTCGGCGGCTCGCCGCCGTGGATATGCCAGACCGGATTGTCGAGCTGCTCCGCCGGAGTCTGGCGCGAAAACTTCTCGAGCGCGGACAGGTACTCGTCGACCTGGCGCGGGATGACGTCGAAATAGAGGCGCTTGGCCCGCCGCGGCTGCTGATACATGAAATAGGACAGGCTCTCGGGCGGCGCATAGACCAGCCACTCGTCGACCGAGAGGCCATTGCCCTTCGACTTCGAGATCTTCTCACCCTGCTCGTCGAGAAACAGCTCGTAGGTGAAACACTCGGGCGGACGGGCACCGAGTGCGCGCGCGATCTGGCCCGAGAGGCGCACGGAATCGATCAGATCCTTGCCCGACATCTCATAGTCGACGTCGAGCGCCACCCAGCGCATCGCCCAATCGACCTTCCACTGCAACTTGCAATGACCGCCCGTGACCGGCACTTCGGTCAGCGCCCCGTCCTCGTCGTGAAAGACGATCGTTCCGGCATTCGTGTTGCGCTCGACGATCGGGACCTGGAGCACGCGCCCGGATTTCGGCGACACCGGCAGAAAGGGGCTATAGGTCTGCTGCCGTTCGGATCCGAGCGAGGGCAGCATGATAGCCATGACCTTGTCATAGGCCCGCAGGACGCTGAGCAGCGTCTCGTCGAACAGGCCGGCCCGGTAGCAGTCGGTCGAGCTCTTGAATTCGTATTCGAATCCGAACGTGTCGAGAAAGGCGCGAAGCCGCGCGTTGTTGTGGTGGCCGAAACTCTCATGCGTGCCGAACGGATCCGGAATCGTGGTCAGCGGCCGCCCGAGATAGGCCTGCATCATCTCCTGCTGCGGGACGTTGTCGGGCACGCGGCGCAGCCCGTCCATGTCGTCGGAAAAGGCGAAGAGCCGGGACGGGACATCGGACAATCGCGCGAAGGCATGACGCACCATGGTCGTGCGCACGACCTCGCCGAAGGTGCCGATATGGGGCAGGCCGGAGGGGCCGTAGCCGGTCTCGAACAGGAGATAGCCCTTGGCCGGAGGCTTGCCGCCCGAGCGCTCGACGAGCTTGCGCGCCTCCTGGAACGGCCAAGCGTTGCTCTCTTCTGCGGCTTTGCGCAGCATCGACACCAGCGAACATCCCCATCCGGCCGAGAAACAGCAGGCGCAAGCTAGGCACAGCGCCGGATCGCGTCAATCTCCGGCGGTTGATCTTTACAGTCTCTGCCTGTGCCCTCTAGGTTTCGCTCGCGCGGGCCCGGTGCCCGCGAAGATGAGGACTGTACAGCTGCCATCGAAATTTGATCTCGCGATGCCGGCGCCGTTCCCCGCGACGGTGACGGGACGTGCGCATTGGGGGCAGACCGTCGAGGCCAGCGCCGGACGGACCGGCGCCTCGCGTCCCGTCCAACCGCGGGATAGACCTCTCATCCGGCCTCGGCCGTCGGCGGAATGAACGGGCCCGCGGCACCGGCCGAATCGCGTGCGGGCGCTCGCATCCCGGTCCTCGTCGCCGGGGTGAGCGAGGCGCTCTTCCTCGACGCGAACGGGATCGTGCGCCTCTCGCACCGCGCCGCGACGGAGCGTGCGCGCGCGGGTCCGGCGCCGCTTCTCTGCCATGCGCCCTCCCTCTTCCGTCGGCTCGGCACGGCGGCCTTCCCGGCCTACGACATGCTCGAGCTGTTCGCGTTCGTCCGGCCCGCGCAATTCTGTCTGCCGACCGTGCGCGGAATCGCCGCTTCCCTCGACCTGCCGAAGCCGACGGATCTCGAATCCGAGGCCCGCGCGCTCGCGAAGGCGGCTGAGCTGCTTCTTCGCGAGATCTCTGAGCTCGATCGCGAAGCGGCGGGAGAGGCCGCCGGTATCGCGCGTGCCATGGCCGATGCCGCCTGGCGCTGGGGCGATGCGGTTCTCGCCCGGTTGCGCGAGCCCGCGCAAACCGATGCCCTCGAAGTATGGCGGCAACTTCCCGAATGGTCCGAGCAGGCGCCGGAGCCGCCGCCCGGCAACGTCCCCGTCGACCCCGGCGAAGCCCGCCGCCGGCTCGCCGAGCTCGTCGGGCAATCGGCCGAGGCGCGGCCGCAACAGGCGGACTATGCCTCGGCGGTCAGCGCCGCCTTCGCGCCGCGCGACGTACAGGGGGCGCCGCGCTTCGTCCTCGCGGAAGCCGGAACCGGCGTCGGCAAGACGCTCGGCTATCTGGCGCCGGCCTCGCTCTGGGCGGAGAAGAACCACGGGCCCGTTTGGATCAGCACCTTCACGCGCAATCTCCAGCACCAGATCGACGACGAGCTCGACCGCCTGGTCCCGGACCCGGTCGAGAAGGCGCGCCGCGTCGTGGTTCGCAAGGGGCGCGAGAACTACCTCTGCCTGCTCAATCTCGAAGAGGCCGTCGCGGGCGCGCGGGTTCGGCGCGCCGATGCGATCGCGCTCGGCCTTCTCACGCGCTGGGTTCGTCACAGCCGTGACGGCGACATGACGGGCGGCGATTTCCCAAGCTGGCTGCCGGACCTCGTGGGACGCGCGCGTACGATCGACCTGACCGACCACAGGGGCGAATGCATCTACTCCGCCTGCCCGCACTACCATCGCTGCTTCATCGAACGCAGCGTCCGGCGCGCGAGACGCGCCGACATCGTCATCGCCAATCATGCGCTGGTCATGGTGCAGGCGGCACTCGGCGGCCTCGACGACAGCATCGTGCCTCAGCGCTACGTCTTCGATGAAGGGCACCACGTGTTCGACGCGGCCGATGCCGCATTCTCCGCGCATCTCTCGGGCTTCGAGATGGCCGAGCTCAGGCGATGGGTGCTTGGTGCTGAGGCGCGGCGCGGCAGCCGCGCGCGCGGCCTGCGGCGACGGGCGGGTGATCTCGTCCTCGGCGACGATGTCGCGGAAGCCGCCATCGATGCGGCGGAGGCGGCCGCCCGCGCATTGCCGGGCGAGGGCTGGCATCAGCGCCTGGCGCAGTCCCATCCGGCGGGGCCGGCCGAGACGTTCCTTTCTCTCGTGCGCCAGCAGGTCTATGCGCGCTCGCCCGATGCCGAGAACTCCTACAGCCTCGAGACCGACACGACGCCGCCCGTCCCGAAGCTGGTCGAGGCGGCGGAGGCGCTCGAACGCGCGCTCGGCTGTCTCGCCACGCCGATCCTCCGCTTGGCCGGGCGGCTCGAGCATCAGCTCGAGGAAAAAGCCTCCGAGCTGGACAGTGCAACGCGGCTGCGAATCGAAGCCATCAGCCGCGGCCTTCGCCGGCGCGCAGCCATCGACCTCACGGCGTGGCGCGCGATGCTCGCGACGCTTTCCGTCCAGCCCGACGAAGCGGCGGGACCCGATCGCTTCGTCGACTGGTTTGCGGTCGAACGCATCGATGGCCGGGACATGGACGTGGGGCTCTATCGTCACTGGATCGATCCAACGTTTCCCTTCGCCGAACACGTCGCATTGAAGGCCCAGGGCGTCGTCGTGACCTCCGCCACGCTTCGCGACGGCACGGGCGAGGAGGAAACCGATTGGATCGCAGCCGAGGCGCGGACGGGCGCGGCACACCTCATGGTGCCGGCAATTCGCGCCGCGGTTCCCTCACCCTTCGACTATGCGGGACAGACGGCGATCATCGTCGTGACCGACGTCCGCAAGGATTCGATGGACCAGGTGGCGGCGGCCTATCGCGAGCTGTTCCTTGCCGCGGGCGGCGGCGCCCTGGGGCTCTTTACCGCCATCGCGCGCCTGAGAGCGGTCTACAACCGCGTCGCCCGGCCGCTCGAGGCGGCAGGCTTGACCCTCCTGGCCCAGCACGTCGACAGCCTCGACACCACGACGCTCGTCGACATCTTCCGCGCGGAGCGCGACGTGTGCCTGTTCGGCACCGACGCGGTCCGGGACGGCATCGACGTGCCGGGGCCGGCGCTGCGTCTCATCGTATACGACCGCGTGCCGTGGCCGCGGCCCGACATCCTGCATCGTGCGCGGAAGGCCGCTTTTCTCGGCCGGGGGTACGACGACATGATCGCGCGCCTGAGGCTGAAGCAGGCCTATGGACGCCTCGTGCGGCGCGCGGACGACAGGGGCGTTTTCGTCATGCTCGACGCCCAGACCCCCTCACGCCTCGCCGGCGCATTCCCGCCGGGCACGACGATGCGCCGTCTCGGCCTCGCCGAGGCCATCGCCGAGGTGCGGCGCTTCTTCGAGCATCTCCCGCCCGCATGACGGGCGTGCAATTTCGGCGTGCAATTTCGGATCGAACCCGAGGCCTACATATACCCGCCGACGCGCAAGCGTTCGAAGGCATCCTCGGATTCCTTGTCCTGGGCGCGTCCGGCGCGCTCCGGCACACGCGTCTGCTCTAGCTCCGCGATGATCTCGTCGAGCGTGTTGGCCGTGCTTTCGATCGTGCCCGTACAGGGCGCACAGCCGAGCGAGCGGTACCGCTTCCCCCCTTTCGAGAAGTAGAGCGGTACGACGGGAATGCTTTCGCGCCGGATGTAGCGCCAGACATCCAACTCCGTCCAATGGACTATCGGGTGGATGCGGACATGCGTTCCGGGCGCGAAATCGGTCTTGTACTGATCCCAGAATTCCGGCGGCTGATCGCGGTAGTCCCACTCCGCCTGTACGCCGCGCGGGCTGAAGACGCGTTCCTTCGCCCGCGTGCCCTCCTCGTCGCGCCTTATGCCGGCGATGACGCCCTGGAAGCCGCGTTGCTCGATCACCTGCTTGAGGCCTTCGGTCTTGAGCGCGGTGCAGCACTCGACCCGACCCCGCTTGTAATTCATCCCGTCGGCCAAAGCCGCCTTGTTCTGGCCGATGATGAGGTCGAGCTTCCATTCGCGTGCGACCCGGTCGCGAAACTCGATCATTTCGGGGATTTTGTAGCTCGTATCGATGTGGATGATCGGGAACGGGACATAGCCAAAGAAGGCCTTCCGCGTCAGCCACAGCATCGCGTTCGAATCCTTGCCGATCGACCACAGCATGCCGAGCTTTTCAAATTTGTTGTAGGCTTCGCGCAGGATGTAGATGCTTTCGCTCTCCAGCGCGTCGAGATAATCCATGCCGATCTCCACCCGACCCGGTTCACCTGACCAAAATGGGCGCGCGACCGGCCAAAATCAATCGGCCGTCGCAGGCCCCCACCGCGGCGTCGCGCTCTGGCTCTTCGGATGTGCGGCCATGGTCTTCGCCATGGTCGTGATCGGCGGCGTCACGCGCCTCACGCAATCCGGCCTCTCCATCGTCGAGTGGCAGCCGATCTTGGGCACCCTGCCGCCGCTCGGCGACGCGGCCTGGCAGGCCGCGTTCGCCGAATACCAGAAATTCCCGGAGTACCAGAAAGTCAACCAGGGCATGACGCTCGACGCCTTCAAATCCATCTTCTGGGTCGAGTACATCCATCGTCTCTGGGGGAGGCTGATTGGTCTCGTCTTTGCCGTGCCGCTCGTCCTGTTTTGGATCAGGGGGCGATTGCCGCGGGCACTCCGCTGGCCGCTCGTCGGCATCTTCGCCCTCGGCGGGCTCCAGGGCGCGCTTGGCTGGTACATGGTGAAAAGCGGCCTGATCGACCGTCCCGACGTCAGCCCCTACCGGCTCACCGCGCACCTCCTTCTCGCCCTTGCGATCTACGGCGCTGTCTTGTGGGTCGCGTTCGATCTCGTCGCGCCGCGCGGACATAGGGGGCCGTCCCGCAGCCTGGGCCGCTGGCTGCTGGCTCTCGTCGTGCTCACGATCGCGGCCGGCGGGTTCGTCGCCGGCCTCGACGCGGGTTTCGCCTTCAACACCTTTCCGCTCATGGACGGCAAGCTGGTGCCGGACGATTACGCCGCGCTCAGTCCTGCGTGGCAGAACGTGTTCGAGAACATCCCCGCCGTTCAATTCAACCACCGCTGGCTGGCGATCACGACTTTCCTTCTCGCGGCCGTCTTTTGGCGGTCGCTGCGCGACCAAGCGCCTGCCGTCCGTCTGGCCGGACAGCTGGTGCTCGCCGCGGCGAGCCTTCAGGTCGCCCTCGGGATCGCGACACTCCTCCTGATCGTGCCCGTGCCGCTCGCGGCAGCCCACCAGGCCGGAGCGCTCGTCCTCTTCACGGCGGTCTTGTGGGCGAACCACCGGCTGCGCGTATCGTGATTCTCCGTCGACGCGGGCTCATTCCGCCCGTCGCTTCAATCCTCATCGTCCTCGCCTGCACCCTCCCGGCAGCGGCCCTTCCGAGCGGAGTGTTCGAGTACCGCATCGATCGCGACGGCGCGCCCATCGGCGGACAACGCCTGACGATCACGCAGCAAGGCGAGCGGACCATCGTCTCGATGGACCTCAAGGTCCTGGTCAAGATCGCCTTCGTCACGGTCTATCGGTTCGAGCAGACCCGGAGCGAGACATGGCAGGGCGCCCGGCTCCTCGCCCTCGATACGCGCACCAACGACAATGGCGACACGCTCTTCCTTAGGGGCCGCGCGGATGCGGCCGATTTCGCCATCGAAACCGAGAAGGGACGGGCGACGGCACCTCTCGGTCTCCTGCCGACCGGCTACTGGAATATCGCCACGGTCGACCAGACGCGACTCATCGATGCCGAGGACGGGCGCGTGCTTGCCATCTCGGTCTCAGGCGGTGATAGCGGCACGATCGATCTCGGTTCCCGGCAGATCGATGCGCGGCATTACCGGATCACCGGCGATACCGAGAAGGAACTCTGGTACGACGCCTCGAACGTGCTCGTGAAGATCCGCTTCAAGGCGCGCGACGGCTCCCTCATCGAATATATTCTGCGCCAGGCCGATCGGGCTGCGCTAGGCCGATCGGGACGGCGGCAAGATCGAGACGTCAGCACTCGGGAGTTCAGCGCGTCACATCGCCGGGCGGGCACCCTCATCCCTGCGAAGATCGTGGCGTGCGAAGCGCGCGTTCCTTGCGAAGCGTCACATAGGCAGAGGCAATGCGGGCCGCGACGCGTGCGTTGTTTTCCAAGAGCCGCATATTGGCGCGAAGGCTTGCCCCGCCGCTCGAATCTGCGATGCGATCGAGAAGGAAGGGCGTCAGATCCTTGCCGGCGACCCCTTCGGCGCGCGCCGCATCGAGCGCTGCCGTGATGTGGCGCTCGAGCGCCGAGCGTTCCATCGCGACCGAAGAGGGGATGGGATTCGCGATCACCACGCCTCCCTCGAGCCCGACCGTCCATTTCGCATGCAGCAATGCCGCAACGGCTTCCGGCGTATCGATGCGCTGGTCGAGTTTCAGGCCGCTGTCCCTGGTGTAGAAGGCGGGAAATTCGTCGGTTCCGTATCCCACGATGGGCACGCCGCGCGTCTCGAGGTATTCGAGCGTCGCCGGCAAATCGAGAATCGCCTTCGCCCCGGCGCAGACAACGGCCACGTTCGTCTCGGCGAGCTCCTCGAGATCGGCCGAGACATCCATCGTGTCCTGCCAGCCGCGATGCACCCCGCCGATTCCTCCGGTCGCAACGATCGCGATTCCCGCGAGCCGCGCCGCGATCAGGGTCGCGGCGACGGTCGTCGCACCGTGCTGCTTCGTCGCGAGGAGATACGGGATGTCCCGCCGACTGGCCTTCGCCACGTCGTCCGCACGCGCGAACATCTCGATCTCGGCCGGCGAAAGCCCGATCTTGATGCGGCCATCGATGAGGCCGATCGTCGCGGGACAGGCGCCCTCGGCGCGCACGGCAGCCTCGGACGCGCGGGCCGCTTCGAGATTTTCAGGATAAGGCAGACCGGCCGCGACGACGGAGGATTCGAGCGCCACGACCGCCACGTTCCTCGCGAGCGCCGCGGCCACGGCCCCGTCGATCTCGAGGTACTCACGGATCGGGTCGTGGCCCGCCGCCTTCATGCCGTGCTCACGCGCGCAGCACCGTCATGCGACCGCCTGCTTGCCGAGAAGCGCCTCGCGGAACCGGTCCTTCAAATAGGCCCCGTCCTTCGGCGGCATGACGAGCGGATGTTTTGCGGTGCTGACCTTGATCACGGCCAGGACGGGCCCCGGCGCCTCGCGGATGAGGCCGGTTGCGCGCGCGAGCGAGCTGTCGTCGGTCGCGACGGCAGTGGTCGGGAAGCCGGCGGCCGACGCGACGGCCGCCAAGTCGAGACCGGCGCCCGTGTGGGTCGGCTGCATCCCGGTCTCGCCGAAATGCTCGTTGTCGATGACCGCGATCGCGAGATTCTTGGGCGCTTCGACCGCGATCGTCGCGAGACTCCCGAGACCCATCAGCATCTCCCCGTCGCCTGTGACGACGACGACGCGGCGGCTCGGCTGGGCCAGCGCGAGGCCAAGGCCGACCATGGCAGCACTACCCATCGCCCCCCACAGATAAAAGTTGAAGGGCGAATCGCCGGCCGCCGCGCAATCCCAACAGGTCCCGCCGAGTCCTGTGACTACGAGCATGTCGCCCCGATTCGAGAGCAGCGTCTTGACGACGGCACGGCGATCGAGCGTTCCCGCATTGGCCTTGGGCATGGCGTCAATCCTTGAAGGCTTTGGTGCCGATGATACGTTGGGAGATGGTCACGACGACCTGTTGGGTGCTGTCGAAGGCGAGCTTCGCCGCCGCCTCGACCGTGTCCTTGATCGCGTCGGCGGCGGTGACGTCGTAGACGACGATGTCCTGCGCCTCGAGTGACGGGCGCGTCGCCTGCCCCATGGGCACTTGCCACGGGTTGAACTCGCCCCATTCGCCGCGCATCGTCACGATCGCCAGAAACGGAATGCGGCAGTGCTTGACGAGCGAGAGCGTGTTGATCGTGTTGCCGACCCCGCTGCTCTGCATGAGAAGCACGCCGCGCACGCCGCCGAGCCACGCGCCGGCGATGAGCGCCACCCCTTCCTCCTCGGTCGTGAGCGTCACCACGCGCATCGCGGGATCGGCTTGGCAGAGGCGGATCAGCTTCGCATGTCCCGCGTCCGGCACGTGGACGACGTGACGCACGGCATTGGCACGGAGGACGTCGTAGATCTGGCTCGGCCAGTCGATCGGCGGTGCCTCAGGAACAGCGCGGCTGGTGAGCGCCATGTCTCTCTCCTCTCGATGACGAAGAATGCATTACCCGATCCGGCGCCAGATTGCCATTGGGGCGGCTCAGGCCGGAACGGGCATGATCGAGCGGCTTCCTTGACCCGCGCGGTTGACGGGTGATACTCGATCGGCTGCCCCACCCATGCGTCGAGGCCGACCATGACGAACGCACAGGGCGACGCCTCGCTCCTGCTCACCGCCGAGGGCGCGCGGATCGAGATCGCGCTCGACGTCGCGGCCGCGCCGCGGACCCTCAACGATCTCCTCGCCTGTCTTCCCCGGCGGATCGACCTCCATTGCGCGAAGATCGCGGGCGACCAGATTCTGTGGCCGGTGCCCGTGTTGCAGCCGCTCGAATCGGCGCGCGACATCCACGGCACGCCGCCCGGCGCCTTTATCTATTACCCCAAGCGGCAGTTTCTCGAGATCATGTACGGACCGCTCCAGGAGGAGACGGCGAGCGTCACGTTCCTCGGCCAGGTGAAGGGGGACATGGCACCCGTGCGGCGCCTGGGCGAACGCGTTCAGGCCGAGCATGGCTGGCAGACGATTTGGGCCGAGCTCACCATCGGCCCCGGCGCGGGCTGGCGCGAGGCCATCGCGAAGGCGGCGGGACAGCCGGCGAAGACGCCTCCGGCCAGCCAGGCGCTCGACGAGGCGCGCCGCGCCCGCAAGGCGATGTGGCAGGCCCCGCCCGCGGAGATCGAGCGCCTGCGCGCACGGCGCGGGGTGATGCTGCCGTTCGGCCCGCTCGTCTTCGCGGAGTCGGAAACAAGGAAGCTGCACGAAAACCTCTGGCTCCTGAGGGAGCGGGGCGATGCGCGCCTCGTCGCGGAGAGCGGCGCCCTCCTCATCCGCGGCGCGGCGAACCAGCTCAGCGACTTCCTCGGCCTTCACGATTCGGCCCGCGCCCTGACGGCGATGGCCGGCGCGCTCGACGATGCCGGCGCATCACGCGCGATCCTCGACGAGGCGATTCTCTTCGTCGGACGGATGTCGCATTGGCTCGATCTTTATTTCCCGTGGCAGAAGCTCAATGCGCTGGCAGAGGCCGCCGCATCCGGACGGCGCAACCCTTAGGCGCGCTCGCTCTCGCTGCCGCGCCGCCAGACATCGGACCGCGCGACGAGACTGCCCGCCATGCAGACGGCGAAAAGCACCGTCGCCGCGGCGACGACCGAGGGCCCGGACGGCGTGTCCAGGGTGAGGGATCCGTACAATCCCCCCGCGACGGCCAGCACCCCGATCAGCGCCGACAGCACGGCCATCACCTCCGGCGTCCGGGCGCAGGGCCGCGCCGCCGCCGCCGGGATGATGAGCAGCGAGATGATGAGGAGCACGCCCACGATCTTCATGGCGATCGCGATGACGAGCGCGATCAGCATCATGAAGGCGAGGCGCACCAGGAGTGTCGGCACGCCTTCCGCTCGCGCCAATTCCTCATGCACCGTGATCGCCAACAACGGCCGCCACAGCACGGACAGGACGCCGAGCACGAGCACGCCGCCGCCGAACACCCAGTAGAGGTCCACTTCCGTCACGGCGAGCATGTCGCCGAAGAGATAGCCCAGCAAGTCGATCCGCACGCTCTGCATGAGGCCGATGGCGACGATGCCAAGCGCCAGCATCGAATGCGCGAGAATGCCGAGGAGCGTATCGGTCGCGAGGTTGCGCTGCTCCTGAAGCAGCACGATGAGGGCCGCGAGAACCGCCGAGGCGCCCATGACTCCCCATGTGAGATCGATCCCGAAGAGAAAACCGAGCGCCACGCCCAAGAGCGCGCTGTGCGCGAGGGCATCCCCGAAATAGGCCATGCGCCGCCAGACGATGAAGCAACCGAGCGGCCCCGAGACGATGGCGACGCCCACGCCTGCCGCGAACGCACGCCAGAGAAAATCGTCGACATTCATGGACTGGTTCCGCCGGGGGCGGTCGGCTGTTTGCCGCCATCGCCTTCTTCGCCGCGCCCGTGATCGTGATGGCCGTGATCGTGATGGCCATGATCGTGGATGACTTCGCCGTGGAGGCCATGGTGGTGATCATGGGCATGCGCATAGACCGCGAGGCTGCGCGCGGCCTCCGGGCCGAAGAGTGCCAAATAGGCGGGATCGCGGCTGACGGATTCCGGCCGGCCCGCGCAGCAGAGATGGCGGTTGATGCAGACGACGCGGTCGGTCGACGCCATCACGACGTGAAGGTCGTGCGAGACGATCAGAATGCCGCAGCCGCGCCGGTCCCGGATGCGGGCGATAAGCTCGTAGAGCTCCGCCTGGCCCGTCACGTCGACACCCTGGATCGGCTCGTCGAGCACGAGAAGATCGGGATTGCCGAGAAGGGCCCGCGCCAGCATCACGCGCTGAAGCTCGCCCCCGGACAGATCATGCGCCGCGCTGCCGATGAGGTGATCGGCCCCCACTTCGCGGAGGGCGGCAAGGGCGACGCTCCGTTCGACGCGACGCGTCAGCGCCATGAGGCGCAGGACGGTGAGCGGAAGGACGGGATCGATCGTGAGCCGCTGCGGCAAGTAACCGACGGCGATGCCCGCCCGGCGCCGCACGGTGCCCGCGACCGGTCGCACGAGACCGAGGAGCGTGCGCACCAGGATCGTCTTCCCCGCGCCGTTCGGGCCGATGATCGTCACGATCTCCCCGCGGTGGACCGCGAGGTCGATCCTCTCGAGAATCGTGTGGCGGCCGTAACGGACGCTGATGCCACGGCCTTCGACGAGGGGATCGTCCACGGGACTAGTGTCCACGAGTGACCCCCGACGCCTTGTCGCGGCAGGCCGGGCAAATTCCCTGAACCTCGACCACCGGGCGGCCGACGGTGAATCCGGTTCGCTCGGCACCCTCCATGATCGCGTGCTCGATGCGCCGGTCGGACAGCTCGGCCACGGCATCGCAGGTGTCGCAGATGAGGAACTGCGCGGCGTGCCGCGTCTGCGGCTGGCCGCATCCGACATAGGCGTTGCGGCTCGCGATGCGGTGGACGAGCCCCTGCGCCATCAGGAACGCCAACGCGCGATAGACGGCGACCGGTGCCGCGCGGCGCCCCCGCGACGAAAGATGCTCGAGGATGTCATAGGCCCCGACGGGCTTGTGTTCGCCCCAGACCAATTCGAGCACGCGCCGCCTGAGGGGGGTCAGGCGTGCGCCACGCCCCGCAGAGAGCGCCTCCGCCTGATCGAGCGCCTGCG
>JBGPGW010000050.1:0-15481 GCA_041484095.1 Alphaproteobacteria bacterium | reverse complement strand
GATCGACCTCCGCCGCCGCCTGGAACAATCCCGTCCTATCCCAGAGGAACGGATCGGCCAGCGACCCCCGGATGCCGACGGCCTCGGCGGCCTTGGCGACCGCGTCGGGCTCGAAGGCCGTGCCCGGCTCCATGAAGCAGGTATAGCCGTTCCGCGCCATCTCGAGCGATGCGAGCAGCGCGCTGACATGTTCGTCTTCGTCGGTGAGCGCGTTGAACCATTCGCTGTAGATGGCGCGGCGCTTGGAGCCGGAGCCGCCGCCGAGCGCGGGTTTCCGGGGATCGTCGGTGATCGCGGCGCGCGTCAGATGCATCGTCGTGTGGTAATGCGCATCGATGAAGCCGGGGTGAACGACGCCGCCCTTGGCATCGATGACGCGCGGGGTGCGATAGGCCGCGCGCACGTCGCGCTCACGCCCGACCATGGCGATGTCGCGGCCCCGAATGGCGATGGCACCCGCGGGATAGATCCGGCGCTCGGCATCGAGCGTGAGCACGGAGGCGTTGGTGACGATGAGATCGGCGGACAACGGCCGGGATGTGCGTGATGCCTTCGTTCCCCGCGCCATGTCGTTCTCCCCCTCTTGCCTCAGGCGAGCTTGCCCGAGAGGCCTTGCCCTGTCACCGCGCCGCGATCGGCATGGCTGCTCGTATGCGAAGCGATGGTGGGGGATAACTGCAACTAAGTCGCAATATCATATAATAAATGAATTCGGACGTCGCGGCGCCCGCATGGCGGAATCACCGACCCGCCGCACCTACGCGCCCGCTCGAGCCCGAGCGGTTCGCCTTGCGCCCGCCGAGCACCGGACGATAATCCGCGCGGCCGCACCGGCCCAACGGGAGACCACCATGAAGATCGCACGCGTCGAAGGCTTTCGGCTTTACCCCATGGCGATCAAGGAAGCGTGGCTCGATGACGAATATGTCTGGCCGAGCCATCCGCCGTCGTTCCTCGTCAAGGTCACGGCCGAGGACGGCACCTACGGCGTCGGCGAATCATCGAGCCAGCAATGGTATCTCGGCGAGACCCCCGATCAGATCGCGGAGCTCATCCGTCTTTACGCGACGGCGCTCACGGGCCTCGATCCCGCCAATTTCGCGCTCGCGCATCACCGCATGGAGGCGGCCTATGGCGGCGGGATGCCCGGAAGCCGCGCGGCGCGCTCGGGCGTCGACATGGCGCTCTACGATCTCGTGGGCAAGGCGCGCGGCGTTCCCGTCCACGCGCTCCTCGGCGGCGCCTATCGCACCGAGTTCGAGATGCTGACCAACCTCTATCACAAGACTCCGGAATCGATGGCGGAGGCCTGCCGCGATTTCGTGAAGCGCGGCTTCAAGGGCCTCAAGATCAAGGTCGGCGACGTCGTGCTCGCCAAGGGCTGGAACCGGGACAACATGCTCTCGGAGCTCGCCAAGCTCGACGCCGCGGTCGAGGCGACGCCGCGCGACGTCTATATCGATGCCGATGCGAACCAGGGCTGGGAAAGCGCGGCCTGGACGGTCACCTGCCTCCGTCGTTATGCCGGACGCGACAACATCTCGATCGAGCAGCCGCTGCCCTATGCCGATCTCTCGGGCCACGTCCATGTGCGCCAGCATGGCGGCGTGCCGGTCATCCTCGATGAATCCGTGTGGTCGCCGAAGGCGATGCTCGAGATCGCGCGTCAGGGTGCGTGCGACCGCATCGTGCTCAAGCTCAACCGGCTCGGCGGATTCTTCGAGGCGCAGAAGACCGTCGCGATCTGCGAGAGTGCGAATATCGGCGTCTCCGTCGACACCAACCCCTACACCCTCGTCGGCGACACCGCGTGCTGCCACATGGCGGCCGTGGTCCGCACGGCCTATCCCGTCGACTGCGAGGGGCACGTCTCGTTCCTGGATTGGGGACCGCATGCCTTCGTCAAGGGCGGCATCACGATCAAGGGCGGACGGGCGCGCCTGCCGGACCGGCCGGGCTTGGGCATCGACATCGACTGGGCCGCCCTCGAGAAGCACACGACGGCGGGATACAAACGGTAGTCGTCGCATGGGGAACGCAGCCGTGGCCGACGCGCCGATCTACCCCGGTCTCATCCCGGCGCTCGCGGGCCATCCGACAACCGGCCGTTTCGAGATCGTCGAATCGAACGACGCGCGCGGCCGCGGCCTTCGCGCCAAGGTATCGTTCAGGCAAGGCGCCGCCGTCGCGCGTCTATCCGGCGTCCTTGTCCCGCAGTCGAGCCTCGATACGATCCAGATCTCGCCGTCTCTCCATCTCCACGATGCCTGGTTCGCCCGATTCCTCCTGCACAGCTGCGAGCCCAATCTCCGAATCGACATTTCGACGCTCGAGGCGATCGCGGTGCGCGATATCGCCGCCGGCGACTATCTCACGCTCGATTACGCGGCGACGGAGGACCGGCTCGCCCGGCAGTTCGCGTGCGAATGCGCCGCCGCCGCCTGTCGCGGCTGGATGCGGGGGCGCAAGGAAGAGCCGAACGCCGAGGGTCGCGCGTTCCTCGCGAAGCGTGACGCCGCGCGCAAGGGTTCGCGTTAGTGCCTCTGCACGCCCTTGACCGCCTTCAGCCAGGTGTCGGAGAGCGTGTAGCCCGTCGGCAGGGGATCGTCGGGGTCGAGGCCGTATTGACCGATCGAGGTGATGTAGCCGCGCCCCGCGACGGTCGGGATCACCGCCGGTTTGCGGCCGACTTTGGTCGTGCCCACGATCTCCGCGAAGAAATGCGTGCCGATGATCGATTCGTGGTCGAAGATCTGGCCGCGCTTGATCTGCTTTCGCGCATGCATCACCGCGAGGCGCGCGGAGGTGCCGGTGCCGCAGGGGCTGCGGTCGATCCGGCCGGGTGAGACGACGACCGCGTTCTTCGCGGTGAGCCCCTTCCCCTTCGTCTTCAGCGGGCCGAAGAAGCCCGAGATCGTCACGTGGCGGATTTCGCGGTTCACGGGATGGACGATCGCGAGCTGCTCCTGGCAGGCGGCGCGAATCCTCTCGCCCATCACCGCGATGTCGCGCGCCTCGTCGGGCGCGATGCGGAAGCCGAAATCCGCGGCATCCATGAGCGCGTAATGCATCCCGCCCCACGCGACGTCGAGGCGCACCGTGCCGACGCCCTTGACCTCGACCTTCGCGTCGAGCACCTGGACGAAGGACGGCACGTTCTGGAACTTGACCTGCAGCACCTTGCCGCCGCGGCACTGACAGGTGAGATCGACGAGCCCCGCCGGCGTCTCGAGCGTGAGTTTCGTCACGGGCTCCGTCATCGGCAGGATGCCGGTCTCAAGGATCGCCGTCACCGTGCAGATCGTGTTCGAGCCGGACATGGGCACGTATTCCGTCGATTCCATGATGATGTAGCCGGCCTGGGCCTTCGGATTGCTCGACGGCAGCACGAGGTTCGCGCTGTGCACCGCCGCCCCGCGCGGCTCGAACAGGAGGAACCGGCGGAGATCGTCGTCGTGGTCGCGCAGGTACTTCATCTTGTCGAACATGGTCTTGCCGGGCACGTCGACGACGCCGCCCGTCACCACCTTGCCGTACTCGCCCTCGGCATGGACGCCGACGACGGTCAGTGCGCGTTTCCACCGCATGTCTTTTCCTCTCGATGCAACCAGCACCGGAGATTAGGGGCAGCGCCGCCGAGCGTCCATCGCGCTCGCCCCTTCGCCCCTCACGCCGGCGGCACGGGACGCGGGCGGCGATCCTCGCCCAACGCCACATAGGTGAACTTGCCTTCCGTGACCTTGACCTCCGCGCCGTCGCCGCGCGTCGCCCAGGCCTCGACCCAGACCGCCATCGACGTGCGGCCGACATGGACGATCTCCGCGTAGCAGGACACGAGGTCGCCGACATAGACCGGCAGCTTGAAGGTCATGGCGTCCACCGCGACGGTGGCGACGCGCCCTTGCGCGCGGCCGCGCGCGGCGATGCCGCCGGCGATGTCCATCTGGCCGAGAACCCAGCCGCCGAAAATGTCGCCGTTGGGATTGGCGTCCGCCGGCATGGCGAGGGTGCGAATGGCGATGGCGCCGTGGGGTCCGATTGGGGTCATGGGCATTGCCTCATAAAATCAACATCTTGTGGTTTTTCCGGATTTGTCCATACTGTATCCTGATACGCGAAGGCTTTCATCTCAGCGGAGTCCCGATGCCCCCTAAAGCGGCCAAGACGGCCGATCTCTTCGACAAGCCGCCGAAGACTCGCGGCCCGAAGGCCGCAGGATACAGCGCCAAGGACATCGAGGTCTTGGAAGGCTTGGAGCCCGTGCGCCGCCGACCCGGCATGTATATCGGCGGCACGGACGAGCCGGCTCTCCACCATCTGTTCGCCGAAGTCCTCGACAACGCGATGGACGAAGTCGTGGCCGAACACGCCACGCGCATCGACGTCCAGATGAACGCCGATCACTCGATCACGGTCCACGACAACGGCCGCGGCATCCCGGTCGATCCGCACCCGAAGTTCCGCCCGAAGTCGGCACTCGAAGTCATCATGACGATGCTGCATTCGGGCGGCAAATTCTCCGACAACGTCTACAAGACGGCGGGCGGGCTTCACGGCGTCGGCATCTCGGTCGTGAATGCGCTGTCGGATTCGATGACGATCGAGGTCGCGCGCGACAAGCGCCTGTGGCGCCAGACCTACAGCCGCGGCAAGCCGACCTCGAAGCTTAGGGATAGCGGCGCCGCCTCCAACCGGCGCGGCACGACCGTGACCTTCCACCCCGACCCCGACATCTTCGGCAAAGACTTGCACTTGAAGCCCGCGCGCATCTACCGCATGGCGCGCTCGAAGGCCTATCTCTTCAAGGGCGCCGAGATCCGCTGGTCGTGCGACGAGAAACTTCTCAAGGACAAGAGCGACGTTCCGGCCGAAGCGACGCTTCACTTCCCCGGAGGACTTCAGGATTACCTCGCGGCGACACTCGCCGACCGCGCGACGCTCACGCCCAAACCCTTCGCCGGCGAAGGGACGTTCGACGACGGGAGCAAAGGCGAGAAGGTCGAATGGGCCGTCGCCTGGCCGGCCGACGAGGACGGGTTCCTCAACTCCTACACGAACACCGTGCCGACCGCCCAGGGCGGCAGCCACGAGCAAGGCCTGCGCACGGCACTCGTGCGGGGCCTCCGCGACTATGCCGAGCGCATCACCAACCGGCGCGGCAAGGACATCACGGCGGAGGACGTGGTCGACGGGGCCGCGATCATGCTGTCGCTCTTCATCGCCAATCCGCAGTTCCAGGGCCAGACCAAGGAACGGCTCGGCATGCCCGAAGCGGCGCGCCTCGTCGAGGGGGCGATCAAGGATCACTTCGACCACTGGCTCGCGGGCGACACGGGCGCGGCGAAGGCGCTGCTCGACCGCGTGCTCGAGCGGGTGGACGAGCGTCTCCGCCGCAAGCAGGAGCGCGAGCTTCAGCGCAAGAGTGCCACGCGAAAGCTGCGATTGCCCGGCAAGCTCGCGGATTGCAGCCGCGATTCGCGCGAGGGCACGGAGATCTTCCTCGTCGAAGGCGATTCCGCCGGCGGCTCCGCCAAGACCGCGCGCAACCGCGAGACGCAGGCGATCCTGCCGCTCCGCGGCAAGGTCCTGAACGTGGCGAGCGCCTCGGCCGAAAAGCTCCGCCAGAACCAGGAGATCCACGATCTCGCGCAGGCGCTCGGCTGCGGCATGAACGAGCTTTATCGCGACGAGCAGCTGCGCTATGAGCGCGTCATCATCATGACGGATGCGGATGTCGACGGGGCCCACATCGCGGCGCTCCTCATGACCTTCTTCTACCGGGCGATGCCGGCGCTGGTCGAAGACGGGCATCTCTATCTCGCCCTGCCGCCGCTCTATCGCCTGACGCATGGCGGGATTTCGGTCTATGCGCGCGATGACAAGCACAAGGAGGAGCTCTTGAAGACGCGCTTCAAGGGCAACGCGAAGGTCGAGATCAGCCGCTTCAAGGGATTGGGCGAGATGCCGGCCGTGCAGCTCAAGGAAACCACGATGGACCCGGCGACGCGCACGCTGCTCCGGGTCGATATCCCGGACCGGACGAATCCGGCGGAGAAGAAAGAGGCCGCGGCGACGGCGAAGCTCGTCGAGACGCTGATGGGCAAGCGCCCGGAGCTACGCTTCGATTACATCCAGAAGAACGCCAAGCTGGTCGTCGACATCGACGTCTGACGGTCTGGGCGGCCTGCGATGACCGGCGAGCACGACCGCGCGGCCGGAATGACATCGTCACGGCGGATAGGCCTCGCGAACGAGGCGACGGCGGAGCGGTCCTCGGCGCGGCGGGACGGGGACGCTTATTTCTTCTTGGCTTTGGCCATCTCGGCGTTGACGAAGTCGAGCGCCGGTTTCACCAGCGGCTCCATCTTCGGACTCATTTGCAGGGAATGCTCGAGATCGGCCTTGGCCTCGGCGAACTTCTTCTGCGAGCCATAGGCATAGCCGCGCATGAAGAAGACGTCGGGGTCCTTGTCGTCCAGCTCGATCGACTTCGTATAATCGGCGATCGCCCCATTGGCGTCGGCCATCTCGTAGCGCGCGCGTCCGCGCATCTTGTAGGAATAGGCGCCCTTCGGATCGATATCGAGCACCTTGGAATAGTCGGCCGCCGCCTTCGGGTAATCCTTCTTCACCATAAAGGCTTCCGCACGAAGCCCGTAGGCCTGCCGGATGAAGCCGAGATAGGGGCTGGGACTGCGTTCGATCGAGGCCGTTAGATCCGCGATGGCCTGGTCGAAATCGCCCTTCTGCGCCTTCGCGAGGCCACGCTCGAAATAAACTTGGACCGGCACCTCACCGAACGACAGCTTGACGCCCTGATCGAAGTCCGCGATCGCCTTGTCCCATTGCCCCTTGTACTTGTACATGAGGCCCCGATCGAGATAGGCCTCGCGGAAATTGGGATCGAGCTTGATGGCCTGGTCGTACTGCATAAGGGCCTCGTCCACCTTGCCGTTCTCGAACGTATCGAGTGCCTGGTGCAGCTTCTTGACGGCTTCGTCGGCCTTGCCGGCGGGCGCGAGAACTTGCTTTTCCACATAGGCCTTGATGTCGGGCGCGAGTGCGAAATCCGTCTTCACCGCGAGTGCCGCGGCAAAATCGGCAAGCGCCTCGTCCACGCGGTACGCGCCGAGGATGGTCGGCAGCCCCGCATCCCTGGCGATTTGATCATCGCCCTTCAGCGCGAGATCGGGGAGCGTCGTCTTCGCCTCCTTCACCTTGGCGCGGGCCTTCTCCAGCAGCGGCTGGACCAACGCGACCCAGTCCTTGGCGGCGGCGGCGCGATATGCCGAATCGGCGAGTTGTGCGACCTCGCGGACGAGGGCGAAATACGGGTCGGTCGATGCGACCGCGCCCGGTCCGGCCTGGGATTTGAAGAAGCGGTCCGAGACGAGAAGCGTGTGTTCGGCGTTGATGGTGCCGACGAGCCTCTCTTCATGGCCGAGCGTCTCGGTCCGGAAGATGCGCACCGGCCGGTACTGAATCGCCCGCTGCGCCAATCCGGGCGCCTGCTGGGAAAGAGTCTTCAGCATCGCTTCGACCTTGGCCTTCTCCTCCGTCTTCCAGGGCTTGGTCACGAGAGGCGCGTCGGGCGACAGGGGGCGGGCATCGAAGAACTGGAATCCGGATTTCGACTGTGCCGGCGCCGCAGCAGGCGGCTTGGCGCCGGATTGCGGCTTCGACGCGGCCTGGGCCAACGCAGGCGACCCCAGAACGACCGCCAACAGAACGGCGAGTGCGGGCGAAACTCTCCTCATTCCTCTCATCCTCGATGTGATTTGGCTCGATGTGATTTGGCTCGATGTGATTTGGCTCGATGTGATTCGACTCGATGCGATCCGATTGGACACGGTCACCGGCTCGACAGCCAGTAGCGCAACAGCGCGGTCGCCGCTTGCGGTCGTTCCATGGTCGGCAAATGGCCGCAGTCTTCTATCACAACGAGCGTCGCATTGGGAATGCCGCGCGCGATCTCCTCGCTCTGCTCGAGCGGAATCAATCGGTCCTGCCGGCCGCACACGACCAAGGTCGGGCACGCGATCGTGCCGAGCATCGGCCGGTGATCGGCGCGCGTCAAATTGGCGTTCTGCTGCCGGAGATAGGCCGCGGCACCCACGCGCTCGCCCATCTCCTGGATGGCGCGGCACAGGGACTCGTCCGCGAGGCGATCGGGATGGATGAAGAGCGGCAGCATGCGCGGCGTCACGCCCTTGAAGTTGCCGCGCTGGACGAGCGCCACAAAATCGCGCCGGCGTTGCGACTGCTCCGCGGTGTCGGCGCGCGCCGTCGTGTCCATGAGCGCGAGCCTGGATACGCGCGCATGCGCCTGGCGCATGATCTCGAGTGCGATGAAGCCACCCATCGAGAGGCCCGCCAACGCGAACCGTGCCGGCGCTTCGTCGAGAATCGCGCGCGCGATCGCCCCCATCGAATCGTGGCGCGTATGATCCGCGACCGTCACGTCGGCGACATCGCCCAGGTGATCGATCTGATGGCGCCACAACGCCCCGTCGCAAAGCGTCCCGGGAATGAGGACGAGCGGAATCCGGTCCGTCATCGGCGTGCGGCCGTCTCTGTCATTGGATGCGACGCGAGAAATCCTCGCAGCCGGGCATCCCGGCCCGCCCGAGCTCCTTCGGGTTCAGAACCCCGAGACGGGCCGCCGGCCCCTATCATGAGCGCCCAGCACTCGTCGACGTGGGGTTCGGCGCTTGCCGGCAACAGCCGCTCTTGGACGTCGATCACTGGCAGAAGGGGCCTCCCGGCATCGCCCGGCATGGTTAATCCCGCCCAAAAGGCCCGAAAATCAGGGGTCCCTCGGGGTCAGGGCCTTTAAGTTCCTAGGTGACATCCCCATATATCGTGTCATAAATGCGCAAACCCTGCGACGTTTCGCCGCCCTTGCGCGACTCCCATCAATCCGACAGAGGACTTGGACCCTATACCGAATGAGTTTTAATGATCTTGGACTGAGCGCGGACGTCCTTCGCGCCGTCGCCGACGCCGGTTTTACAGAACCCACCCCCATTCAGAGCGAGGCCATCCCTGAGATTCTGAGGGGTCGCGACCTGCTGGGGCGGGCGCAGACCGGAACCGGGAAAACCGCCGCCTTCTCCCTGCCGATGATCGACATGCTGGCCGCGGGCCGGTCGCGCGCGCGCATGCCGCGCGCACTCGTGCTGGAGCCGACGCGCGAACTCGCCCAACAAGTGGCCGAAAATTTCGCAACCTATGGCAAGTACCACAAGCTGAACGCCGCCCTCATCATCGGCGGCGCCTCGATGGGGCCGCAGGAGCAGGCCCTCGACCGGGGTGTCGAAGTGCTGATCGCGACCCCGGGCCGCCTGATCGATCTCTTCGAGCGCGGCAAGGTGCTGCTGAACGGCGTCGGCATGCTCGTCATCGACGAAGCGGACCGCATGCTGGACATGGGCTTCATTCCCGATGTCGAGCGCATCGTGAAGATGCTGCCCGCGACGCGCCAGACCTTGCTGTTCTCGGCCACGATCCCGCCCGAGATCCGCGGACTTGCCGACCGCTTCCTGACCAACCCGAAAGAAATCTCGATCAAGCCGAGCGCGCTCGCCGCCGAAACCGTCGACGACGCGGTCGCGATCGTGCCGGAGCGCTTGAAGCGCGACGCGCCTCTTCGCCTGATCGAGACGGAAGACGTCGCCAACGCGCTCATCTTCTGCAACCGGAAGAAGGACGCGGACATTCTCTACCGGTCCTTGAAGCGTCACCGCCTGAACGCCGGCGTCCTGCACGGCGACCTCGCGCAATCCGTGCGCGAATCGACGCTGCAGGGGTTCCGCGATTCGAAGATCGCGCTGCTCGTGGCGAGCGACGTGGCGGCCCGCGGCCTCGACATCCAGGGGCTTTCGCACGTGTTCAACTACGACGTGCCGTTCAATCCGGAGGATTACGTCCACCGCATCGGACGGACGGGGCGCGCCGGACTGTCCGGACGCGCCTTCACGATCGCCACCAACGCGGACACGAAAGCGATCGCCGCCATCGAATCGTTCATCAAGCGCGGCATCAAACGCGTCCATGTCGAAGGCTTGAGCGAAGCCGAGACCGAGGCACCCGCCGAACGCGGCGACGGACGGCGTCCCCGAACCCATGAGAAACGCGCGCCGCGCGGCGCACGCGCCAAGCCGCGAGAGCACACGCCACGGGAGCACACGCCACGGGAGCATGCGCCGATCGAGCGCACCCCGATCGAGCCCGCGATGGTCCCTCAACACGCCCAGCCGACCCCGCAGCCGCGTGAGCGCGCGCCTGAGGCGCCTCGTCACCACGCACAACCGGCATCACCGCCGCGCGCGGCACGACCCGCGCGCCAAGCACCCGATGAGGGCGACCACACCGTCGGGCTCGGCGACCACACGCCCGCATTCTTGTTGCGGAGTGCCCGCGCACGCTAACGCCGGCGGCCGCCACGCGGCCGGGAGCTGCGCTTGGCCGAGCCGCCGTTCAGGCGGTCCGCGATGAGGCCGATCATTTCGAACATCAGCACCATCGCCGTTCCGGACGTCATATTGCTCGGATTGTCGCGCGTGGGCATGAGGCACACGACGTCGGCGCCGATCACGTCGAGCCCCCTCAGCCCCTGAAGGATCCCCGTCGCATCCGAGGCCGAGAGACCGTTGTAGCCGGGCTCGGGATTGGAGACGCCGGGTGCCACGGTCACGTCGAGCGCGTCCATGTCGAAGGTGATGTAGACGGGCGCGTCGCCGACACGCTCGCGGATGATGTCCACCGTCTTCTTGACGCCGAGCCGGAAGAACTCCTCGGCCGTGATGGCCCGGTAGCCGAGCCGCGTGCTCGAATTGCGCCAATCGAGCGTGAAGGTATTGCCGCGAAGCCCGATCTGGACGCTCTTCGACGTGTCGATGTGCTTCTCGGTGGCGATGTAGGCGGCCCAGTGCGCGGCCGACCGCACGCTGCCGAGCCAATGCGGCATATGGTCATAAGCGTCGGTATGCGCGTCGAAATGGACGAGAGCCGCTTTCCGGCCGCCCGTGAGCTTGGCCCCCCTGCCGGCGATCGCCTTCACGATCGGACCCGTGACCGAATGGTCGCCGCCGACCGAGACGGGCCGGACGCCCGCGTGGTCCAGGCGTTTGTAGAACGCCTCGATATGCTCCACGCACACGTCGTTCACCATGGCCTGCGGCAGCGGCACGTCGCCGAGGTCGTTGATCCGGCACACATCCCACGGAATGATGCCGAACTTGTTGTGCGCCCGGCGATAGCGACCCGAGAGATCGCGCACGGCGCGCGGCCCCAAGTGCTGATCGCGCTCGGTCGATCCGTTGCCCGAGCTGTGCGGCACGCCGACCAGGCCGATGTCCGCGTGTGCGGGATTCTCGTCCCACGGGCAGCGGAAAAACGTGGGAATTCCGTACCAGTAGAAATGGCTGGCCTCCTCTTTCATGGCCTGGAAGGTCCGCTCGTCCATACGCTTGACCATCGTCTTGCCTCCCTTCTTGTCTCAACCTCTCCCTCGCGGGCCGCGATCAACTATATTAGAGTGCAACCTGAGCATCGCCGCATGCGTTTGCGGCTCGGCCAACGATCCGGCAACCCTAGCGGCCTTCGCTTGCCCCAATCAATGATTTGACCATGCGCGATCCCTACGACGTCCTCGGCGTTGCCAAAGCGGCGAGCGACAGCGACATCAAAGCGGCCTATCGCAAGCTCGCGAAGCGGCTGCACCCGGACTTGAATCCGGGAAACAAGAAGGTCGAGGAGCGCTTCAAGGAGGTGAGCGTCGCCTACGATCTTCTCTCCGATCCGGAGAAGCGGCGGCGCTTCGATCGCGGCGAAATCGATTCGAGCGGGGCGGAACGCCCCCACCACAGCTTCTACCGCACCTACGCCGACAGCGCGCGCGGGCAGAAATATCAGAACGCCTCCCGATCGAGCGAAGGGTTCTCCCTCCACGATATCTTCGAGGACATGTTCCAGGGGTCCGAGCGCCAGCGGGGCGCCTCGCGTCTGGCCGGCGAGAACGTCGCCTACACCTTCGCCGTCAGTTTTCTCGACGCGGCGCGTGGTGCGACGACACGCATCACCATTCCGGGCGGCAAGACGTTGAACGTCAGCATCCCCGCGGGCGTCGAAGACGGCGAGACGCTGCGGCTCAAGGGCCAAGGGACACAAGGCACCGGCGGCGCGCCGTCGGGCGATGCCTATATCGAAATCCGCATCGAGCCGCACCCCCATTTCCGCCGCGAGGACACCGACATTCACCTCGACCTGCCGATCACGCTGCAGGAAGCCGTCCTCGGTGCCAAGGTCGAGGTCCCGACGGTCGATGGCTGGGTCAATCTGAGCATTCCCGCCGGCTCGAACACGGGCGACCGCCTCCGGCTCAAGGAGAAGGGCATCGAGGACCGGAAGAGCAAGCAGCGCGGCGACCAATACATCACGCTCAAGGTCATCCTGCCGGAGACGGCCGACGACGATCTCGCGACAGCCATCAAGGCGTGGGCGAAAAAGCATCCCTATGACGTCCGCCACAAATTGGGGCTTGCGCGATGATGACGATCGAAACGGTGCTGGAGCAGGTGACGATCGGGCGGGGCGAGCTCGAATACTGGATCGCGCGCCAATGGATCCTGCCGACGGAACGCGAAGGCGCCTATTTCTTCGATGCCGCCGACGTCGCCCGTGTCCGCCTCATCACCGAACTGCGCCAGGAGATGTCCATCGACGATGAGGCGATGCCGGTGGTCCTGTCGCTTCTCGATCAGATCTACGCGTTGCGGGGCGCGCTCAAAGAGCTTGGGGCCGCCGTGAACGAGCTTCCCGCGCCGCTCCGCGAATCGATCAAGGCGCGGCTCAACGATTTGACCGACGAGATGTAGACGCTGGTAAAGGCGGGGCCCTCATGCAAACCATCTTCATCATGGTGAAGTGCGAACTGGGCAAGGCCTACGGCGTCGCCGACCGGGCGATCCAGAATGTCGCAGAAGTATCGGAGGTCTATTCGGTCTCGGGGCAATACGACCTGCTGATGAAATGCTATCTCGAGGACGGGATCGACATCGGCCATTTCGTCAACGAACGGATTCACGCCCTCGACGGCGTCAAGGACACCTTCACGATCATCGCATTCAAGGCGTTCACCTGAGAGACGCCACCGGCGGCACGCGGACGGTCCACGACGAGGATTGCGATGAGCAGAGCGGCTCCCGAGACGATCGTCATCCCGGCGCGCCACGGCAAGGCCTTCTCGATCGACCGCGGCCAGGCGGCGAAGCTGATCAACACGCACGGCCAGCAGGTCCTCGACACCTGGGCCTTCAACCGCGACGACCTCGGCGAATACCTGTCGATGGACCAGACGCGCTCCATCAACAGCACGATCTACATCCGGACGGGCGACCGGCTCGTCACGAACCACCGCCGCCCAATTCTCACGATCCTCGACGACACCTCGCCCGGCCGGCACGACACGCTTCTCTGCGCCTGCAACCGCGCGATCTACACGGAGCTCGGCGTCACCACCTATCACCGCAACTGCGTGGATAACCTCCATGAGGCCTTGGGCGCGCTGGGCCTTTCGGTCCCGTTCACGCCGGCGCCGCTCAACCTGTTCATGAACATTCCGGTGAAAGGCGACGGTGCGATCGAGCGGCTCCCGCCGGCCTCGCGCCCCGGCGACTACATCCTGCTCAGGGCCGAGATCGATCTCGTCCTCGTCCTCTCGGCCTGCCCGCAGGACATCACGCTGATCAACGGCGGCCAGCCGACCGACGCGCATGTGGAGATACTCGACGGAGCGGCGGCCGCGCGGGCGTGAGGGCGCGTTGCTCGCCGGCTCAACAGTCGGGACGAACCGCCATCGAATTGACTCACATCAAGGTGGCCGTAGGCAGAGAGATCGATAGTCCTGCCGGCCCGGGCGCTGGAATGAGCGCAGCAGCATCTCATAGCGGATGAGCGACAGCACAATCATGGTGCTCACGAGAGTCCGGACGATCGCCGTTCTGCGCTGGCTGGCGCCACTGGTGGCGTTCGCCATGATTCTCGCGTCGCTGCTGCATGTTGCGCAAGCCGGCTCACCGTATCGGTCGTCGCAAGAGACCCAGGTTGCGAGCACGCTCGGCGCCGACGTGGGAGACGTTGCCGCACATGCCCACGCCGGCAATGCGCATGTCGGCCCCAATTGCCCGACCGGTCCCGGTTGCGTGCCACTGGGCATGATCTCCGCCGTCGGCTCG
Source organism: Alphaproteobacteria bacterium (assembly GCA_041484095.1). Classification (GTDB taxonomy): domain Bacteria; phylum Pseudomonadota; class Alphaproteobacteria; order CADEGL01; family CADEGL01; genus JBGPGW01. The sequence continues at coordinate 1,244 of JBGPGW010000050.1, read as the reverse complement.
GATCCCGGAGCCGCGTCTCCGTCGTGGTCGTGGGTACGTCACCTGCCGCGCTCGGGCCTTGCGACATGCCTCATTTTCCATCCTCCGAAATCCCTTCATCGAGCCTGAACGCACGGACTCGCGCGGTCGCGTGAGCTGACAGCCCGCGGGGCTGTCGCGACAGATCCGGCTCCAGCAGCGGTCGATGCCGTGGCCCTCATGCACATCGCGAGGGAACGCGAAAAAGGCCGCCGCTTGGCACGACGAAGGGAGGATCACATGATCGATACACCTCAACGTTCGAGCGCCGCTTCTCCAGGATCGGCAGGGCCGCCGCCGCGAATACCCATTCTCGCGTTCGGTCTCAGTCTCGGAATTTTTCTCGCTATCTCCTACGCGCTGTGCGTCCTGCTCTATCTCCTGTTTCCAGACCTCGGCTCAGGGCATGCCGTCCTCTCGCTGTTCCTGCCGTGGTTCAAGCCGCTGACCTGGACCAGCTTCCTCGGAGGCCTCGCGCTCGTCTTCCTCTATGGCTGGTACGTCGCCCTCGGGTTCGGCTCGCTGTTCAACCTGCTCGCGGCTCGGTTCCGCTGAACGCACGCATTGGAGGGCGTCCGACATGTTTTGCACGGCGAAAACACGACATCCAAATGCAGCCGGAGCTGGCTATGGCCGTTGACCCTGTCTGCGGCATGACCGTCGAGGAAAGGACCGCCCCGGCGAAACACGTCCACGCCGGGGCGACGTACTATTTCTGCTCTGACCAGTGCCGCGACAAATTCGCCGCGAATCCGTCCGTGTATCTCGCGGCGACACGGCACGCCCAAGTGCCGGGGCACGATCATGGTGCTCACGCGGCGGCGGTCGCGAGCGAAACCAAACAAGCGGCAGCTATTGCCACCGCACCGGCAACCGGCAAACGCGATCTGGCCAAGGACCCCATCTGCGGGATGATGGTCGACAAGGCGACGGCGCTCAGATCGGAGCGCGGCGGGCGCACTTATTATTTCTGCAGCATCGGGTGCCAGCGCACGTTCGAAGATCCGGAGCGCGAGCTCAAGTCGATGCGGACGCGGGTGACGCTCGCGCTCACGGGCGTGCTCGCACTGGCGATTCTGCGGGCCGGCGCCTTTCTCGCCCTCGCCGCCGGTGCCACGATCGTGACCTGGGCGCCGATCCCCGCGTTGCCCTGGTTCACCTGGGGCATGTGGCTGTTCATCCTCGTCACGCCGGTGCAATTCATCGGCGGCTGGAGCTTCTACAAG
>JBGPGW010000049.1:0-15536 GCA_041484095.1 Alphaproteobacteria bacterium | reverse complement strand
GCCAAGGACGCATTCAAGAAATCGCACCCGTGCCCTTCAACGGGAAAGAGTGGGGGCGCTTGCCCCGGCTATGTAATTGTTTATGTCACGCCGTTGAAGCGCGGCGGCAAAGACGACCCCGTCCAATATGCAATGGCAGACGAGGCGAGACGCTAAGGATAAGGATAAGATCGAGTGAGATCAGCAACCTTAGTATCAAAACATCTAACTCGGTGTCTGCGAAACCGGTAGCAGGTCAGACGGACAAAAATAGCCGTGCATCGCCTCATTGCCGTCGCCCTCATTGCGGCCACTCTCGCCGACGGGCCCGTGGCGCTCACGGGCCCCGCGCGAGTCATCGATGGCGATACCATCACGGTCGGCACCGCCCGCATCGGGCTTTATGGCATCGCCGCCCCTGAGCGAGACCAGATTTGCAGACATGACGGGCAATCATGGCCATGCGGATTGGCGGCCGTATCGGCCCTTCGTCGAAAGCTCCAAGGCCAAACCGTCACATGCGAAGTGCAAGGAAAGGACCAATCTCGCCGCACGCTGGCCGTATGCGTCCTGGGGACTGAGGATCTCGGTGCTTGGCTTGTTGCCGAGGGTTGGGCCGTCGCTTACCGCCGCTATTCGACCGACTACGTGCCCCGGGAAGATGAAGCGCGCGCGGCGCACCGGGGGCTTTGGTCGGGTGAGTTTGAGATGCCTTGGGATTGGCGGCGAGGTAGCAGTCCAAAGCGATGACGTCTCGCGGCGCGCTTACGCTCTCGACCGACCGTCCACCCAATGCTCGCGCTTGCCTGTCCCAAATAAATGTGGCCGCGCCGGACGGTATCGGCGTGAGGGACCCGTCGATCGCCACGGGCCTAACACGCCGTTACCCGACTTGTCGCGATCCCAGCCGCCCGACCCTCAGGCCATCTTGCGACCGAGATCCCTGAGAATTTCGCGCGCGGCGTTGTGGCCTGGCACCCCGGTCACTCCGCCGCCCGGATGGGCCGAGGCGCCGCAGAGATAGAGGGATTTGACCGGCGTCCGGTAGTCGGCATAGCGCGCGATCGGCCGGCGGAAGAAGATCTGATCGAGGCTCATCTCGCCGTGGTGGACGTGTCCGCCGGGCAGCGCGAACAGGGCTTCGATATCCGGCGGCGCAAGGACCTGCTTGTGTGTAACCGCCTTGTCGAACCCGGGCGCGTAGCGGCAGATCTGTTTCATGACGATCTCAAAGAGTTCCTCGCGCGCGGCCGCATCCCATTCGCGACCCCTGAGCTTGTAGGGAACATGTCCGCCCATGATGTTGAGGATGTGCTGCCCGGGCGGAGCGAGAGTCGGATCGAAGGCGGTGGGCGTCACGATCCAGAGATAGGGGCGCTTCGCCATTGCGCCGTTGCGGGCGCTGTAGAAGGCATCCTCCAACTCGTCCGCGTTCTCGGCCAGCGTGATCGATCCCGGATTGGGATCGTTGAGGCGGCGCGAATCATAGGCCGTCCAACGCGGCAGCGCGCTGGCCGCGACATTGATCTTGAAGGCGATCGAATCCGTGCGCGACCGGCGAACGGAAGCGAGGACATCCTCGCTCAGCCACTGCCTGTCGATCATCTGCAGGTAAAGCAGCTTGGCCGACGCATTGACGGCGACCACGGGGGCGGCAATGCGCTCACCATTCTCGAGGAACACGCCTCGCGCGCGCCCCGCATCGATGTCGATCGTGGCCACGGGCCGGTCGGTGAGGACTTCGACGCCGGCCTCCTTGGCCGCTTTGAGGAGAGCCTGCGTGATCGCGCCCATGCCGCCCTTGACGAGGCCGCCGGGGCCGGCCGGCGTGTTCGGGTCGCGCAGGAGCGGCCGCGCCAGCACATAGGCCGAGCCCTGCGTCTTGGGGCTGATGAGGCCGGCCGACCCCGAGGCATAGCTGCCATAGGCCGTCAGCACCGCGTCGCTCTCGAACCAGCGCTTGAGATAGTCGTGGGCGCTCATGGTGAGGAGATCCCAGACATCGTAGACATGGCGGCCGATATCCCTGAAGCGCCAGACGAGCGCCATCGCCTTCGCGATGTCCCTCACCCTGCCAGTCGTCGGATCGACGGGCGTCTCGAACAGCAGGCGGCGCAGGTACGGGATGATCCTGTCCATATGCGCCACGAACTTGGGATAAGCGTCCGCGTCGGCCGCGGAAAATTTCCTGATCTCCTCCGCCATGCGCGCGGTGTCCGGCCAGAAGACGAGGCTCCGTCCGTCCTCGAAGGGCTGGAAGGAAGGGCCGGCCTCGACGACTTCGACGCCGTGACGGCAGAGGTCGAGATCCATCATGATCTTCGGCTGAAGCAGCACCATGACATAGGCCGCGACCGAGACCTTGTAGCCCGGCCAGACCTCTTCCGTGACGGCCGCCCCGCCCACCACGGGCCGTCGTTCGACCACAGCGACTTTCAATCCGGCCTTGCCGAGGTAGGTGGCGCAGACAAGGCCGTTATGGCCGGCGCCGACAATCACCACGTCATAAGTCTGCATTGGCGTGCCCCGTGAAGGAGAGCTGATCTCGCCCCCCGCGGCCCGTGGAGCGTCGAACGCTGTCATGGAGGCAAGAATGCCAGTGAGTGACGCGTCGCACCAGGAAGGCTGTCGGGCAGCCGCGCGAATCCGCCATCGCGCGCGCCGGGAAGGGGGGTGGCGGATGGGGTGAGATTCGAACTCACGAGGAGCTTGCACCCCTGCCGGTTTTCAAGACCGGTGCCTTAAACCGCTCGGCCACCCATCCGTGTGCGACGACGTCCATCGATTGCGCCGGGCGATCGGGTGCCGGCGGTCTTCTCCGAGGCTCGCCAGTCCGATGCCCGGCCACGTTATAGCAAAACGATCTGCGGATTCGTACTCGCCTCGTCCGTCGTTGGCGGCGGCGTGCCGCGCGCCTATGATCGCATCGCCTCTTCCGCACGAAGGACGAATCCATGCTCAAGGTGGTCTGGCTTCTCAAGAAAGCCGACGGCATCACGATCGACCAGTTCCGCTCCTGGTGGCTCGAGAGCCACGCACCGTTCGTCAAGGCGAAGCAGGGGGCTTACCTGAAGCGCTACATCGTCAATGTGCGGGCACTCGACGCGCTGCCCGGCAAGCCCGCGAGCGAGAGCGGCTGGGACGGCTTCGCCGAGGAATGGTTCCTGACCGAGGCCGACGCGCGCGCCGCGTTCTCGCTTCCCTCAGGCGCCGAGGCCCGCGCCGACGTGATGAAGCATGTGAGCCGGCTCGAACGGCTCATCGTCAGCGAGCACACGATCATCCAGGCGCACCCATAGACGCACCCACTGGTAGACGCGCCCACCGGGCGTCTCTCGACCCGAGCCGCAGCCGTGCTACGCTCGCATGCCACGAGCATCAGGGAGGACAGGAATGTACGCACGGCTCAACTACGTCGATCTCAGGCCCGCATTGATGACGGAGCTCAAGGCCTTCTGGGCCGAGCGGGTCGGCGCCTATAAGGGCCTCCTGAAGGGCTACCTCCTGCTCGAGGGCAACACGGGACACTCGCTCTCCGTCGTGTTCTTCGACACCGAGGCGGCGATGGTCGAGAACGCGAACGCGACGCTCAAGGGCGTCGCCAAGGACGCGGCCAAGTACCGGCTCACCGAGCCGGAAGTGCATCTCCGCGAGGTCATGGCCGAGGTCGCGGGCAATCCCGGGCCGATCGGCTATGCGCGCGTCGCCGACGTGACCATGAAGGTCGAGCGCCTGGGCGACGTCGTTCGCGGCTGGCCCGGCCATGTCGCGACGTATAAGCCCGAGCGCGGGTTCCGCGGCGCCACGTTCTGCGGCGACGCGAAGACGGGCCGGCTCGCCTCCATCTCCTTCTGGGGCTCGAAGGCGGATTGCGAGGCCAACGAGAAGAGCGGCGCCTTCCAGGCGACCGTCGATCCCTACAAGGACATGATCGCGATCCCGCCGAAGCGGAGCTATTGGGACGTCGTCGTGGTGGTGGGGAAGTAGAGAGAAGCGCCGGCGTCGCGCGACCCGCTCTCGGCGCCGGAGACTCCGCCGGGAGGCGAGGGGGTGAGCCCTTCGCTTTTCCCGCCACGGCCAAGGGCCCCCTTGCATGCCATCGGGCGCGACCACGGCTGGGCCTGCGCTCATCACGCATCCCAGGCACGTTGGCGTTAACCAAATCTCTTAAGCACCGTTACAGAAATTTAATGCAAGACTATAAGAGTTTCTTAGGTTTTATTTCCTAAACTTCATCCTAAATAACATATGAACGCGCGACCCCCGAGGAAAACCTCGGGACCGTATCGCGCGGCGGAGGCAGGACATGCGGGACATCATGACGAGGTTCCCTATCACGACGCTGACGCTCGCCATCGCGCTGGCGGTGCCCACGGCCGGGGCCGACATCACGAGCATCGCCGCGCCGCCGTCGAAAATTGCCACGCTCCCCGGCAAGGTCGCGGCTGTGCCCGAATCGACGAAAGCGGACAACGTCAAGCGGGGCGACGTCTTGCTGCCCCTCGAAGTGAGCCCGTTCTTCAAGCCCCAGTTCGGGCTTTCCATGCCGCGGCTGTAGGGCGGCGTTCGATAGCGTCCGCCGGCACGGCATGACGTCCGCCGCGTAAAGCGGCGCCTGGGCCCGTCGATCACGGGCCTCCCCAAGACAGCACCAGGGGGCGCCCCCGAGGACGCCGCCTCACGACATCGCGACACGACATCGCGATCGGGCACGCCTTCGCCGCCTCGATCGCCTCACTCCCCAACCCCCGCCTTCATCTGACCTGCACCTGCCGCAGCGCTTCGGCGCGCGCGGGGCGCGTCGCCTCATGAACGCTTATTCACGTTCAAGACAGAGTCCCGACGGGTGGGCGGCGGTAGAAAGGAGGGGTCGCCGGGCAGCCGGCCTCAAACAGGGAGTTCAAGACATGGTACGGAGCGCACGCCTCCTCCTTCCCGTGATTGCCGTCGGGTTGTCGTTGCTGTCGCTTCCGGCTTTGGCAGGGGATGACGATCACGGGCATTTCCGTCATCACGGCGATGAGCATGGCTGGGGCCCCGCCTATGGCCCTCGGGGTCACGCCTACGGATGGCACGAGGCGCGGTACGAGCCCGCCTACGTCTATGCGCCGTACTATGCCGCGCCGCGAGTCCATTACGTCGTGCAGCCCTACTATGTCGCGCCAGCGTATTACGAGAGGGAGCCGCAAATCTCGCTGTCGTTCTCGCTGAGCGGACCGCTCCGCTGACGAAACGGTCCCGCGGCGCGCGCCCTCAGCGCCGCAGGACCGGAAGGACGCCTCGATCGGCCGTTTTGTCGCCATGACTCCGCACGAACATTGCACGGGACATCGCCACGGGACATCGCAATGCCGCGCCGCCCGCGAATGCGAACGTCCGCGTTCCGGTTTGCGAAGCCGCGGCTTTCATGGCAGATAAGCGGCGTCTCGATCGAGGGAGAAGCAATGCCATACGTCGTTCCGGTCCGGATTCTCGCGGTGGCCGCGCTCCTGTTCCTCGGTTGCGGAAGTGCGGGGGCCGCATCGAAGGACTTCGCGCAGTGGCTCGCCGGCCTCAAGGAGGATGCACGGGCCGAGGGGATCTCCCAGGCCACGCTGGATCGCGCCTTTAAGGGCGTCGCACCCATTCCGCGCGTCATCGAACTCGACCGGCGTCAAACGGAATTCACGGTCACCTTCGACCGCTATCTCGAGATCGCCATGCCGCCCGCCCGCGTCGACCGCGGCCGGCAGCTTCTGGCTGAGAATCAAAAGCTCCTGTCCGAGATCGAGGCGCGCTACGGAGTCGAGCCGCAGTATCTCGTCGCACTCTGGGGGATGGAGACCGGGTTCGGCCACAACGCCGGCAATTTCTCCGTCATCGCCGCTCTCGCGACGCTGGCCTATGACGGACGCCGCAGTGCCTACTTCCGCAAGGAGCTGCTCTACGCGCTGCGCATCCTCGAAGGCGGGCATATCAAGCCCGAGGACATGAAGGGCTCCTGGGCCGGCGCGATGGGCCAGAACCAGTTCATGCCCTCGAGCTTCATCAACAACGCGGTCGACTTCGACGGCGACGGAAAGCGCGATATCTGGGCGACGACGGCGGATGTCCTGGCCTCCGCCGCCAATTACCTCGCGCGTTCGGGCTGGAAGACCGGCCAGTCATGGGGGCGCCGCGTCGTCCTGCCGGAGGGGTTCGATCTATCGATTGCCAATTCCGACGCGCGCAAATCGCCGAGCGCATGGGCCTCATTGGGGGTGCAGCGGTTCGACGGCGGCGCGCTGGCCGAGGACGATTCGGCGGGGGAGGGGGCGCTCATCATGCCCTCGGGCCAGGACGGGGCCGCGTTCCTCGCCTACGACAATTTTCGCGCCATCATGAAGTGGAACCGGGCCGTGTTCTTCGCGACGGCAGCCGGATTGCTTGCCGATCGCATCGCCGAACGGTAATGTTCGTGGCTTCCAGATTTGGAGTTCCGAGGCAAACGACCTACTAGATCGTGTTCTGCTCGCGCGTCGCACAATTCATCGGGTTCATCGCCATGGCGGCGTGGGTGACGGGCTGCGCCGAAACGCAGCTCGTCTCGCATACCGTCAAATCCGTCGAACCCCAGCAGAAATCGAAGCCCGGCGCACCGGCCCAGACCGGCACGTTCAAGGTCGGCAAGCCGTATCAGATCGAAGGCGTCTGGTACTACCCGCAGGAAGACTACACCTTCACCGAAACCGGCATTGCCTCCTGGTACGGCCCGGATTTTCACGGCAAGCTGACGGCGAACGGCGAGATTTTCGACATGAACGAACTGACGGCCGCGCACAGGACGCTGCAACTGCCGAGCCTCGTGCGCGTGACGAACCTCGACAACGGCCGCTCGATCGTCGTGCGCGTCAACGATCGCGGGCCGTTCGCGCGCGGCCGGATCCTCGACCTTTCGCGCCGCGCCGCGCAGTTGCTCGGCTTCGAGCAATCCGGAACGGCCAAGGTGAATATCGAAGTGCTCGGCGACGAAAGCCGGCGGCTCGCGAGCCTCGCCAAGCGCATGCCGGGCGCGGATGACGAGCCGGTCAAACCCGCTCCGGCGGGAACCGTGACGGTCGAGGCCTTGCCCTCGCCCGGAGGCGGGGCGGCCCCTCCATCGCCCGCTTCGACATCCGGCTTCGCGCCGGCGAGTTCGTCGAAAATCGCGGCCGCAAATGCGGCACCGATCGAGGCGGCCCCCGCGCCGACGGGACAGGTCAGCGTCGTGAGCGTCAAGCCGACCGCCATCTTCGTGCAGGCCGGGGCCTTCACCAGCCAGTCCAACGCGCAGCGGCTCAGCATCTCCCTCGCCGGCATCGGCCCGACCCAGATCGTGCAGGTCAGGCTCGGTGCGCAGACCTTCTACCGCGTGCGGATCGGCCCGGCGATCAATGTCGAGGATGCCGATCGCATGCTCGAGCGGGTCGCCGCCGCCGGTTTCCCCGAAGCACGACTCGTCGTCGATTGAGCGGCATGCGCGATTCCCGCCACGGCCGTATCGTTCAACCACTCACCGCAAGCGTGGACAGAACCATGACCATATCTCGCATCACCCCATTCACCCGCCGCCTGGCGAGCCTCGGCCTGCTGGCCGCCGCCGCCCTGCTCGCGCTGCCCGCGCGCTCTCCCGCCGCATTCGAAACCTCGGCCAAGTATGCCTATCTCATCGATTTTCAGACCGGAGCCGTGCTGTTCGAGAAATCGGCGGCGGAGCCAATGGCGCCGGCTTCGATGACCAAAATGATGACGATCTACATGCTCTTCGAGCGGCTGAAGGATGGCCGTCTCACGCTCGACAGCACCTTGCCGGTGAGCGAGAACGCCTGGCGCATGGCGGGATCGAAGACCTTCGTCCGTGTCGGCGACCACGTCAAAGTCGAGGATCTCATTCGCGGCATCATCGTCCAGTCCGGCAACGATGCCTGCGCCACCGTCGCGGAGGGCATCTCAGGCACCGAAGCGGCCTTCGGCAAGGAGATGACCAAACGCGCCCGCGAGATCGGCATGACGGGCTCGACCTTCAAGAACTCGACGGGCTGGCCCGATCCTGAACACACCACGACCGCGCGCGACCTCGCGGTCCTCGCCAAGCGCACGATTCTCGATTTCCCGCAATACTACCCCTACTACGCGGAGACCGAATACACCTACAACAACATCCGCCAGGCGAACCGCAATCCGCTCCTCTACAAGAACATGGGCGCCGACGGCTTGAAGACCGGCCATACGGAGGTGTCGGGCTACGGCCTCACGGGATCCGCCCAGCGCGGCGGCCGGCGCCTCGTCATGGTCATCAACGGACTCGCGAGCGAGAAGGACCGCGCGGAGGAATCCGAGCGCCTGCTCGAATGGGGCTTCACCGAATACGACAACGTCACCGTCTTCAAGGCCGGAGAGACGATCGAGAACGCCGAGGTCTGGTTCGGCCGGGACGCGACGGTTCCGCTCGTCGTGGAGCAGGACGTGATCGTGACCCTGCCGAAGAAGTCGCGCGCGCAGCTCAAAGCGGTCGTCCAGTACCAGGGACCCGTTCCCGCGCCGATCGCCAAGGGCACCAAGATCGCCAAGCTCGTGATCAGCGCGCCCGGCGTCAGTCCCGTCGATATTCCGCTCGCCGCCGCCGGCGATGTCGCGGAGCTCGGCTTCTTCGGGCGCGTCAAAGCGGCCCTGAAGAGCCTGGTCATGGGCTCGTGACCGGACGGCGGGTGGCGGCGCGTCGAGGATCGCAACCGCATGGCGCGCGGGCGTTTCATCACCTTCGAGGGCGGGGAGGGGGCCGGCAAGTCGACCCAGATCACCCGCCTTGGCGAGGCGCTCAAGGCCCTGGGGATCGATGCGGTGACGACCCGCGAGCCGGGCGGCTCGCCGGGCGCCGAAGAGATCCGTGAGCTGCTGCTCTCCGGCGACATCCAGCGCTGGGACGCGATGACGGAAGCGCTCCTCCATTGCGCAGCACGCCGCGATCACCTCGTGCGCACGATCTGGCCCGCGCTCGATCGCGGGCGATGGGTTCTCTCCGATCGCTTCGCGGATTCGACCATGGCCTATCAAGGGTACGCGCAGACGCTCGGCCGCGAGACGGTCGAGACGCTCTATCGCCTCGTCGTCGGCGATTTCGCGCCCGACCTCACGATCATCATCGACGTGCCGCCGCGGGTCGGCCTGAAGCGCGTCGATGAACGCAAGATCGACGAGACGCGCTACGAGCGCATGAAGCCGGACTTCCATGCGCGTCTTCGCGAGGCCTATCAAGACATCGCGCGGCGCGATCCCGCGCGCTGCGTGCTGATCGACGGCACGAAAACGATCGATGCGGTGAGCCAGGCGATCCTGGAGGCGGTCGCGGCGCGGCTGGGCCTGGAGCGCGGATGAGCGACGACGCCACCGACGACGCACGTCCGCCGCGCGCGAACCCGGATCTCGTCGGGCACGAGGCGGCGGAACATGCCCTCATCGAGGCGTGCCGCTCGGGGCGCCTGCCGCATGCCTGGCTCCTCTCGGGTCCGCGGGGGATCGGCAAGGCGACGCTCGCGCATCGCTTCGCGCGATTCCTTCTCTCAGGCGGCGTGGCGCGGCTCGGAAGCGGACCATCGCTGTTCGGGGACGAGAGCGCGGCCCCGTCGCTTTTCGTCGAGCCCGAGCATCCCGTGTTCAGGCGCATGCTCGCGGGCGGGCACGCCGATTTCCGCGTCGTCGAGCGCGGCGTGAATCCGGAGACGGGCAAGGTCCGGAGCGAGATCGTCATCGACGACGTGCGCGAGCTCGGCGGCTTTCTCCGCCTGACCCCGGCCGAAGGCGGCTACCGCGTCGTCATCATCGACAGCGCGGACGAGCTGAACCGCAACGCCGCGAACGCCGTGCTCAAGATCCTCGAGGAACCGCCGCCGAAGGCGGTGCTGCTCCTCGTCAGTCACGCGCCGGCGCGCCTGCTCGCGACCATCCGCTCGCGCTGCCGGAAATTGGCGTTGGCACCCCTCGGCGAGCCGGCGTTGCGCGCCGTCATCGGCGCTCGACAGCCCGCGCTCTCCCCGAGCGAGACCGACGGAATCGTGCGCCTCGCCGACGGCAGCCCGGGGCGCGCGCTCGAGCTTCTCGCGGCGGGCGGCACCGGGCTTTACCGGGATCTCGTCGGCGTGCTCGCGAGTCTCCCCGCGCTCGACTTCGCGGCCGCCCACCGGTTCGCGGGCGAGACCTGCGGACGGGGAAGCGACGATTCGTTCCTCCTCGCGGCCGATCTCCTGCGCCGCTGGCACGCGCGCATGCTGCGGGGTGCGGCGACCGGCGAATGGACATCCGACCTCGTCGAGGGCGAGAGCGAGGTCATGCGGCGGCTCTCGGGCGGCCGCAGCCTTGATCGCTGGTTCGAGGTATGGGACAAGAACGACCGCCTGTTCAGGCGCGCGGACAGCCTGAATCTCGATCACCGGCAGGTGCTGATCGCGGCCTTTCTCGCGCTCGAGACGGCCGCCCGCGCGTAAGGGCGGAGGCACCGCTTCCGCATTCGTCCAAGGAGTCGCCGGATGCCTTCGCGCGCCAAGCGCTACTACATCACGTCGCCCATCTACTACGTGAACGACGCGCCGCATATCGGGCACGCCTACACGTCGCTGGCCTGCGACGTCTTGGCGCGCTTCATGCGCCTCGACGGCTACGACGTGCGCTTCCTCACCGGCACCGACGAGCACGGCCAGAAGGTCGAGAAGGCCGCGGCCGCGGCGGGTCTCTCGCCCAAGGACTTCACCGACAAGGTGTCAGAGAATTTCCGCGACCTCGCCAAAGCCATGAACTTCGCGAACGACGATTTCATCCGCACGACGGAGCCGCGCCACATCCGCGCCTGCCAGGCGATCTGGAACGCGATCGCGGCCACGAAATCGCCCAAGGGCCGCGACAACATCTATCTCGGCAAATACGCAGGCTGGTACGCGGTGCGCGACGAGGCGTTCTACGGCGAGGACGAGCTCGCGACCGGCGCCGACGGCAAGAAGCGGGCACCATCGGGGGCCGAAGTCGAATGGGTCGAGGAGCCCAGCTATTTCTTTCGTCTCTCGGATTGGCAGGACTGGCTGCTGAATTATTACAAGACCGAGAATCCCGCGTTCATCGGGCCGGTCTCGCGCCGGAACGAAGTCATGTGCTTCGTGCGCGGGGGCCTGACCGACCTCTCGATCTCGCGCACGAGCTTCAAATGGGGTGTCCCGGTGCCGAACGCGCCCGAGCACATCATGTATGTCTGGCTCGACGCGCTGACCAATTACGCGACGGCGGTCGGCTATCCCGACACTGGCTCCGAGATGTTCAAGACCTACTGGCCGGCCGACCTCCACATGGTGGGCAAGGATATCGTGCGCTTCCACACGGTGTACTGGCCGGCCTTCCTCAAGGCCGCCGGAATCGAGCCGCCGCGCCGCGTCTTCGCCCATGGCTGGTGGACGAACGAAGGACAGAAGATCTCGAAGTCGCTCGGCAACGTCATCGAGCCGCACGCGCTCATCGAGGCCTACGGGCTCGATCCCGTGCGCTATTTCCTCCTGCGCGAAGTGCCGTTCGGGCAGGACGGCGATTTCTCGCGGAGGCAGATGGTGGGGCGCCTCAATGGCGACCTCGCCAACGATTTGGGCAATCTCGCGCAGCGCGTGCTGAGCTTCATCGCGAAGAATGCCGGCGCCGCGGTGCCGCAGCCCGGCGCATTCGACCCGAAAGACGAGGATCTCTTGAACGAGGCGAGGGGCCTCGTCGTGGGCGTGCGAAGCCTCCTGTTCGAATCGCCGAATTCGCCCGAATTCCACCGCGCGCTCGAAGCGGTCTGGGCCACGGTCACGGCCGCCAATTTCTATGTCGACAAGCAGGCGCCTTGGACGCTCAGGAAGACCGACCCCCTGCGCATGGCCACCGTGCTTTACGCGCTGGCCGAATGCTTGCGCGCGATCGCGATCCTGCTGCAGCCCTTCATGCCGGGCTCCATGGCGAAGCTCCTCGACCAGCTCGCGGTGCCCCAGGACAAGCGGACCTTTGCTGCATTGAGGGCCGAGGACGCGCTTCAGCCCGGCACGGCCCTGCCTCCGCCCCAGGGCATCTTCCCGCGCCACGTCGAGTAGCGATGTTCGTCGACAGCCATTGCCAATAGGCCGCGGAAAACAGCGGATTTCCGGAGATATGCATGATTTCGCCAGGCATCGGCGGACTCCTCGTACTCACCTGGTATTCATCGGGACCCATTTCGGGAGCTACGTCCGCCGAATGTTCTTGCTCCAGCAAGCTCGGGGTCGTGGCGTCTAGTTGTCTGCTTGCTTTGCGTCAGCCGGTAAAGTCGCCCTGATCGCAGTCTTGAGTTTATCTGCAGCGGCCGAAAGATCACTCTCGTTCCATGGAATCGTGTAATGATGGTTAGTGTCAAAATGGGTGCCCACACGCCGAAACTTTCCAGCCTCACATAAATAAAAGACGGGCTTGCCGAGCCCGGCCGCAAAGCCTGCCTCCCAGTAAGCGCCACGGTTGCCGAAAGTGAGGTCCGCAACAAGGAACTTAGCCCTCCGAATATCAACCTCCATGTGCTGGTCTATCAGGCCAGCTCTTGGAACCTCGTCAAGTCTCCGAAGTTGGAAACCAGTCTCTTCAGTCGCAGGTTTCAAATATTCTCGAAACAGTCGATCAGTAACGGGTCGACCGTACTTCATTGCCATGAAAGCAATTCGACTGACTGACGTCGATCGCTTAAGATTCTCAAAGTGCTGCCAACCTCTAAATGTTAGGCGCAGACCGAGACTCCCGGGACGATCTCCAGGACTCGAATCGAGCAATCCATCGTTACTGAGGTGTCTCAAGACGAAATTTAAACCTTGTGTGCTGGCCGCCCTTCCGTCGTCAGCCGTGCCGATGGATCCAGCCAGGAACGGTGGAAGAAAGGCACAGTATTCTCCAGGAGGAACATCCCGGTTTCCTATTATTTCTATGAGCGTGTCAGCTTGCTGTGCGGGTGACGGCAGTCGACCTTCTGACCAGATCCTCTCCAGGACGTCGTCACTAATCTTTGGGGGGGCACCTTGACGCTGCATCTTACGAATGTTGTGGCTCGTGACCATTCGCAACCTGCGATTCGAGGCAAGGCGATTGGTAGCTACCTGTCGTGCAGTGCCGGTTAAGTCAAATGTGCCGCACCGCGCACAATCGAATCGCCACAAGTCAGGCTCTGTTGCGGTTGGTTCCGGCATTGACATCTCACAAATCGTGCATGACACCATGAATTCCTCCAATGATTGATGCAAAAGTGTTTTCTCATCTCTCAGAAGAGAGGCGATCGGAACAACGCGCTGGTGTCCTCGGGGCAGCACGTCGCTCCCTTCTACCAGAAAAAATCCGATTTTCGGTTAAGCGATAACCTATACACCCGATACATCGGAGTAGCAGGTTGGCTCATTCCCAATGCGGCGTGATTGCCCGCAACTGATCGACGAACTTCATCGCGGATAGTGTGACATTGTCCCGCGGTGTGGCAGGGTCTATTGCAAGTCAACACGAAGTCAGCGAGGCCGCCAATAACGTGGTTAGGGGGAGGCGTGACCAGTTGCGCCGCGTTGTGCTCCTGTAGCGAGTCGGTTGCAGGCAGGAGAGTGCATCCCGCGCAGGCTACTTTCTTTCGGCTGATGGAGGAGACGCTTAACGGGTACAGAGCAACGAGACGCCTCTGAATCAATCTAGCTCTGTCAAGCGCAGGAGGCTGCTTCTCACATACTCGATGCGGGTCGCGACAATACAAGCCAATGAGGACGGCCAGCCCCAGACAAGACCCGTCACCTGGGCGCAGTCAGGGGTCCAAGAAGGCTGCTTTCCCCAATGTTCAACAAACCGCGTATTCCAAACTAGGGAGCCACTGAATCCCTTTGGGACTGGCAGCCCGCGCCTGTCCGTGCCAATTGACTTGGCTCGGTCCGGTCGATAGTCGAGCGCAAAATGGAAGCGCGAATTGAATCGCGTGTCGTTGATGGGAAGGGGAATCTCCTGACATCCGTAGGAGGTGGCGTTAGTGATGAGGTGTCCAAAAGAGAATTTTGATTCTTGCCCGCTAAATCCGATGAAAAAAAGTATTTCCCTGTCTACTGGCGTGTGAGCGATTGCAAATTTGCTTTCGGGGATCATCGCGCTGTCGTGTGTTCCGTGCGTCCAGATCCTCTCATCGATTGCACCGACCGCGACGTCTAAGGGCAAGCCGACGACACGGAACGGATTTAGCACTCGAAAAATCACATGGTTGCTCAGATATTGGTGACCAAGAGGACTCTGATTGGATGCTGCCGCGACGTGCTCATTGGTCAGAAGATATTTCTGGCCGCGCAACTGGACGTAGTTTCCTGTTCCCAACAACTCACCGTAATCGTGCTCAATTTCTTGCGAGACCGGGGTCACGAATTTCAGCGTATGACCCCGCATGCCCGCGGTGACACGCTCCACATGGGCTTCCCATTGCGCTCTTGGTATGGGTTCGCCATTCCAATCGCCAGAGCTAGAATTCGACTGATCCGACACGCTGCCTCCTCAATCTAATAACCGCACCTCTAAATGAGTTTCAGGTAAAATGTAGTAGGATGTATTTTTACCAATGCAGGAAAACCGAGGTGAAGATGACCCGGCTCGATGATCTTTACCGCGTGATTCAGCATTATTGTCATATGTAGAATGTCACTCGCGGCGATCAGCGCCCATATGCGTCTTTTCCGCAAAATGGATTCAAAGCCCGGTCACACCGTACGGCATCTTGTTCGCGGGATGGGCCATCGCTACCTGCTGCATAGGCACGATCTGCCTGGAACGACGGACTCGGTGTTTGCCTCCCGCAAAAAGGTATCCTTGTTGGCCACGATTAATTTTGGCACCAGCACCAGTGCGCACATGGAGGCAACCCAGGGTCAATCGTGGGTACTGGGTTCTTAACGCTCGTCATCCTAACGCTCTTGCCGTAGTCGCCGTGATGCAGTTGCTCGTGGCGCGGCCGCTGTCGAGGCTATTCCTCCACGAGAGAGAGAAGATTAAGTTATCGAATCGCATGCGATAGAGAAATCGAGGTTAGATGCTCAAAGTATATTGTGAACATGGCGCCATTACGAAGAAACTTCGCGCTTGGCAACGTGATGGTCGGATCACCCTGATACATTTTCCTTATGATCCAGATGGGCGTAGCAAGCACCTCAATCCGTCCGCGACGCCATCGGAAGCCCAGTGGCGTGATTTGCACGTCACGTGGGATGAGGTGACGGAATACACGTGGGCGGATTTTTCGGGCTCCTATCGGCTGGATAAGATCCTGACAATCGTAGGCCCAAACCATCGTCGGGACATACTCCATATCGACTCAGCATTCAAAAGCGGGTGCAAAGCATTTGTGACGTGTGACAGTGATATTTTGTCAAAGAGGGGAGAACTAGAGTCGCTTCTCGGGATTCGCTTCTTTCACCCCGAAGAGGATGAAGCCGAATTGGAGGCGTATACGGATCAAAGAGTGCCGTAACGCGGGAATTGAAAAGTCAATCCTAGACCATGGACTCATAAGCACGCAGCCATAG
>JBGPGW010000048.1:0-15861 GCA_041484095.1 Alphaproteobacteria bacterium | reverse complement strand
GCAGCTGGGCCTCACGAACGGCGTGGCCATCTCCGATTCGAGCATGCTGGTGAATTACTATCGAACCACCGTCGACGGCCGGATCGTGTTCGGCAAGGGCGGCGGGCATTTCGTCTTCGCCGGCCGGGTCGGCACGAAGTTCGACGGGACGTCGCCGCGGGCGGCCGACGTCGCGTCGGAATTGCACCGCTACTATCCCAGTATCGCATCGGTTCCGATCGCCGAGAACTGGCGCGGCCCCGTCGAGCGAACATCGACCGGCCTGCCTATTTTCGGAAAGCTCCCCTCGAACCCCGACATCGTCTATGGACACGGCTATACGGGAAACGGCGTCGGCCCGTCCTATCTCGGCGGCCGGATCCTTGCCTCGCTCGCCCTCGGCCTCGACGATGAATGGTCGTCATGCCCGCTCGCCAAGGGCCCGCAGGGCCATTTCCCGCCGGAGCCGATGCGCTATGTGGGGGCGCTCATGGTGAAATCCGCGATCAAACGCAAGGAAGCGGCCGAAATCGCGGGCCGCAAGCCTGGCCGCCTCGATGTCTATCTCGCCGGGCTCGCGCCCGCGGGGCTGACACCGCTCACCAAGAAGAAACGCTGACGGCGGGGCCATGACCGTCCCCACACCGGGCTATTGGCTCGAGGAGGCCCTCAAGGCCGAGGGCGGCGTGGCGTGCGCCCCGCTCAGGGAAGACCGGCGCGCGGATGTGTGCATTGTCGGCGGCGGGTATACCGGGCTTTGGACCGCATTGCGCCTCAAGTCGCTCGAACCCGCGCTCGATATCGCCGTCATCGACGCGCATTACTGCGGGTATGGGGCGAGCGGCCGGAACGCCGGATTCCTTCTGAACTGGAACGCGAAATTCCCCCTTCTGAGCGCGCTGTGCGGAGCCCAGGAGGCGTTGAGACTCGTCCGCGCCTCCCGTGCGGTGATCGGCGAGATCGATGATTTTTGCGCCGCCCATGGCATCGACTGCCAGTTCCGCCGCACGGGTTGGCTTTGGTCCGCCGTGAACACGGCGCAACGCGACGCCTGGCGCCCCACGATCGAGGCGTTCGACAAGGTGGGCGACCACCCCTTTACGGAACTCGATGCGGACCAGGCGGCCCGCCGCTCGGGCTCGCCCGTCGTCACGGGCGGGGTGTTCGACCCCGAGGCCGCGGTTCTCCAGCCGGCTCTGCTCGTCCGTGGCCTCAGGCGCGTGGCCATCGCGAAAGGCGTGCGTGTCTATGAGAACACGGGGATGATCGGCCTCGATCGCGGACGGCCGCCGCGCGTGCGGACGAGCGGCGGGATCATCACGGCGAAGAAGATCGTTCTCGCGCTCAATGCGTGGGCCTCCGAAATGCCTGAATTCAGGCGCACGGTCCTCTGCGTCGCAAGCGATCAGCATATGACCGAACCAGCCCCGGACCGCCTGAGCGCCGTCGGACTCGGCCAAGGCCTCGCTTTTTCCGATTCGCGCCTGCTCGTGTTCAGTTACCGGACGACGATCGACGGGCGCATCAATTTTTCGAAAGGAGGCGGCGATTTCGCATTCGCCGGGCGGGTCGGCGACGGTTTCGACGAACCGGCCACCCGAACCCGCGAAGTCGTCGATGTCTTCAACCGGCTCTATCCCGGCCTCAAGGACATCCCCATCGCCTCGACATGGCGCGGGCCGGTGACGCGAACCTCCCATGGCCTGCCGTTCTTCGGCCATCTGGGCGGGCATCCCGATATCGCCTACGGCCA
Organism: Alphaproteobacteria bacterium; assembly: GCA_041484095.1. GTDB lineage: Bacteria > Pseudomonadota > Alphaproteobacteria > CADEGL01 > CADEGL01 > JBGPGW01. Next base: position 14,129 of record JBGPGW010000048.1, on the reverse strand, counting down.
CGGCTATTGCGGCAACGGCGTCGGGCCCTCCGTCATCGGCGGCCGAATCCTGGCCTCGCTCGCACTCGAGCGCGTCGACGAATGGTCGTCGATCCCGCTCGCGGCGGGGCTGCCGAAGAAACGGTTCCCGCCCGAACCGTTCCGCTATGTCGGCGCCTACGCCGTACGGAGCGCGATCCTGCGCAAAGAGCGCGCCGAGGATGACGGGCGAACGCCAAGCCGGATCGACACATGGTTGTCGGGCTTGGCTCCGGCCGGGCTCACGCCCACGAACACCAAGTGACATGGCGTCCGAAGACGACCCGCACTTTCACGGTCACCGCGCGCGACTGCGCAAGCGCTTCCTCGAGGGCGGCTCGGAAGCGCTCGCCGACTATGAGCTGCTCGAACTGATCCTTTTCCTCGCCCACCCGCGGCGCGACGTGAAGCCGCTGGCCAAGGCCTTGATCGAACGGTTCGGCAGTTTCGCCGGCGTGGTCGGCGCGGATCCCGAGGCGCTTGCGCGAATCGACAACGTGGGCGAGACGACGATCGCCGCGCTCAAATCCGTCCAGGCTGCGGCGGTGCGCCTTGCGCGCGAGCAGGCCATGGAACGGCCCGTCCTCTCATCCTGGGATCGGCTCCTCGCCTACTGCCGCACCCAACTCGCCCATGATCAAACGGAACGCTTCCACGTGCTGTTCCTCGATGCCAAGAACACGCTGATCCGCGACGAGGCGCAGAGCAAAGGGACCATCGACCACACGCCCGTCTATCCCCGCGAGGTCGTCAAGCGCGCGCTCGAGCTTGGTGCCGCCGCGCTGATTCTTGTTCACAACCATCCCTCGGGCGACCCCACGCCGTCGGACTCGGACATCGCGATGACGCGCGAGGTCGTGCGTGCCGCGAAAGCGCTCGGAATCGAGATCCACGACCATCTGATCATCGGCCGCACGGGGCACGCCTCGCTGCGCGGCCGTGGCCTCATGTGAGCGCACGCAATCGGCCATCGCCTCGGCGTTAACCATATAACGCATTGAAAGTACTAACATATTACATACTCCTTTTGGCTCGACCGAAAGGCGGTGACCGCCGTCACTGCCGCACCACATACATCCTTGTTTAATTGGTTTCGTTAACCCTGTCGGCAGAATGGCTCGGCATCCGCCCATGAATTTGTTCCACCGCCTCTCGTCGCCCCGTGGTTTCGGGGTCGCGCTGGGCATCGTGTTCCTTGCAAGCGGCGCGTTTGCGCAAGGCGGCGACGATGCGAAGAAATGTGCCGAACTCGCGAGCAGCCCCGATCTCGCGATCGAGCATTGCTCGAAGGCCATCAGCTCAGGTCAGCTCGCGGAACGCCCGTTGAGCGCGACGCATTTCGCGCGCGGCAATGCGTTTCTTCAGAAGGGCGATTTCGACAAGGCGATCGTCGATTATGACGCGGCGATACGGCTCGACCCGCAATACGCGCCCGCGTTCCGCAACCGCGCCGGCGCTTGGTTCGCGAAGGGCGAGATGGACAAATCGATCGCCGATCTCGACGCGGCGATCGCGTACGATCCGCGCAGCGCGCCGAGCTTTTACAACCGGGCCCGCCTCTTGCTTCTCAAGGGCGATTTCAGCCGCGCCACGGTCGACCTCGATGCGGCGCTCCGCATCAATGCCGAATTCCTCCCGTCCTACGGCACGCGCGGCCGCGCATGGTTTTATCGCGGCCAATATGCCGAAGCCGTCGCCGATCTCATGCGCTATTGGGACGGCCAGAAGGACCCCTTCATCATCCTGTGGGTGTATCTCGCCAAGCTGCGCACGGGCCAGGATGGCACGGCCGAATTGGATCAGGCTGCGGGCACGCTCCGGACAGCCGATTGGCCGATGCCCGTGATCGAGATGTACCGCGGCCGGATCGACGCCAGGGCCGTCCTTGAAGCAGCCAAGGCGGATCCGAAATATGAGCGCGGGCGGACCTGCGAGGCGCAGTTCTACATTGCCGAGCAGTTCCTGGCTCAGGGCCGCAAGAGCGAAGCCGAGCCGCTTCTCAAGGCGGCTAGAGACGGCTGTCCGCGCAGCTTCGTGGAATACGAAGGTGCTATGGCCGAGCTTTCGAAACTTCGGAAGTAGCGATCGCGCGCGCCCTCGGCATCGATGCCGAGGCGTCCCCCAGGGTAAAGACGCTATCGGCGGCGTGCCGATCATTTCGCCGGGCTCCGGCCCCGCCGCCGCGCGGGCTTTTTCTTCGCCCCTCGCTTGGCCGCAGGCCGCTTCGCACCCGCTCGCCCGCCACCCCGCTCGGCCTTATCGACGGCCAGCCAGCGCAAGAGTTCATTCATGCGCGCAGACAGCAGCGCCTTCGGGTCGCGCTTCGTCCAGTCATAGACACCCCGTCCCGTGGACGGGCCCTTGTGCCCGGCTTTGACGAGCTCGCCCACCTTGAGCGAGGGATTGGGCGCGCGATCAAGATCGGGAATGAGCCATGCCCCGAAGTTGTAGAGAGTCTCGAGCCCACCCACATCCGCCGATTCGATCGGCCCCGTAATCGCAAGCCGGCGGCCGAAGCTCGTCCGCACGACCGTATCGATCATCTCGGCCGAGGCGGCACCCGACGCCCACAGCGCCCAGGCCTCCCGCAGCAAGGCCAGTTGCATCCGATTGCCGATGAAGCCTTTGACTTCGCGGTTGAGAACGACGGGAACCTTGCCGACCTCTTCGAGCACGTTGCAAATCCAGGGCACCACGTCGGGGGCCGTCTCGGGTCCGGCGCAAACCTCGACGGCCGGAATATGCTGCGAGGGATACCAGAAATGAGCGGCGACGACACGCTCGCGCCGCTTCACGCGTCCGACGAGCGCGCTGGCGACCTGACCGCTCGAACTCGCGAGCACCGTGGGCGGCGCGCAGATTCGATCGAGCGCCTCGAACACGCCGAGTTGCAATTCGTGGACAAACGGCACGGCCTCGACGACGAGGGTCGCGGCCGACGCCTCGTTCATGTCGGTCGTCGGGCGGATCCGGCCCATCGCGGCCTTGGCGCCGGCAGGTGTCACGAGGCCGTAATCGGCGAAGCTCTTCAGGCTTGCCTTGATCTTGCCCATCGCGGCACGGAGGCTCTCCTCGCGGCGGCCGATCAGCCGGACCTCCTTGCCCGCGGCAGCGAACACCTGTGCCACGCCATGCCCGATGAGCCCGTTCCCGATCACGGCAACAGTGTTGAGTTTTCCCGGCGTCGCCATCGCGCTCTCCCCTTTCGGCCGTCCCCAAAATCTGAGCTTAGCGCCATGCGCGCCGTCCCACAAAGCATCGTGCGATTTCCCGTCATGCCTCTATTTTGTTGATTTCCAAGGATTTATAGTGACGCCGTCGAAGACGAGGCCCGCATGATTCCACGCTACAGCCGACCCCAGATGACCGCGATCTGGGAGCCGGAAAACCGGTTCCGAATCTGGTTCGAGATCGAGGCCCATGCCTGCGACGCGCAGGCGGCGCTCGGTCTCATTCCGAAGGCGGCGGCGAAGGCGGTATGGCGCCGCGGCGCGTTCGAGGTCTCCCGCATCGACGCGATCGAACGCGAGACGCGCCACGACGTCATCGCGTTTCTCACGAATTTGGCCGAGCATGTCGGTGCGCCAGCGCGGTTCGTGCACCAGGGCATGACGTCGTCGGACGTCCTCGACACCTGTCTGGCGGTGCAATTGGTGCAGGCAAGCGATCTCTTGCTTGGTGATCTCGACGCCTTGCTCAAGACCCTGAAGCGCCGCGCGATCGAACACAAGCTCACGCCGACGATCGGGCGAAGCCACGGCATCCACGCCGAGCCGACGACCTTCGGCTTGAAGCTGGCCGGTCATTACGCGGCATTTTCCCGCTGCCGCACGCGGCTCGCCGCGGCGCGGGCCGATATCGCGACCTGTGCGATCTCCGGCGCCGTCGGGACCTTTGCCAACATCGATCCGCGCGTGGAGGCGCATGTCGCGAAGAAACTGGGCCTCGGTGTCGAGCCGATCTCGACGCAAGTCATTCCGCGCGACCGCCACGCAATGTATTTCGCGACGCTCGGCGTCATCGCGGGCGCCATCGAGAATCTCGCGACGGAGGTCCGTCATCTCCAGCGAACCGAAGTCCGCGAGGCCGAAGAGTTCTTCGCGCCCGGACAGAAGGGCTCGTCCGCCATGCCGCACAAGCGCAACCCGGTTCTCTCCGAGAATCTGTGCGGGCTGGCGCGTCTGGTGCGCGCCAGCGTCGTGCCGGCGCTCGAAAACGTCGCCTTATGGCACGAACGCGACATCTCGCATTCGTCGGTCGAACGCGTCATCGCGCCCGATGCGACCATTGCGCTCGACTTCGCGCTGGCGCGCCTCAATGGCCTCGTCGACCGTTTGCTTGTCTACCCCAAGCGCATGCGCGCGAATCTCGACGCCTTGGGCGGCCTCGTCCATTCACAGCGGATTCTGCTGGCGCTTACCCAGGCCGGCATGAGCCGCGAGGAGGCCTACCGCGTCGTCCAGCGCCACGCCATGGCGACCTGGGAAAAAGGCGGAGATTTCCAGGCCCGGCTCGCTGGCGACCCCGCCGTGACCCGGCGATTGCCGAAGGCCGCACTCGCCCGCCTGTTCGATCTCGGCTACCACACCAAGCACGTCGACACGATTTTCCGCCGCGTCTTCGGCGGCGCTCGACGCAAAGCGCGGCGCTGATCGGAATCGGTTGTTACGGGGACGGAAGGCTTGGGGCGGGCTCTCTGACCCTAGGTGCCGGCATTGATCTGCGCCTCGGCTTCGGCCCGAAGTCGGTCCATCTCCTGACGGATCTTATGCTCGGTCATTTCGATTCCGCGATCCCCGAAGCTCCGCAGGAGAAAATGCATGACGTCATCGTCGCCCGGCTTTTCGAAGTCGGCGACGACGACTTCCTTCGCAAAGGCCTCGGCGGCTTCGCCCGTGATCCCCAGGATTCCCGCCGCCCACAATCCGAGGAGTTTGTTGCGCCGCGCGACGATCTTGAACTGTCGCTCCTGGTCCTGCTTGTACTTGGCTTCGAAGCCTTTTTCCCGATCCTCGAACGACGCCATTCTCTCCCCTCCGGTCGCTTCACTGTTGCGGCGGCCAGTCTCTGATGCGAAAACCCGCGCTTATCTTATGTGATGATTCCGACCGATTTGTCGAACCGAAAGTTGCATGTGCACCCTTGTCATTCTGAGCCGCCCCGCCGAGCCTTGGCCGCTCCTGATCGCGGCCAATCGGGACGAAATGCTCAATCGGCCCTCCCGTCCGCCGGGGCGGCACTGGCCCGACCGGCCGAACGTCATCGCGGGCCTCGATGAGCTTGCCGGCGGAAGCTGGCTTGGCCTCAACGACGAGGGCGTGCTCGCGGCCGTCATGAATCGGCGCGGCTCGCTCGGCCCGGCCGAAGGCATGCGCAGCCGGGGCGAGCTCGTGCTCGAAGCGCTCGATCACTGGGATGCGCGCGAGGCGGCCGGCGCCCTCGTCGAGCTGGACGCCCGGAGCTACCGCGCCTTCAACCTGGTTATCGCGGACAATCGCGACGTCTATTGGCTCAAGGGTCTTGGCCCGGACGGGTCGGGGGCCGTCGAGCGCCATCCGGTGCCGCCCGGCCTCTCGATGATCACGGCCTCGGACCGGAACGACCGGACCAGCGCCCGAATCCGGACCTATTTGCCGAAATTCGAGGCCGCGGCGGTCCCGGACCCCGAAAGCGGGGACTGGGCCGCCTGGGAAGCGCTGCTCGCCTGCCGGAGCCATGCCCCGGGCGCAGCACCCGAGGACGCCATGACGATCGTGACGGATTACGGCTTCGGCACGGTTTCGCGGTCTCTCATCGCGATTCCGGGCGTCGATCGAGGAGGACAGCGCCCTATCTGGCGCTATGCCGATGATGGGCTGGATCGTCCGCGATACGCCACAATCGCCGGATAATGCGGATCAGCGTGATGGCCCGGCTCTGCCTGCTCATTTTCCAGGCATAATCTCTTGCGCCGCCGGTGTCTTCGTTGTTTTGACCCCGCGCAATTGCTATATGGTGAGACGTCCAGGCAGCCGGGTCTGCTTCTCGGTTTTCCGCCTGGTCCGCCTTCGACGAGGAGACGGACCGCGATGTCCAGACGCAAGCGTATCTACGAAGGCAAGGCCAAGGTCCTTTACGAAGGCCCCGAACCGGGGACGCTCGTCCAGTACTTCAAGGATGACGCGACGGCCTTCAACAACCAGAAGCGCGGCGTCATCACGGGCAAGGGCGTCATCAACAACCGCATCTCCGAGTATCTCATGGTGCGTCTCGGCGAGATCGGCGTGCCCACGCATTTCGTGCGGCGGCTCAACATGCGCGAGCAGTTGATTCGCGAGGTCGAGATCATTCCGATCGAGGTCGTCGTGCGAAACGTCGCCGCCGGATCCATCTCGCAGCGCCTCGGTATCGCCGAGGGGACGGCGCTTCCGCGCTCGATCGTCGAGTACTACTACAAGAACGACCAGCTCGGCGATCCCATGGTCTCGGAAGAACACATCACGGCCTTCGGCTGGGCGGCACCCGCCGATCTCGACGACATGCTCAACCTGTCGCTGCGCATCAACGACTTCCTCTCCGGCCTGTTCTTCGGCGTCGGCATTCGGCTCGTCGACTTCAAGCTCGAATACGGACGCCTCTGGAACAACGAGGAGATGCGCATCGTGCTGGCCGACGAAATCTCGCCGGACAGCTGCCGTCTCTGGGACTTGAAGACCAGCGAGAAGATGGACAAGGACCGCTTCCGCCGCGATCTCGGCAATGTCGTCGAGGCCTACCAGGAAGTCGCGCGCCGCCTCGGCATCATGCCCGAAGCGGGCCCCCGCGACCTCAAAGGCCCGAACACGATGCAGTGATGGGCGTCTTCATCCGTACCGAATTCAGGATTGGCTCATGAAGGCTCGCATCCACATCACGCTCAAGGCGGGCGTCCTCGACCCGCAGGGCAAGGCGATCGAACATGCCTTGACCGGCCTTGGCTTCGCCGGCGTCTCGGACGTCCGCCAAGGCAAGTATCTGGAGATCGATCTCAAGGAGACCGATCCCGTGCGCGCCAAGACCCAGCTCGACGACATGTGCAAGAAGCTGCTCGCCAACACCGTGATCGAGAACTATTCGATCGAGGTCGCGCCGTGACGGGGCATAATGGCGCCGTGCGGCTGTGGAGAGGGCTATCGCGGTCGTGAAATCTGCCGTCATCGTCTTCCCCGGCACCAACCGCGAACAGGACGCAGCGACCGCGCTCGAGGCCGCCAGCGGCGAGAAGACGATCATGGTCTGGCACCGGGACACGGAGATCCCGGCCGTCGACCTCATCGTGGTACCCGGCGGCTTTTCCTACGGCGATTACCTTCGCGCGGGCGCCATGGCCGCCCATTCGCCGATCCTCAAGACCGTGGTCGAGCGCGCGCGCAAGGGCACGCCGGTCCTCGGCATCTGCAACGGCTTCCAGATCCTGACGGAGACGGGCCTCCTGCCCGGCGTGCTTATGCGCAACGCCGGCCTCAAATTCGTCTGCCGCAATGTCCACATGAAGGTCGAGACCGCGCAGTCGCTCTTCACCGCAGGCTACGAGGCGGGGCAAGTGATCAGCGTTCCCGTCGCGCATAATGACGGCAATTATTTCGCGGACGAGACGACTCTCGATCGCCTCGAGGGCAACGGCCAAGTCGCGTTCCGCTACGTGGCACCGTCCGGTGCCTGCGAGCCCGAATCCAATCCGAACGGATCGGCGCGCGCCATCGCGGGCGTCTTCAACGAAACGAAAACGGTCCTCGGCCTTATGCCGCATCCGGAAAACGCGATCGACCCGCTCCATGGCGGCATCGATGGCCGCCCCCTCTTCACGGGTCTCGTCGAAGCGCTGTCCTGATCGCTCATGGCCTTCATTCCGCTTAAGGATTACAACCCGCTCCAGCGCATCCGGTTTCAGACCGTCACGGTGATGCTCATCGCCGCGAGCGTCGCGGTCTTCCTGTGGCAATCGTCGCTGCCCGAGGGCGAGGCAAGGAACGCCATCTACGCGCTCGGCCTCGTCCCGTCGGTTCTCTTCGGCACGGAGACGTTGCCGGACGGGGTCGCGCTCGTGGCACCCGAGATCACGATCCTCACCAGCATGTTTCTCCACGGCGGCTGGATGCACCTCATCGGCAACATGCTCTACTTGTGGATTTTCGGCGACAACATCGAAGACGCCATGGGGCATGGGCGCTTTCTCGTCTTCTATCTTCTCTGCGGGACCGCGGCGGCGCTCAGCCAGGCCGCGATGGCGTCGGACTCGACGATTCCGATGGTGGGTGCTTCGGGCGCCATCTCGGGCGTGCTCGGCGCCTATATCCTGCTCCATCCCCGGACGAAGGTCCTCGTGGCGCTCATCGGACGCTTGCTCGTGACATTGCCGGCCGTGACCGTGCTTGGCCTCTGGATTCTTCTTCAGTTCGTGAGCGCGTCACTCGACGACGGCGGCGGCGGCGGAACGGCCTGGTGGGCGCATATCGGCGGCTTCGTCGCGGGCCTCATCCTCATCATCCCGATGCGCGACCGGAGCGTGCCGCTCTTCGACCGCGCCCCCCATTCGCCCGGCGATCCGCCGCCCGGCGCCCCGCCACCGCGCTGGAGCCTGAGGGGCCGGACGGGCAGAGGCTCACGCTTTCCCGACAGCGGCGGACGGAATCTCTAGGCCCGGAATCTCTGGACACGGAATCTCTGGACAATGGCGAAACAGGCGGCTGAACCGACGGTAAGCGCGGCGATCGCGCGCGAGCACGGCCTCTCGGAGGACGAATACGCGCGCGTCCTCGCCATCATGGGCCGGACGCCCAACTTGACCGAGCTCGGCATCTTCTCCGTCATGTGGAGCGAGCACTGCTCGTACAAATCGTCGCGGCGATGGTTGAAGACTCTGCCGACGAAGGCGCCGTGGGTCATCCAGGGGCCCGGCGAGAATGCGGGTGTCATCGACATCGGCGACGGCCTCGCCGCCGTCTTCAAGATCGAAAGCCACAACCACCCGTCCTTCATCGAGCCGTATCAGGGGGCTGCGACCGGCGTCGGCGGAATCCTGCGCGACGTCTTCACGATGGGTGCCAGGCCCATCGCCAATCTCAACGCGCTGCGCTTCGGCGACCCCGCGCATCCCCTGACGCGGCACCTCGTCGCCGGAGTCGTCTCCGGCATCGGCGGCTACGGCAATTGCATGGGCATCCCGACCGTGGCCGGCGAGTGCGAGTTCCATCCGAGCTACAACGGCAACATCCTGGTCAACGCCATGACCGTCGGCCTCGCGCGCGCCGATCGGATTTTCTACGCGCGGTCCTCCGGGCCCGGAAATCCCGTCGTCTATGTCGGCTCGAAAACCGGACGCGACGGCATTCATGGTGCCACGATGGCATCCGCCGAGTTCGACGACGCCTCGGCCGAGAGGCGGCCGACCGTCCAAGTCGGCGACCCCTTCACGGAGAAATTGCTGCTCGAGGCGTGCCTCGAGCTCATGGCGACCGACGCGATCGTCGCGATCCAGGACATGGGGGCCGCGGGCCTCACCTCGTCCTCCGTCGAGATGGCGTCGCGCGGCGGCCTGGGCGTCGAGCTCGACCTCGATCAGGTGCCGCGGCGCGAGAGCAACATGACGCCTTACGAAATCATGCTCTCCGAAAGCCAGGAGCGCATGCTGATCATCCTGAAGCCGGGGCGCGAATCCCATGCGCGCGCGATCTTCGAGAAATGGGAGCTCGATTTCGCGATCATCGGGCGCGTGACCGAGACGGGCCGCCTCGTCCTCCGCGAGGCCAGCGCCGTCGTCGCGGACATCCCGGTCCAGCCGCTCGTCGATCAGGCGCCTCTCTACGACCGCCCGTGGCGGCCCACGCCGCCCCAGAAGGAGATAGAGGCGAAAGCGGTCAGGGCGCTGGCGCCAAGCGACGCGCTCAGGCGGCTTCTTGCCCATCCCGATCTCGCGAGCAAGCGCTGGATCTGGGAGCAGTACGACCACCTGATCATGGGCAACACCATCATCCGCCCCGGCGGCGATGCGGCTGTCGTGCGTCTTCCGGGATCGCGAAAAGGGCTCGCGATCAAGACCGACTGCACGCCGCGCTATTGCGCGGCCGACCCGGAGCGGGGCGGTGCCCAGGCCGTCGCGGAATGCTGGCGGAATCTGACGGCGACCGGCGCGCGGCCGCTGGCCGTCACCGACAATCTCAATTTCGGCAATCCCGAGCGCCCCGAGGTGATGGGCCAGCTCGTCGGCTGCATCAAAGGCATGGCCGCGGCCTGCCTGGCGCTCGACTTCCCCGTCGTGTCGGGCAATGTGTCGCTCTACAACGAGACGAACGGCAAGGCGATCCTGCCGACGCCGGTCATCGGTGCCGTCGGCCTCATCGACGACGTCGCGCGCGCCGTCACCATCGCGTTCAAGGGTGCCGATGAAGCCATCCTCCTCATCGGCGAGACGACGGGTTGGCTCGGCGCGTCGCTCTACCGGATCGTGGCGGAGGGGCGCGAGGACGGGGCCCCGCCGCCGGTCGACCTCGCGGCCGAGCGCCGGCATGGCGAATTCGTCCGGGCGCTCATCGCGAAGGGGCAGGTCAGCGCGTGCCACGACGTCTCCGGCGGCGGGGCCTTGGTCGCCATCGCCGAGATGGCCTTGGCGGGCGGCATCGGCGCGGCCATCACGCCGCCGAACGGCCTTCCCCTCCACGGCTGGCTGTTCGGTGAGGATCAGGCGCGCTATCTCCTCACGACCCCCTCGCCCGGCCCGATCCTCGATGCGGCACGGGCCGCCGGAATCCCGGTCACTTCCATCGGCACGACGGGCGGGGCCGCGTTGACAGTCGCCAGCGAGGAACCTATATCGCTCGCAGACCTGCGGCGGATCCACGAGAATTGGCTGCCCGGCTATATGGCGCGGGCCTAAGGAGGCACCAATGGCGATGGACGCGGCGGAGCTCGAACGCCTCATCAAGACCGCGTTCCCGGACGCGAAAATTACGATCGAGGACCTGGCCGGCGACGGCGACCACTATGCCGCCCACGTCGTGTCGTCCGCCTTCACGGGCAAGTCCCGCGTGCAGCAGCACCAGATGGTCTACACGGCCCTCGAGGGCCGCATGGGCAACGAGCTGCACGCGCTCGCATTACAGACAAGCGCGCCCGCGTGAACGCGCGCCGCAGCGGAGGAGATTCCATGAGCGACCATCCCGCCTTAGACCAAATTCGCAAGGACATCGCCGACAACGACGTCGTCATGTTCATGAAGGGCAGCCCGTCGATGCCGCAATGCGGCTTCTCCGCCACGGTCGTCCAGGTGCTCAACCATCTCGGCGTCGCCTACAAGGGCGTGAACGTGCTCGAGAGCGCGGAGCTGCGCCAGGGCATCAAGGAGTTCAGCAGCTGGCCGACCATTCCCCAGCTCTATGTGAAGGGCGAGTTCATCGGCGGCTGCGACATCGTGCGCGAGATGTTCCAGTCGGGCGAGCTGGAGACGCTCTTCAGGGACAAGGGCGTCAAGGCGGCCTGATCCGCGGCACGCTTGGTTTTGAACGCATAAAGGGGCAGCCGCGAGGCTGCCCCTTTCGCATTGATCCCGTCGCATTGATCCCGTTTCCGTTCCCGCCTTCGCGCGGCACGATGCGAGGCATCGCGCCTGGAGAAGACGCCGTCGTCAGCGCGAGTAATATTCGATGACGAGGTGCGGCTCCATGTGCACGGCATAGGGAATGTCGGCGATCTTGGGCGCGCGCACGAACGTGCCCTTCATGCCGGTATGGTCGACGGTGAGGTAGTCCGGAACGTTGCGCTCGCCCGACGCCGCCGCATCCAGCACCAGCGCCAATTCCTTGGCCTTGTCTCTCACTTCGATCGCGTCGTTGTCCTTCACCTGATAGGAGGCGATCGTCACGCGCCGGCCATTGACCGAGACGTGGCCGTGGCTCACGAACTGCCGGGCTGCGAAGACGGTCGGCACCAGCTTCATGCGATAGACGACCGAATCGAGGCGCCGCTCGAGAAGCTCCACGAGATTCTCGCCGGTGTCACCGCGCCGGCGCGAGGCCTCCTCGAAATAGCGGCGGAACTGGCGCTCGGTGATGTTGCCGTAGACGCCCTTGAGGCGCTGCTTGGCCTGAAGCTGGGTCCCGAAATCCGACGGCTTCTTGCGCCGCTGGCCGTGCTGGCCGGGTCCGTAGTTCCGCTTGTTGTAGGGGCTCTTGGGCCGGCCCCAGAGATTGACGCCCAAACGGCGGTCGATCTTGTACTTGGACTCTGTACGTTTGCTCATGCTCTATCCCGTTCAATGACGGTGTGATTGTTGTCCGGATAGGCCCCATGCCCGGCCGAAGCCGCCCATGGGGCGGGGTCATCGCGTGACCCGCGTTCTCCGAAGTGGCGGGGAGTATAGAGGCCGGGCGAGCCTTGTCAAACCTGGCCAGCCCCCAAGAAAACTCCTCGTTATCAATCAGTTACTTGCCTCTCGTCCGTCTCCTTCAGCGCAGGCAGGACGAATATTGTCCGAGAGTTTGACCACAGCATTGTTCTTTACCGCTGTTGGTCAAAAAGCGGCCCGAATTGAACTGCTCTCGCAAAGAAGATAAAGGCTTCCGAGAGTGTTTCTCTGTTGTGCTTGTTGCCAGACCGATTAGGCAAAAGAAGTGTATTACTCATTGTCGAAAAATGGCGCCGGGAGAGCGCCGTACATGCGCCTTAAGAACTTCCTGCGGGACACCGGGTCGACCCAATTAAACGTTTCTTGGGCATAGTCTGCCAACAACTCGATGTGTTGCTTGAAGTGAGATTTCATGTCCCGCTCGACGGCGTACACTCCAATTTTCAGGACTTTTTCGAAGACCTCATCTGCCTTATCAAGCACGATGGATTTAAGCGCCGCCTCTGCAATGGTCGCATTGTGTTTTCGCAGGTCAAGCGTGCTTGCAATATGGATCTTGCCATTCTTTAAAGCAAAATCTGCGACCAACCCTTCCCTTGGTGCAACAGGAAGGCCTCTAACAATCTTATTTTTCGAAATACTCTCTTCGGGCTTCGCGAGTACTTTGTCTTTCTTGAATACCTTTGCAATCTCCGTGTTTATCCGAGATTGAACATCGACTTGTAACTTTTCTCTCTTGGGGAGCGAAACAAGACTCGACAGAATTTCTTCAACACTGCGTTCATATTCGCGCAGATTCGCGGCATTTATTATTCCCATTGCAACCGGCGCAATAATTGGATCAATCATCTGTATTCGGCGCAGAACATCTTCTGCTGGCGCGCTCCTATCAAATGTCTCAGCTATGCGTGATTGGAGCGCCGCAATACGGGAATCCCAAGTCACTCCGGTTAGTGCCTTCAATTTGTAGGAGGCTAGCCGAAAGCGAACGTCCAAATCGTTCTCACGAAAGACGACGATGCCAACGTTGACTCGTTCTCCCCGCCTTGGATCGGGGATTGCAGTCAAGATGGTGTACTTAAAGGTAGGTGCCATCTTTGATCCCCTTCCTGATACCGTCGATTCTGTCTTTCCGAGCATGCGACGCCCACCAAGTCAGAATTCGTTCTTTCTCCGCTTCGGTAAGCCACAATTGCGGATGACTCACTATTATTCCCGCGACATCCACAGCTGTGACGGCATCGAGTCGGTCTAGGATTTCCTTTGTGCTGTCCACAGTGACGTACACTCCGAAATTGCGGCGATTATATACTTGACATACGCCACCCCCAGGACTAGATTTCTTCTGAAAAGGAGAAATGGTCATGGCATCCGCACTCGACGCCTCTTGGTTCAATGATGCAGACGCAGCCCGCGAGCACTTGGAGGCTGTCCGCTGGCCGGATGGTCCGATCTGCCCGCACTGTGGCAACGCAGACGGCGCGCGCATTCACAAGGTCGAGGGCAAGAGCCATCGTCCCGGCTTGTATGCCTGCCGCGAGTGCAACGGCCATTTCACGGTGACAGTCGGCACGTTGTTTGAGCGGTCCCATATCCCGCTCCACCAGTGGTTCAAAGCGGTCTATTTCCTGTGTTCGTCCAAGAAGGGCATGAGCGCGCATCAGCTCCACAGGACGCTTGGCGTGACCTACAAGACGGCATGGTTCATGGCGCACCGTGTTCGCGAAGCTATGCGGGAGGGTATGTTTTCTGG
>JBGPGW010000047.1:0-16328 GCA_041484095.1 Alphaproteobacteria bacterium | reverse complement strand
GTACTCCTCGAGGGTCTTGACGATGCGCGCGATCGAGGAGCGCTTCTGGCCGATGGCGACATAGATGCAATAGAGCTTCTTCGTCTCGTCGCCCGCTTCGTTGTAGCGCTTCTGATTGATGATGGTGTCGATGATAATCGCGGTCTTGCCTGTCTGGCGGTCGCCGATGATGAGCTCGCGCTGGCCGCGGCCGACCGGAATCAAGCTGTCGATCGCCTTCAGGCCGGTCTGCATCGGCTCGTGCACCGAGCGGCGCGGAATGATGCCCGGCGCCTTGACCTCGACACGCATGCGCTTGTCGGCGTTGATCGGCCCCTTGCCGTCGATCGGGTTGCCCAGCGCGTCCACGACCCGCCCCAGCAATCCCTTGCCGATCGGCACGTCCACGATCGTGCCCGTGCGCTTGACGGTGTCGCCTTCCTTGATGTCGCGGTCGTCGCCGAAGATGACGACGCCGACATTGTCGGTCTCGAGGTTGAGCGCCATGCCGCGGATGCCGCCGGGGAACTCCACCATCTCGCCGGCCTGGACCTTGTCGAGGCCGTAGACGCGCGCGACGCCGTCGCCGACCGAGAGAACCTGGCCGACCTCCGCGACGTCCGCTTCGGTGCCGAAATTTTCGATCTGATCTTTGAGAATGGCCGAAATTTCGGCTGCGCGGATTTCCATCACGCGACCCCTTTCATAGCAAGTTGCAGGCGCTGCAGCTTCGTGCGCAGCGACGAATCGAACATTCGCGATCCCACCTTCACGACCAGGCCGCCGAGGAGGGCCGCATCGACCTTGACGTCGAAGGCCACCTTCTCGCCCGCGATCGGACGCAGCGCCTGGCCCAGAGCCTGCATCTGCCGCTCATCCAGGGGCTGCGCCGTCTGAACCTCGACCGTGACTTCGCCGCGACGCGTCGCCAGCAGTCGAAGGTAGGAATCGATAACCGCGCCGATCGCGGACAGCCGCCCATTCGCGGCGACGACACCCACGAAACGCCGCACGAGATCGGATAGCCCGGCGCGCTCGAGCAGTGCCGACATGACCTTGGCCTGACGATCACGCCCGATGACGGGGCTTCCGACCATGCGGCGCAAATCGCCGCTCTCGCGGAGCATCGTTTGAAGCGTCCTGAGATGGTTGGCGGCGTCGTCGATCTGGCCCTTCGCCTCCGCGAGTTCATAGAGGGCACCCGCATAGCGCGCGCCGACAGCCGACGAACCTTTTCCTTCGGTTGCCACTTAAGACAGTCCCCTTGACTCCGGAAATGACCGGGTGAACCCGGCCCGCAGATCGCGAAAATGGCCGCGGCGAGCATTCCCATGTGCCCGCCGCAAGGCCGCGGTTAGGTAACACAGCCACCACGCTCTGGCAAGGCGCCCACGCGCCGCACCATTGCAGCGTAAGTCACGGATAACAATGACATCTTCTACGATCCGCGATGCGAGGCGCGCGACCCTAAAGGAAGCTGTAGGGATCGACGTCGATTTGCACGCGCACGCCGTGCGGCAGCTTGATGCGCCCCAGCCATTCGTGAAGGCGCGGCTGCACCGCGACGTCCTTCCGCGCCTTGAGCAGGAGGCGCCGCCGATGGCGGCCGCGCAACAGCGCAAACGGCGCCGGCGCGGGTCCGAAGACTTCGACCCCCTCACCGCTCGGGGCCGCCCGCCCCAAGGCGGCCGCCACCCGTTCGACGGCCGCCGAATCGAAGCCCGAGACGATGAGCGCCGCAAGGCGCCCGAAGGGCGGCATGCCGTAGTCGCGCCGCGTCTGCGATTCGACGGCGAGGAATTGGTCCCGATCGCCCGACAGCAGCGCCGCGATGACGGGGTGGTCCGGCACATAGGTTTGAAGCAACACCCGGCCGGCCCGCTCCGCCCGCCCCGCGCGGCCCGATACCTGGTGCAGGAGCTGATAGGTCCGCTCCGCCGCCCGCAAATCGCCGCCGCCGAGCCCGAGATCGGCATCGATCACGCCGACGAGCGTGAGCAGCGGGAAATGATGGCCCTTGGCCATGATCTGGGTGCCGATGAGAAGATCCAGCTCGTGATCGCGCACCTGGCGCACGAGATCCTCCGCCGCGAGCGGCCCGCCGATCGTATCGCTCGCCATGATCGCTGAGCGCGCCTCGGGGAAGAGCGCGGCGACCTCCTCCGCCACGCGCTCGACGCCCGGCCCGCAGGCGGCGAGCGAATTCTCCGCACTGCACCGCGGGCAGTTCCGCGGGGCGGCTGCGTTGTACCCGCAATGGTGACACAGGATTCGGCCGGCCAGCCGATGCTCGACCAGCCACGCCGTGCAATGCGGACATTGCAGGCGGTGCCCGCAGCCGCGGCAAAGCGTCAGCGGCGCGTAGCCCCGACGGTTGAGAAACAGCATCACCTGCTCGCCGCTGCCGATCGTCTCGGCGATGGCCGTGCGCAGCTTGGGCGAGAGCCAGCACTGACGCGGCGGCGGATCGCTCCGCATGTCGATCGCCTCGATGCGCGGCAAAGCAGCACCGCCATGGCGTTCCGGCAGATGAAGACGCTGGTAGCGCTTCGCCGAGACGTTCACGGCCGTCTCCAGCGACGGGGTCGCCGATGCCAGCACGACGGGAATGGCCGAGAGCCGCGCGCGCACGACGGCCATGTCGCGCGCGTGATAGATCACGCCGTCTTCCTGCTTGTAAGAGGGATCGTGCTCCTCATCGACGACGATGAGACCGAGCGCGGGAAACGGCAGGAACAAGGCGCTGCGCGCGCCGACGACGGCTTGTGCCCGGCCCTCCGCGACCGCGCGCCAGGCGATGCGGCGCTCTGTTGCGGTCAGGTCGGAATGCCATTCCGCCGGCCGGACGCCGAAGCGCGTCTCGAACCGGCCGAGCCATTGCGCGGTCAGGGCGATCTCAGGCAGCAGAACCAGGGCCTGGCGGCCTCGCCGGAGCGTCTCGGCGATGGCCTCGAAATAGACTTCCGTCTTGCCGGACCCCGTCACGCCGTCGAGCAGCGTGACGGAGAAGTTCTCGTGCACCGCGCGGCGCAATCGCGCCGCCGCCTCTTCTTGATAGGCCGACAGGTCGGGCGCCGAGAAATCCGGGTCGGGCCGCGCGAAGGCCGGCCGCGCCGCGAGAGCGACCTGCTCGATGATCCCCGCCTCCGCAAGACCGTGGACGACCGATGCGCTCACGCCGGCTTCGAGTGCTAACTCGCGCGCGGCGCGGGGCGGGCCGCTGTCCAGCACCGCGATCACGCGCCGGCGCGCCTCCGTCAGACGGATCTCAGCCCGCGCCTCCCTCAGGCGATAGGCGAAGGTCGGTTTCGGCGAATTGAGCGCGGCCGACATGCTCATCGCCATGCGCAACACCGCCCCCGGAGGATTGAGCGTGTACGCCGCGACCCACTCGATCGTGCGACAGAGAGGCAGCGGCAACGGCGGCACGTCAAGCCGCGCGGCGATCGGCTTGAGACGATCGGCAGCGACCGAGAAGCTGCCCCGACCCCAGACGATACCGACGACTTCACGCCGGCCGAGCGGCACCACGACAAAATCGCCCTTCGCGAGATCGAGCCCCGCGGGCACGAGATAGTCGTAGGCACTCGCGAGCGGGAGCGGCAAGAGGACCTGAACCTCGCACGGCCCTTCGTATCGTTCGTCCACGGGCGCTATGGCCGGTGGCGAGGGCGGCCCTGAACTGGTATCGGCGGGAGGCATCGGGTATACACTAATCAAGCTTTGACGCCGCGACCACGCCATCCGTCGTGTTTGTTATCGCCGCCGGGCGCGCATTCGATAGGCGTCCGGTTCAATCGCCCCTGAAGGTGACGCATGAAGTTCTTCATCGACTCCGCCGACACAGCCGAAATTCGCGACCTCGCGAGCTCGGGAATGGTCGACGGCGTCACGACCAACCCGTCCCTCGTCGCCAAATCGGGGCGCAATTTCTTCGACGTGGTGCGGGAGATCTGCCAGATCGTGCCCGGCCCCGTCAGTGCCGAGGTCACCGCGATCGATCATGCGACGATGCTCGCCGAAGGACGGCGGCTCGCGGCTCTCGCGAAGAACATCGCGGTCAAGGTGCCGCTCACGCCCGACGGCCTCAAGACGTGCAAGGCCCTGTCGAGCGAGGGCGTGATGGTGAACGTGACGCTGTGCTTCTCGGCGGGCCAGGCCATTCTTGCGGCCAAGGCTGGCGCCAGCTTCGTCTCGCCCTTCGTCGGGCGGCTCGATGACGTCAGCATGTCCGGCATGGAGCTGATCAAGGAAATCTGCTCGATCTATAAACAGTATGACGCCTTCAAGACCGAGGTCCTCGTGGCCTCCGTCCGTCACCCCCTGCACGTCGTCGAGGCCGCGAAGCTGGGCGCGCATGTCGCGACCATTCCGCCGAACGTTCTCAGGCAACTTTTCGCTCACCCGCTGACGGAGAAGGGCCTCGCCGCCTTCCTTGCCGACTGGGCAAAGACCGGCCAGTCCATCCTCGATCAGCCAGACGAACGACGCGCCGTTGCAAAAGCCCGATGAAGCGAAGCCCGCCGCGGCCGCGGCGCCGACTGCTGCGCAAATCGTCGACTATCTGCGCCGACACCCGGACTTTCTGAAACGGCATCCCGAACTCCTGAGCGCGGCGATCGACGAACCCAGCGCCGACGGGATCGTCGACATGCGGCAATATCTGGTTCGCCGGCTTCAGAGCGAGGTCCGCGACCTCGAAGAACAGCGCGCGGACGTCGTCGCGACCCGCCGGGCGCACCTCTCCAGCCAGTCCCGCGTGCACGCCGCGGTGCTTGCGCTGCTGTCTGCGCACACATTCGAGCACCTCATCGAAACCACCACGACCGACCTCGCCGTTCACCTCGAGGTCGACGCGATCAGCCTCTGTGTCGAAACGGTCGAGGGCGCGCCGACCCGTGTGCCGGTCGCGGGCATTTCCATCATCGGGCCCGGCGGGGTCGATTCCCTCATCGGCCGCGGCCGCGAGGTGGCCCTTCGACCCTATGTCACGGGGGACCATGTCATCTTCGGCGCCGCGGCCGGCCTTGTCCGCTCGGATGCCCTGCTGCGCCTGCCCATCGCATCGAACGCGCCGGCCGGGCTCCTGGCACTCGGCTCGCGAACCGCCGGCCGGTTTCAGCCCGGACAGGCGACGGAGCTGCTCGGCTTTCTCGCCCGCGTGCTCGGCCTCAGCATCCGCTCATGGCTCGACCTGCCGGAGTGAGCGCCGCCAAGGCGGCACCGGACCTCCGGCACGCGCTCAATGACTGGCAGACATGGCTTGCCGAAGAGCGCCAAGCCTCTCCCCACACGATCGCGGCCTATGCCCAGGACATGACGGCGTTCCTCGACGCCGTGGCCGAACATATCGGCGGCGCGCCGGGAATTGCGGCGCTGCTCGATCTTCGGACCGCGGATTTTCGCGCCTGGCTCGCGCGGAAGGGACAGGACGGCCTGTCGCGCACCTCGCTTGCCCGCGCCCTCTCGACGGTCCGCGGATTCTTCCGCTATCTCGAACGCCACGGTCATGGCGCGAATGCCCATCTCGGCGCGCTCCGCACGCCGCGTCTGCCGCGCTCGGTGCCCCGTCCCCTTGCGGAAGAGGAAGCGCTCGAGGTCATCGCGGGCGCCCTCACCCTCGACGCGCAGCCCTGGATCGCGAAGCGCGACGTCGCCCTCTTCACCATGCTTTACGGCTGCGGGCTTCGCATCGGCGAGGCGCTCGGGCTCAACCGCGGCGATTCACCCCGGCGCGACACCGTCCTCGTCCGCGGCAAGGGCAACAAGCAGCGGCAGGTGCCGGTGCTTCCCGCAGTGCGCGAGGCGCTGGCCGAATATCTGGCGGCCTGCCCCTTCGACCCCGGTGCCGACGGGCCGCTCTTCATCGGCGCGCGGGGCAAGCGCCTCTCGCCGCGCGAAGTCCAGCGCCAGATGGCGCGTCTCAGGGCCCGGCTCGGCCTTGCCGAGACCGCGACCCCGCACGCGCTCCGTCACAGCTTTGCCACCCACCTGCTCGCGGCCGGCGTCGATCTCCGCGCGATCCAGGAACTGCTGGGTCACGCATCGCTCTCGACCACGCAGCGCTACACGGAAATCGCCGACGAGCAGCTTCTCGCCGCGCATAGCGCGGCGCATCCGCGGGCGAAGATTTAGCGCGGCGAAGCCGGCGGCCTAGAATGGCCGGTCGCCCGACGCCGTCGTCCGGTGCATCAGGCGATGCATGTCGGGGCCGTAGTCGATGACGACGTAATGCATCGTGCAGCGCTGGTCCCACATCACGACGTCGCCCACGCGCCAGCGGTGGCGATAGATCCGCTCCGGCTGGGACGCGACGCCATAGAGATAATTGAGGAGCGGCAGGCTCTCCTCCCGCGTCATGCCGACGAAGTTCG
Organism: Alphaproteobacteria bacterium; assembly: GCA_041484095.1. GTDB lineage: Bacteria > Pseudomonadota > Alphaproteobacteria > CADEGL01 > CADEGL01 > JBGPGW01. Next base: position 9,975 of record JBGPGW010000047.1, on the reverse strand, counting down.
TGACGAAGGACGGGTTGACGAACAGCGACTTCCGCCCCGTATCGGGATGCGTGCGGATCACGGGGTGGATGACCGGCGGGGCGATGTCGCCGATCGGCACGTTGTAGCTGTTCCTGTTGTTGCGCTCGCGCAGGAGCGCCGCCGAATGCTCGGCCTTCATGCCATCGAGCATGCGCTTCAGGCCCGGCGAGAGCGAATCGTAGGCCGTGTACATGTTGGCGAACATGGTGTCGCCATGGCCTTCGCGCACGTCCTTGCAATAGAGCACCCCGGCCATCGGGGGATCTTCCCGGAACGTCAAATCCGTGTGCCAGATGTCGTTCCGCCCGTTGATCCACTGCCCCTCCTTGTGCTCGAGCACGAGGATGTCGGGGTAGTCCTGGAGCACGTTGCTGCGGTAGAGCGGGTGGCGTTCGACCTTGCCATAGACGCTCGTGAAGACGATCTGCTGCGCGGGCGTCAAGACCTGATCCGGGAAGACGATGACGAGATGATCGAAGAGCGCCTGCCGGAGCTCCCCGGCCAAGGCCTCGTCGATCGGCTTCGAGAGATCGACGCCGTCGATCTTGGCGCCGAGCGCCCCGCACCTCGGCGTCGCGCGAAACCGCTGATAGCGCTCTGGCTTCTTGGAGAGTTGCGCCGCGCCGCTGACCCCTGCCGCCATGCTCATCCGCTCAACCCTCCACGTTCGCCGCCCGACCGAGGCGGCGGGAAAGACCCGATCATACAGGAGGCGGGCGTGCCCCGCGACTCCGTCCGGGCTAGGACGCCGTGGTCTCGCGGCGGCGCAGCTCGCTGCGCGAGATCTTGCCCGAACTCGTCATGGGAAAATCGTTAACGAACGCGATCTTCCGGGGGTATTTGTAGACGGCGAGGCGCGTCTTGACGTGGTCCTGGAGCTCTTTCACCAGCGCGTCCGATTCGACCCAGCCCTGGCTCAGCTTGATGAACGCCTTGACGATCTGCCCCCTCTCCCTGTCGGGGCTGCCGATCACGGCAGCCTCCGCCACGGAAGGGTGCTGCAACAGCGCCTCTTCAATCTCCGCGGGCCCGATGCGATAGCCCGCGCTCTTGATCAAATCGTCGTTCCGGCCCCGATACCAGAAGTAACCGTCGGCATCCCGCGTCGCGAGATCGCGCGTCCGGATCCACCGCCCGAGCCGCATGGCGGCGGTGAGATCGGGCCGGCCCCAATAGCCGAGAAAAAAGGTCGGATCGGTATCGGTGGTGACGACCTCGCCCACATCGCCATCCGCGACCGGCTCGCCCGCCTCGTCGACGAGCATCGCCACATGGCCCGGCAGCTCCCATCCCATCGACCCCGGCTTGATCGGGCGCAGAGCCTGGCAGTTGCCGATCATGTGATTGACCTCGGAGGTGCCGTAACCTTCGTTGCAAACGATGCCGAGCTCGGTATTGAGCCAGTTGAGCGTCTCCCCCTGCAACGCCTCCCCGCCCGTGAAGATGGTTCGAAGACGCAAGGCCGGCCACCGTTCGCGCGGTGCTGCGATCTGCGCGATGCGCTTTAACCCCGTCGCCGTGAGGAGCGAATGCGTCACCCCGTGCTTCGCCATGAAACCGAGCGCCCATTCGGGATCGAAGCGGTGCTGGGAGGCCACGATGACGTGCCCGTACGCCCAGGCGGGATAGACCACGTCGACGAGGCCGCCGATCCACGCCCAATCGGCCGGAGTCCAGAACACGAGGTCCGGGTCCTGCAACTCGATGTTGAAGAACAGCGAGAGGCTCGTCTTGTACGCGTGCAAAATGCGATGCCCGTGCAAGACGCCCTTGGGCAAGCCGGTCGACCCGGAGGTATAGATGAGAAGCGCGGGATCCTCGGCGCGCGTTCGGACGGGCTCGAAGACGGCCGATCCTGCGAGCATCTCGGGAAAGGCGATCTCATCGGCCGCGGGCGTCCCGACCACGATGCAGTGAACAAGCTTGGGGCAGTCCCTGCGGAGCGTCCGCAACGGCGCCCACACGGTGTCCTCGGTCACGAGCGCCATAGCACCGCTGTCGTTGAGAATATGGCGCAGCGAATCGGGTCCGCAAAGTTGCGAGATGGTCGCGGCGATCGCGCCGAGCTTGTAGACCGCGAGATGGACGATCGCCGTTTCGATCCGCGCGCCGGTGTGGATGCCCACGACATCGCCGCGTTTGATGCCGCGCTCGGACAAGTTCCGCGCGAACCGGCCCGCGCGCGCGTCAAGTTCGGCATAGCTCAACCGGTCGATGCGGCCGTCCCGATGCTCGTACACGATCGCGTCATGCGCGGCCCTGCCGTGGCGGGCCCAGTACCCGACGGTGTCGCTCGCGATGTTCGCGAACTCGGGCACGATGATCTCGTAGCGCGTCGTGCCGGGGACGCGGCGGAGGTTGAGGCGTTCAAGGAGCGAGTCGTCGAGATCGCGCATGTGTCGCACCGATCCTATCTCACGCGGCCTGGCGGCGCGACGCATCGCGCGGCGTGAGCACCATCAGCGCGACCGGCCCCAGGACGACGCCTGCGCCCATGGCCGCGAACGCCAGCCCCCAGGCGAACGTGTTCTCGTTGCCGCCGCTCGCATCGAGCACGGCGCCGAACGCGATCGGGCCGAGAAACGAGGTGAGAAAGCCGACGAAGGAATGCATCGCCATGGTGGAGCCGCGTTGCCCCTCATAGGCGTTGACCACCGAACCGGCGGTGATCGTCGCGGACTCCCCGGTCACGAGGACGCCGTAGACCGCGAACAGGAAAACGACGGCGAGGTAGGGCAAGGGTGCTGCGAAGCCGATCCCCAGCGCCGCCACCGACGACAGCAGCATGACGGCGATCGCCATCCGCCGCCGGCCGTAACGGACGGCGAGCTCGTTGCCGATGATGCTCGACGGCACGCCCAAAAGGTTGATCGCCGCCGCCGCCGTCGTGGCGCTCCACAGCGCCTCGCCCGCCGACTGCAGACTCGCGCTGAAGACGAGGAAGGCGACGATCCATGACCGGAACCCCAGCAGCTCCCAGCAATGCGCGCCGTAAGCGAGGACGAACCCCATCGCGCGCCGGTTGGCGAGCACCGGCCGGAAATCGAGCCAGCGAACCGATCCGTCGGCGCGGGTCACCACATGGGGCCTCACCGTCAGGACGACGACGAGGATCGCGAACACCGAGCCGAGCGCCGCGACGGCGAACGCCCAGCGCCATGGGAACGCGCTGGCCATCGCGCCCGCGAGCCAGATCGACAGGCTCGACCCGATGCCGAAACTCGCGGTGTAGAACGCGACGAGGCGCGACTGCTCCGCCCCCGTCACGCGGTCGGTCAGGATCTTGAGGCCGGGCATGTAGGTACCGGCGAGTGCGATGCCGGCAAGCGCGCGAAAGGCGATGGCCGTCCAAAAGCCGTCGGCCCAAATCGCGAAACCGGCGAGTGCTATGCCGCCCAAGGCGGCCGAGGCCAGATAGACCCGCCGGGAATCGATATGGTCCGTCAGGCTGGCGAGGACCGGCACGGCCAGCGCGTAGCCGCCGAAATAGATGCCGCTGATCCAGCCGGCCTCGGTGTTGGTGAGGCCCCACACGTCAAAGAAGATCGGCAGAAGCGACGGGAACGTGCCGATGCCCACGAGACTGAAGACATGGGCGACACACATCGCCACGACGAGGGAACGGCCGGTCATCAGCCGTTGTTACGTCTTCGGCGCCCCCGCATCAACAGCGCTCTCACGGAGGCCTCCGCCCGGCGGGCCCTTGTGCGCAGCGCGGGAAATCGTGCGAAAAGCCACTCGCGCAATCGCCGTGCCCATGCCGCCTCCCGCGAGAGCAGGACCAGGCCCACCGCGAGGAACAGCACGCCCTGAAGCGCCGGCAGGAAGAGCCCAGCCAGGCCGAGACCGAGAAAGATCCAGCCGAGGCCGAAGACCAGCCAGTTGCGCCGGCGCACGGGCGGGTCAGGAGCACGGTACGGCGGCAAGCGCTCGGACATGACGCATCTGGATAGCAGAGACAGATGGGGCCGGCAAAACGACCGGGATTTGTCTTGCGTCACGCGCGACGCCCCCGAGACGGAGGCGCCCGGACCGCGGGCCTAGACGTGGATCGGCCGGCCTGCGACGGCGAGGGCCGCTTCCTTCACGGCCTCGTTCAGGGTCGGGTGCGCATGGCAGCTTCGCGCGATGTCCTCGGCCGAGCCGCCGAACTCCATCGCGATCGCGCATTCATGGATCACCGTGCCGGCGTCGGGCCCGAGGATATGGACCCCCAGGATCCGGTCGGTCTTGGCATCGGCCAGGATCTTGACCAACCCGTCCGTCTCCGCATTCGCGCGGGCGCGGCTGTTGGCGAGAAACGGAAACTTGCCAACCTTGTACTCGATCTTGGCATCCCTGAGCTGCTCTTCGGTCTTGCCGACCGCAGCGACCTCGGGCCAGGTGTAGACCACGCCGGGGATGGCGTCGTAATTCACATGCGCCTTGATTCCCGCCATGATCTCGACCGCGACGACGCCTTCATCCTCGGCCTTGTGCGCGAGCATGGGGCCGGGGCGGACGTCGCCGATGGCAAAAATTCCGGGCACGCTTGTCTCGAAATTCTCGTTCGTCGTGATGAAGCCGCGGCCATCGCGCGCGACGCCGATCGCATCGAGACCAAGGCCCTCGGTGTAGGGGCGGCGCCCGATCGCGAGGAGGACCACGTCGGCCTCGATCGTCTCGGACGGGCCGCCTTTCGCGGGCTCGATCCCGACCGTGACCGCCGCGCCGTTCGGCTTCGCGCTCGTCACCTTGGTGCCGAGGCGGAAATTCATGCCCTGCTTCGTCAGCACGCGCTGGAACTGCTGGCTGATTTCGAAATCCATGCCCGGCGTGATGCGGTCGAGAAACTCGACGATAGTGACTTTCGAGCCCAGCCGTCCCCAGACGGACCCCATCTCGAGCCCGATATAACCGGCGCCGATGACGAGGAGCCGCTCCGGCACCTTGGCGAGCGCGAGCGCGCCGGTCGACGTCACGACCCGCGCCTCATCGACCGTGATGCCGGGCAGCGGCATCGAATCCGAGCCTGTCGCGATGAGGATGCGCTTGGCCTTAAGGACCCGTGCATCACCCTTGCCGTCGGCCGGCTTCACCGTCACTTCGCCCACGGCGCCGATCGTGCCGATTCCGGCGACATGGGTGATCTTGTTCTTCTTGAAGAGGAAGGCGACACCCTTGGTCAGGTCGCCGACGACCTTGTCCTTGCGCGCCATCATCGTCGCGAGATCGAGCTCGATCCCGCCGAGCTTGATGCCGTGCTGGGCGAAACCGTGCCTGGCCTCGGAATATTTCTCGGAAGACTGCAGCAGCGCCTTCGAAGGAATGCAGCCGATGTTGAGACACGTGCCGCCGAGGGTCGTCCGCTTCTCCACGCACGCAACCGACATGCCAAGCTGCGCCGCCCGGATCGCCGCGACGTAACCGCCCGGGCCCCCGCCGATCACGACGAGGTCGAAGGTCTCGCTCATTGCCTGCTCCCTTTGCGGATCACGCTATCCGCGATCACCCTTACATCGCCAGCATGATCCGCTGCGGATCCTCGATGCATTCCTTGACGCGGACGAGGAAGCCCACCGCCTCCCGCCCGTCGATGATGCGGTGATCGTAGGACAGGGCCAGATACATCATCGGCCGCGCCTCGATCTTGTCGCCGATCACGACCGGCCGCGCCTCGATCTTGTGCATGCCGAGAATGCCCGATTGCGGCGGGTTGAGGATCGGCGTCGACAGAAGCGAGCCGTAAATCCCGCCATTCGAGATCGTGAAGGTCCCGCCGGTGAGATCCTCGATCGTGAGCTTGCCGTCGCGGGCCTTCTTGCCCAGCTCCGCGATGGTGCGTTCGATGTCGGCGAAGCTCATCGCATCCGCATCGCGCAGCACGGGCACGACCAATCCCTGCGGCGTGCCGACCGCGACGCCGATGTCGTAGTGGTTCTTGTAGACGATCTCGTCGCCGTCGATCTCCGCGTTGACGGCGGGGAACTCCTTGAGCGCGACGATGCAGGCCTTCACGAAAAACGACATGAAGCCGAGACGGACGCCGTGCCGCTTCTCGAAACTGTCGCGGTACTGGGTACGCGCCTCGTTCACCCGGCCCATATCCGCCTCGTTGAAGGTGGTGAGCATGGCGGCGGTGTTCTGCGCTTCCTTGAGCCGTTCCGCCACGCGCTTCCTGAGGCGCGTCATGCGCACGCGCTCTTCGCGCGGGCCCGCCGGACGCGGGGCCGGCTTGGCCGCCACGGGCGGGGTGGCCGCCGCCGGTGGGGGTGCTGCGGGCTTCGCCTGGGTTTCGAGATAGCTCAACACGTCACCCTTCGTGAGGCGGCCATCTTTGCCGGAGGCGGGGATCTTTCCGGGATCGAGCTTGTTCTCTTCGATGAGCCGGCGGACCGATGGCGCAATGGATTCGGCGGCGGGCGCCGGTGCTGTGACGGGTGCCGCCGGCTTCGCCGCCTTCGCCTGCCCTTCGGCGGGCAGCGTGATCCCGCCCTCGCCGATGAGGCCCAAGAGCGTGCCCACGGCCACGTTCTCTCCTTCGGCGGCGCGGATCTCCGACAGCGTGCCTGCCGACTTCGCATTCACCTCGATCGTGACCTTGTCGGTTTCGAGTTCGACCACCGGCTCATCCAAGGCGACATGATCGCCCACGGACTTGAACCAGCGCGCGACCGTCGCCTCGGTGACCGATTCGCCGAGCGGCGGGACTGTGATCTCCATCGCCATGACCGTTACGCTCCTCCGGCCTCGATGGCCGGTGTCATTGAGAGGGTCAATGCTTCCATCACCAGCGCCTGCTGCTCGGCGGCGTGCCGCTTGGCGCTTCCGGTCGCGGTCGAGGCCGCCTCGGGCCGGCCGATGTAGCGCACCTGCCTCGCCCGCATCTTGGCCTCGGCCAGGACCTCGGCAAGACGGGGGGCGACGAATGTCCAGGCGCCCATGTTCTTCGGCTCCTCCTGGCACCACACGATCTCCGCATCCGGCCAGCGCATGAGTTCCTTGGCAAGGACGGCCGCGGGAAACGGATAGAGCTGCTCGACGCGGAGCACATAGGTGCCGTGGAGGCCCTGCGCCTGCCGCGTCTCGACGAGATCGTAATAGACTTTGCCGGAGCAGAGGACGACGCGCTTGATCGCCGCATCGGGATCGGGATCGCCCCGGTCCCACAAGATGCGATGGAACGTCGTATCGGGCCCCATCGCCTCGAGCTTCGAGACCGCGAGCTTGTGGCGCAGCAGCGACTTCGGCGTCATCACGATCAGCGGCTTGCGGAAGTCGCGGCGCACCTGACGGCGAAGCGCATGAAAATAATTGGCGGGAGTCGTGCAATTGACGACCTGGATGTTGTCTTCGGCGCAAAGCTGGAGATAGCGCTCGAGACGCGCCGAGGAGTGCTCCGGTCCCTGACCCTCGAAGCCGTGCGGGAGGAGCATCACCAGCCCCGACATCCGCAGCCACTTCGATTCGCCGTTCGCGATGAACTGATCGGTGATGACCTGGGCGCCGTTCGCGAAGTCGCCGAACTGCGCCTCCCACAAGACGAGGACGTGGGGCTCGGCCAGGCTGTAGCCGTACTCGAACCCGAGCACGGAGAACTCGGCCAACGGACTGTCGATGACCTCGACCATCGCCTGATCGTCCCGAATATGGGCAAGCGGAACGTAGCGCGCCTCCGTGTCCTGATCGACGACCACGGCATGGCGCTGCGAGAAGGTGCCGCGACCGCAATCCTGCCCGGACAGGCGAACAAACGTGCCCTCGACGGCCAGCGTCCCGAATGCCAGCGCCTCGCCCGTCGCCCAGTCGATTCTTTCGCCGGACTCGATGGCCTTGAGGCGCACACCGAACACGCGCAGCAGCTTCCGGTTGGCGTTGAAACCCTCGGGCACCGCGCATGCCCGCCGGCCGACTTCGCGCAGAACGTCGAGCGGCACGGCGGTCTCGCCGCGCCGATCCTCTCCTTCGGCCACTTTGAGCCCGGACCATTGACCCTCGAGCCAGTCGGCCTTGTTGGGCTTGTAGGTCTTGGCGGCCTCGAAGGCGCGCTCGAATTCGGCGTTCCGCGCCGCGACCATCGCGTCCGCATCCGCTGCCGCGATCGTGCCTTCGTCAACCAAGCGCTTCGCATACATCCGCCGCGTCGTCGCATGCGCCGCGATGGTCCGATACATGAGTGGCTGGGTGAAGCTCGGCTCGTCCGCCTCGTTGTGTCCGTGACGGCGATAGCAGAACAGATCGATGACGACGTCCTTCTGGAAGGCCTGCCGGAAATCCATGGCCAAGCGCGCGACCCGGACGACGGCTTCCGGGTCGTCGCCGTTGACGTGGAAGATCGGCGCCTGGACCGCCTTCGCCATGTCCGAGCAATAGGGCGTGGACCGCCCGTAGGAGGGCGATGTGGTGAAGCCGATCTGGTTGTTGATGATGAGGTGGATCGTGCCGCCGGTCCGATAGCCCTTGAGGTCGGAGTAGCCGAGCACTTCCGCGACGATGCCCTGGCCTGCAAAGGCCGCATCCCCGTGCAGGAGCAAGCCCATGACTTGCCCGCGCGCGCGCTCGAGCTCGCCGCGCTGCATCTGTTTCGCGCGTACCTTGCCGATGACGACCGGGTCGGACGCTTCGAGGTGCGAGGGATTGGCGGTGAGGGAAAGGTGCACTTTCCGGCCGTCGAATTCGCGGTCCGACGATGTGCCGAGGTGATATTTGACGTCGCCCGAGCCCTGGACGTCGTCGGGATGGGCGATGTTGCCTTCGAATTCTGAGAAGATCGCCTGAAACGGCTTGGCCATGACATTGGCGAGAACGTTGAGGCGGCCGCGATGCGCCATGCCGATGACAACCTCGTCGATGCCGGTCTCGGCTCCGCGGCGGATGATGGCCTTCATGGCCGGGATCGTCGATTCCCCGCCTTCGAGGCCGAAGCGCTTGGTTCCCGTGAACTTCTTGTCGAGGAACAGCTCGAAGGTCTCGGCGAGCGTCAGTTCCTCGAGAATCCAGCGCTTCTCCTCGACCGGCAGTTGAGGCCGGCTGTTCGCCATTTCCATGCGCTCGATGATCCAGGTCCGCTGCTCGGGCTCCTGGATGTGCATGTACTCGACGCCGATCGTGCCGCAATAGACTTCGCGCAGACGCGCATAGATCGTCCGGAGCGGCGCATAGTCGAGACCGAGCGCATTGTCGACATAGAACGACCGGTCGAGATCGGCCTCGGTGAAACCATAGGTCTTCGGATCAAGCTCCGGATAGGTCTTGCCGCCGGCGATACCGAGCGGATCGAGCTGCGCCTCGAGATGGCCGCGCACGCGATAGGACCGCACCAGGACGCGGGCGCGAATCGCTTCGACTGCCGCCGCGCGAATCGCATCCGCCGACACGGGCGCCTCGGCGGGTTTCGCCGCGCCGCCATTGGCGCCGATGACGGCGGTCTCGCGCGGCGCCCAACTGGCACCGCGAAGGTCCAAGAGGATGGCGCGCGCGTCGTCGTCGAGATCCCCGAAAAATGCGGTCCAGCTCGGATCGACCGACGAGGGATCGCTCAAATAGCGCTGATAGAGCTGCGCGACGAACGTCGTGTTGCCGCTATTCAGGATGGCTTCGGGATTCGCCGTCATGACGATGCCTCGTGGCTCACTTGCCGACCCGTGCGCTAGCGCGATTTGCCCTTGAGGGCGTCGAGCATGGCCGCGCCGAGCAGAGCCGGCGAATCCGCGACCGTGATCCCGGCGCTGCGCATGGCCTCGATCTTGTCGTCGGCCCCGCCGCGTCCGCCGGAAATGATCGCGCCCGCATGGCCCATGCGGCGGCCGGGCGGGGCGGTTCGACCCGCGATGAATCCGACCACGGGCTTCCGGCGCTTGTGCGACTTGAGGAACGCGGCCGCGTCTTCTTCCGCGGCGCCGCCGATCTCGCCGATCATGACGATGCCCTGGGTTTCGTCATCCGCGAGGAACAACTCGAGACAATCGATGAAGT
>JBGPGW010000046.1:0-16361 GCA_041484095.1 Alphaproteobacteria bacterium | reverse complement strand
TGGGCGAGCGCCTTCTGCAGCCCCTGATTGCCGAGCGCTCCGCGGACGTTTTCCTTGAAGGACGGGCTCGATACGTCCACTGGATCAATCCTTGCCGGCTGGCTCGCCGATTGCGGGATCATCGGCCATGCCGGCCAGGATCTCCGCCACGTGGCGCACGCGCATCCCGCAGCCTTGCCGGCTCATCTTGCCCGCGATGTTGAGGAGGCATCCCATATCGCCCGCGAGCACCGTGCCCGCGTTCGTCGCGCGAAGGGCGTTCACCTTGTCCAGGACCATGCGGTCCGAAATCTCGGGATACTTCACGCAGAACGTCCCGCCGAAGCCACAGCATGCCTCGGTGTCGGCCGCCTCGACGATGCGCAGACCCGACACCGAATGGAGCAGATGCCGCGGCTGGTCTTTCACGCCCAGCTCACGCAAGCCCGAACACGAATCGTGGTATGTCACCGCGCCGTCGAAGCGTGCGTCAACGCGATCGACCCCGAGAATGTCCCTCAGAAACGACACGAGTTCGAAGGTCCGCGCCGCGAGCGCCTCGGCTCTGGCCCGCATTGCGGGATCGTTGCCGAACAACGCGGGATAGTGCTTCTTGATCATGCCGCCGCATGATCCAGACGGCACGACGGTGTAGTCATAGCGCTCGAACAGCGTGATGACCTGGGTTGCGATGGCCCGCGTGTCAGGCGCGTCGCCCGAATTATGGGCCGGCTGACCACAGCAGGTCTGGCCGGCGGGGACTTCAACGACGCAGCCCGCCCGCTCAAGCAGCGTGACGGCCGCGAAGCCGACGCTCGGCCGAAACAGGTCGACAAGGCAGGTCACGAACAGCCCGACCTTCGGTTTAGTTCCCGCAGGGCTCATATAAATCTTTGATTCATTTGACTATTGTTCCCGGAACGGGTCCGGGGCCGCGTGCGTAACAATGCGGGGGGATAGCGCCGAAAGCAAGTCCAGGCTAGCTCGCGGGTGAGATTCTGCGGGCTACATTCTCCGGCAACAAAAGGTAATAGCGCCCGGTTTCACGCATCGTTCCAGCCCGACGCTCGGCCTCGGAGCCGGCACCCCAGAAGACGTCTCCTCGAATGGCCCCTTTGATGGCCCCTCCCGTGTCCTGGGCAACCACGAGGCGGCGCAAGGCCTTCCCGGGCTCACCCGGCCACGTCGTGTCGAGCCACAAGGGCGCGCCGAGCGGGAGATGGCCGGGATCGATCGCGAGGCTCCGCCCCGGCGTAAGGGCGACGCCGCTTGCGCCGATCGGTCCCGCGCCGTCGAGAATCCGGAAAAACACATAGCGCGGATTTTGCCGCATCAATGCCTGTGCTTCGCCGGGGTGCTTTCGAAGCCATGTCTTCAGCGTTTCCATGGTCAGTTCGGCGGCAGTGAACGTGCCGCGCTCGATCAAGATGCGGCCGATCGACACATAGGGCTGGCCATTGTCTCCGGCATAGCCCACGCGAAGGATTCGCCCGTCATCCAAACGAATCCGGCCGGAGCCCTGGACCTGGAGGAAATAGGCTTCGATCGGATCCTGCACCCAGAGCAATTCGAGATTCTGTCCTGCAAGCGCCCCCGATTCGATGGCGGCCCGATCCTGGTAGGGCTCGATCCGGCCTTGAACCTTTCGGCCTGCCGGGCGCTGCGTACCGCCGCCGTCGATCGATGAGCCGGGATCGGCGCTCACAAGATCGGGGGGGCGACGATAGAGCGGCACGGGAAAGGCATTGCTCCGGATGCGCGTCCCGCGCAGCTCAGGCTCGTAATATCCCGTGAACAAGCCGCTCTTCTGGCTGCCATTCGTGACGGCGAACGCGCGGAAGCGCTGCTCGAAGAAGGCCTTCGCAGCATGATCGTCGCTGCTGCGCGCCGCCGCACAGACGGGTTGCCAATCCGATGCGCGGCCTGCCATGCCGTTCGGCCCGATCGGCCGATCAGCCGGCATGGACTCCAGAACCAAACAAGACCGGCGAAAAGCCGCTAATCCCTCGCCATGGGCATCATCGCCCCAACCCGGCAAAGACATGAACTGGACCGGAACCAGAAAAGGCTCGGACGCCGCCGATGGTGTGCTTGATGGGGACGGCGCACAAGCCGCGATGCCTCCCGCCAAGACGAAGGCGGCAGCAATCGAACGCACGCCATCAAATCGGGCTGCGCGTCTCGACAAGTGTCCAGTTGGGATCACGTGATTGGGTATTGCGGGCGAATGTCCAGATATCCGTCACATCGCTTGCCTGGGCCGGATCGCCTTCGACGACATTCCCGGCCTTGTCGCGCGTCACATTGATTTGCTCGGTCACGAACTTCACGGTCACGAAAGCGGTCCGATCACGGAGCTCGGCATCCACGATGTCCGCCGAGGCGATTCGTACTAGCTTCGATTCGAGCGTCTCACCGTTCTTTTCACGGGAATCGATCGCCGCCGAGAAATTGTCGAATACCTCGTTGCTCAAAAGCGTCCGGAGCTGGTCGCGATTTCCGGTCGCGAAGGCCGCAACGACCATCTCGAAGGCCTTGCGCGCCCCGGAAACAAAGCCCGCGGGCTCGAACGTCCGATCGGCAAGTTTGACTTGCGTCAAGCCCGAAGCCTCCGGGCCCACCGGACTTGCAGCAGAGGGCTCCGCCGGCGGCCGGGTCGGAGGTTCGGGACGTCTGTCGGCGGTTATTTCGGCCTGGTCACGGCGCAGAGGGTCCGGGCGCGGTTGCTCTGTGCCCGTGCGCCGCCCAAGCACGCTTCGCAGGCGCAGCACCAAAAACGCTGCAACCATCGCGAAAAAGATGATGTCGATGAACTGAAAACTATCGCCCATGCCCATCGCCGGTGGAGGGCCGCCTAAGGCGGCGGTGCCCGACTGGACGGCTTTGCCGTGGTGGGCTAAACAGCCGCCGCACGAGCAAAGCCAATCCGCTCTCCTGTTGTAGATAATGGCTGGTTCCGCAAAGAACAAGCACAGCTTACCCCGGGACAGGAATGGATAGCCTCGCTGCCATGCGCCACATTATGACGGGTGAACTCTCCCGTTCCCGCAGGACGGCGGACGCCTCCGACGGGCATGGGGCCCCAAAGGGCGGCGCACTGCCCGGGGCCAGAGGACTGAGCCGATGATATTGCTTCGCCACGCCCAATCCCTGTTCAACGTGTCCTATGCGGTCACGCGTGTGGACCCCGGTATCGAAGATCCTCAACTGACGGAGCTCGGACATAGCCAGGCCCGCCAAACCGCCGAGATCCTACGAAGCCGGAAGATCCGCCGAATCATCACAAGTCCCTACACGCGCGCCTTGGAGACCACCACCATCATCAACGAATCGCTTGGCATGCCCGTGACCATCGATCCCGTGGTCGGCGAACGGGCCGCATTCGTTTGCGACATCGGAACGGAAAGCCATGAGCTGGCCGTCCGGTGGCCCCAATTCGATTTCGCGCACCTGCCGAAACGCTGGTGGGTGCATCAGGAAACGCAAGAACAGCTCCTCGCGCGTTGCCATCGCTTCCGCGCAGCGATGCGGGCGATACCGGATTGGCCCGACGTTCTCGTCGTGACTCACTGGGGCTTCATTCGCGGTCTTACGGGCGTCACGGTCGGCAACAGCGAGACAATCCCTTTCGACCCCACGGCCGAACCCATCGCCGAACCCTTCGCCGGCGTGCCGACGCCGCCGGGATTGGTCAAATCCTAGTCAGACATTGCCGTCCGTTGGGCGCGCGTGTTAGCCATCACGCGAGCCGAGCCTCTTCGCATATCGGTAGGACAGCCAGCACGAGGGCGATACACGATGGTCGACGCACCGACTTCTCCCGCGGCAGCGCAATCGCTTCTTCTCAAGACGCAATACATAAAAGATCTTTCGTTCGAAAATCCGCGTGCGCCCGAAATTTTCCAAGCTCTGAAACAGGCGCCGCAAGTAACGGTCAACATCGATGTGACGGCGAAACCGCTGTCCCAGGCGGACGATTATGAGGTCGTTCTGGCGATCAACGCGGAAGCCAAGACTGATGATCAGGTCGTCTTCGTGGTCGAACTTACCTACGCGGCGGTCTTCCAGCTGTCGGGGGTGGCGCGCGAATCACTCCAACCAATTCTTCTCATCGAAGTCCCGCGCCTGATTTTTCCCTTTGCGCGCAACGTCGTCGCCGATGTGACCCGCGACAGCGGATTTCCACCTCTGCTGATTCAACCAATCGACTTCGTCGCGCTCTATCGGCAGAAGTTCGAATCGCCTGCGGGCGGACAGCCGTGATGGCCAAAGGCCTCCAAACAATCACGAGCGCCAGATCGGTTCCTTGAGACGCGAAAGCAGCTCCGCGTGAGCCGCCAGTTCTTCGGCGCTTGGCGCATGGGGGCGCGGCGGCCGCCGCGTGTGGCTTTCTGCCTCTACCGCGGCCGCGGTTTGGGCCGCCGCCAACTCCAATCCGGGTTGCCGGCCGCCAATGAGCTCGAGATACACCTCCGCCAAGAGTTCCGCATCCAACAGCGCGCCATGTTTGGTTCGACCGGAATTGTCGACGCCGAAGCGCCGGCACAGGGCATCCAGGCTCGCCTGCGCACCCGGAAACTTGCGCCGCGCCAACTCCACGGTGTCGATTGCGCGTGATGGATGCACGGCCGCGCGATTGACGCGGCGAAGCTCGGCATTGACGAAGCCAAGGTCGAAGGCGGCGTTGTGAATCACAAGCTGTGAATCGTCGATAAAGGCGAGAAATTCGTCGCATATCGCAGAAAAAACCGGATGTCCCGCGAGGAATTCTGTACTGAGGCCGTGGACTTCAAACGCCCCGTCCGGCACATCGCGCTCCGGATTGAGATAGCGCTGGAATGTCCGCCCCGTCGACATGTGGTTGACCAGCTCAAGGCAGCCGATCTCAACGATGCGATGGCCCGATTCGGGATCGAGACCGGTTGTCTCGGTGTCGAGAATCACCTCACGCATCGCGGCCTCCTCGTCCGGGCGCGCGTTGCTTTCAGCCACCGAAGACCGCGCGGACCCCGGAAGAATCTGACGATTCCTGCCAAGCGGCGCAACGTCAATCGCCGATCCAATCCTGTCGGGATCACGAAATCGGCCAGCCGCCGCTTCTCGATGTTCGAGACCTGCCGGGCGCGGATTGTGGCCAGCCGCTCCGCCGTCATGTTCGCCCGCCCGAGCACGCGGGCGGTCTGAACGAAGTCGGGTGCGGACAAGACGACTGTAAGATCGTAGCGCCCCTGTCCCTTGGTTTCGAACAGGAGCGGGACGTCGAACGCAGCGAGCGGCTTTCGCTGCGCGCCGACGCGCCGGCGAAAGCGTATCTCGCTTCGGCGGACAAGCGGATGCACGATCGATTCGAGATGCGCGAGTCGTCCGGGATTGCCGAAGACAAGCGTGCCCAGGCGGGCGCGATCGACCGCCCCATCGATAACGGCTTCGGCAAAGGACTCGCGAACCGGTTCGACCGCGGCGCCGCCCCGTGCGAACAGCTGATGCACGGCGCGGTCCGCGTCATAGACGGGCACACCCAAGCGCCGAAGATGGGCGGAGGCTGTCGACTTTCCCATCCCGATCGAACCCGTCAGCCCAAGCCGGATCGTGCGTTTCACCGGGTCAGGTCCTCGACCAGCGCTCGACGCAACCCGGTCGTGACGTCCGGGTCGACGCCGAACCATGCCTTGAAGCCGGGCCGGCCTTGATGGAGCAACATCCCGAGGCCATCAACAACCGGATTTCCGCGCCTGCGTGCGGCCGCAAGAAGGGGCGTTTCAAGCGGGACATAGACGATGTCGTTCACAATCGCGCTCGGCGGCAGCTGGGACAGATCCAAATCGAGGGGTGGCTGCCCGGTCATCCCAAGGCTCGTGGTGTTGATCAGCAGGTTGATGTTCCCGAGGGATTTCCCGCGGTCCGACCATCCGACCGCGTGACATCGCGGATCCAGTGCGGCCGCAAGCGCTTCGGCGCGATCATGCGTCCGGTTGGCAATGTGGATTTCGGGGACGCCTGCCTCGAGTAGCGCCACGCCAACGGCGCGGGCCGCTCCGCCGGCGCCGAGCACGACGGCCGGTCCGTCGCCCGCCCGCCACTGAGGCGCGTCAGCCTTCAAGTTCTCGATGAATCCAAACGCGTCCGTGTTGCTTCCCGAAAGCGCGCCGTCCGGCTCGACCGTCACCGTGTTGACCGCGCCGATTCGCTCTGCCATGCGATCAATTCGCGTCAAGAACTTGAGGGCGGTCTCCTTGTGTGGAAGGGTCAGATTGACTCCCGCAAATCCCAGGGCGGGGAGCGCGGCGAGCGCCCGGCCGAGCGCGTCAGGCTTCACGGGCAATGGGACGTAGGCGCCGTCAATTCCATAGTGCTCGAGCCAATAGCCATGAAGACGCGGTGAGCGTGAATGGCCGACCGGCCAGCCCATGACACCCGCGACGCGCGCCTTACCGGACAATGTCACGATCGAACGACTCCATGCGTGCGTAGAAAATCAAGGAGAGGCAGAAGCGGCAGACCCAAAATCGCGAAGTAATCACCGCCAACGGAGTCGAAGAGTTGCACGCCGCGGCCTTCCAACCGATATCCCCCGACGGAATGACAGACATCATCGCCGACGACGGAAAGGTAGTCTTCAAGAAACTCGTCGCTGAATGGCCGCATGACCAGCCGTGCCCGCGACGTGTAATGCCACAGCCTCTCGTCAGCGCGCGCGACAACGACCGAGCTAAGTAGCTCATGAGAACGTCCGCGAAGCTCACGGAGCTGGTCGCGCGCGCCTGCGATGTTATTCGGCTTGTCGTACAGCCGACCCTCGCATTGAAGAACCTGGTCGGCGCCGACGACCAACGCCTCGCGGTGGCGGGCCGACACCTTCAGCGCCTTGAGTTCCGCGAGCGCCTCGGCGACCGCGGCGCCATCGGCGCCCTGAGATCGCAGACTCGACTTCACGGACTCCTCGTCGACGCCCGGCGGCACGATCACGCAATCGAGCCCCGCAGCCTTCAGCAAATCGGCGCGTGTCTTGCTGGTCGAGGCCAGGATGATCAGCGCTGGGGCGCCGGGGCCCGTTGGATATCCGCTGCTGCGAGGTTGTTGTGGCGCACGCACGTTGAGCATTCCACCCTAGGCCGGCCGACCTTGACGTTCGGCAAGCAGCTGCATAATTGCGGCTGCCGTTTCCTCGATCGATCGGCGCGTGACATCAATGATCGGCCAGCCGTGTTCGTTGAACAAGCGGCGCGCGAAGTCGATCTCGCTCCGAACGGATTCGAGGTCGACATACTCCGTCTCAGCCAGATGATTGATCATACGAAGGCGATTCCGGCGAATATGGACGAGTCGCTGAGGATCGTTGGTGAGACCGACGATCAGCGGACGACGTGCCGCCAACAGCTCCCCGGGAACGGGACCGCCGGGCACGATCGGAACATTGGCGGCTTTCACGCCCCGATTGGCGAGATATATACAGGTCGGGGTCTTGGATGTCCGGGAGACGCCAACCAAGATGACATCGGCCTGGTCGAGATCGCGTACGGCCTGGCCATCATCATGCGTCAAGACGAAGTTCATGGCCTCGATACGATCGAAGTACTCGGAATCCAACGCATGCTGCCGGCCCGGCTGGCCCTTGCTGACCTCTCCGAAATGAACGGCAAGGGCGCCAATGACCGGGTCCAGCACGGCAACGCAGGGAACATCCAGTGTCACGCATGACCGTCGGAGCTTCTCGCGGAGCTTTTCGTCGACGATCGTGAACATGACGATGCCGGGCTCGGCTGTAATGGCGTTCAAAACTTTCTCGAGCTGGCGTTCCGTTCGCACCATCGACCAGAGATGTTCAGTCGCGCGGATACCTTCGAACTGGACGAGAGCGGCGCGTGCGACGTTGCCGACAGTCTCACCGGTCGAGTCGGACACGAGGTGAAGGTGAAATGTCTTCATCCGACATATTGAATAACTACGGGAGAGTGGGGACAAGCATGCAGTTATCCCATGCCGGGAGAATCTGCTCAGTTCGGGCAGTTTTCGTCAGGCTCCTTACCCCCATCTGTAAAACAAAGCTGCACCGCATCGAAACACGGAGATAAAATGCCGTCGGCAGGAATCATCCTCGATACTCACAGCATGTTGATGGGGCATAGTTTCACTGTATTCAATGTCGAGCCCGCCCTTCCCGCGACATACGCACATAGCTGTCCTCTCCTGACGGGATCGTGGAATTCCTGGGGGCAATACGCGGAAAACAAAGCATCATCGTGATTCCCTGGTACAACTACTACCTCTACTTAAGTAACTTATACTTACTTAAGTGTAGTGGGTGAGTGCATAGAGCGAGTGTAATGACGCCAACAATCACAAGAAAAGTTCCGCATTTCATTCGCGCTTTGAAAGGCGATCCGACCAAACCACCGCCGTTGTGGTATATGCGCCAGGCGGGCCGGTACTTGCCGGAATATCGTGAGATCCGTCAGAACGCCAGATCGTTCCTGGATCTTTGCTACTCTCCGGCTTTAGCGGCCCGTATTACGTTGCAACCGATCGAGCGGTTCGATCTCGACGCGGCGATTTTGTTCTCCGACATTCTCGTTATTCCCCACGCACTCGGCGTTTCCGTCACCTTCGAAGAGGGCGAAGGACCTCGGCTGACGCCGATTCGCGACGGGCAGGGCGTGATGGGGCTAAAACCCGACCACGTTTTGGAACGATTGGCGCCAGTATTGGAAACTGTCGCGACATGCCGAGGCCAGCTCGCTGGCAGCAAGGCATTAATCGGATTCGCTGGTGCTCCATGGACTGTCGCGACGTATATGGTTGAAGGCGGATCGAGCCGGGATTTCACGGAGGCCAAGAGCTGGGCCTATCGCGATCCGGAAACGTTTTCCCAGCTCATTGATATAATTTCTAAATCGACAGCGGATTATCTCGTGGCGCAGATTAAGGCTGGCGCGGATGCCGTTCAGATTTTCGACAGTTGGGCTGGCGTGCTGCCGGCCGACCAATTTCTGCGCTGGGTCATCGAGCCGACCCGCTGGATTGTTGAGAGGGTTCGCGCCAGCTGTCCGGGTATTCCGATCATCGGTTTTCCCAGGGGGGCGGGGGTTCTATATGAGCGCTATGTCGATGAAACGGCCGTTGATTGCGTGAGTCTTGATAGCATGGTTCCTCTGGACTGGGCGGCGAAGGCGTTGTTGCCCCGGTGCACACTCCAGGGGAATCTCGATCCGGTCGCGCTGCTGAGCGGCGGTAAGGCGATGCGGGATAGTGCGGATGCCATCCTTCGGGCGTTCACGAATGGCGCCCATGTCTTCAACCTCGGGCACGGCATCATGCAACGAACGCCGCCTGAGCATGTGCAAGAACTAACGAATTTCGTTCGTGCGTGGCGGCCTTAGGAATGGCGAAGACCGCGGTCGTCCTTTTCAACCTCGGCGGTCCCGATTGTCTGCCGAACGTTCGCCCGTTTCTTCTCAACATGTTTCGCGATCGTGCGATTCTCGGCATGCCAGCGGTATTACGCTGGCCCCTCGCATGGTTGATCGCAACGTTGCGTGCGGGAAAGGCGAAAAAGATATACGTCCAGCTTGGCGGCGGCTCACCACTTCTTGCCAACACTCAGGCTCAAGCAGATTCGCTTTCCAACCTTCTGGGGCCGGATGCCAAGGCGTTCGTCGCCATGCGTTACTGGCATCCGCGAAGCGACGCCGCGGCAAAGGCGGTGAAGGACTTCAATCCCGAGCGGATCGTCCTGATGCCGCTTTACCCCCAATTCTCGACGACAACCACTGGCTCATCCGTGCGCGATTGGCACGCGGCGGCTCGGCGCGTCGGGCTTTCCGCGCAAACTTATACGGTCTGCTGCTATCCCATCGAAAACGGGTGGGTTGCCGCGCTGGCAGGGCTCGTTCGAACCGCATACGCGTCCGCGTCCCAGTCGGGCAAGCCGCGGGTTCTCTTTTCCGCGCACGGGCTGCCAAAGAAGATCATTGCCCAAGGCGACCCCTACCAATGGCAGGTCGAACAGACATCGGCCGCAGTCGTGCGCACGCTCGGCATCGACGGGCTCGATTGGACCATCTGCTATCAAAGCCGGGTGGGTCCTCTCGAGTGGATTGGCCCTTCGACGGAAAGCGAGATCGCGCGCGCGGGTCGCGATCGCGTACCATTGATCGTCGTGCCAGTCGCGTTTGTCTCGGAGCATTCGGAAACGCTCATCGAGCTCGATGTCGAGTATCGGAAGCACGCGGAGACGTGCGGCGTGCCGCGCTATGTGCGCGTACCGACGGTTTCGAGTGATCCCGCGTTTATCGCTGCACTGGCGGGTATCGTCCGCAGGACGCTGGCGGCGGCGCCAACGGTATGCTCCGCCGGGGGTGGGCGGTTATGCCCCATCGAACGGAGCGGGTGTCTCAGTGTCCGCTAGTCGCGCCGAGGACCCAGGCCATGGTTGAGTGGTTGGAAAACGCCCATTTCTGGATCAAGGCGCTGCATATCGTCAGCGTGATCGCCTGGATGGCGGGGCTCCTCTATCTGCCACGGCTCTTTGCGTATCACGCCGAATCGGCTCCTGGCAGCCAGCAGTCCGAGACGTTCAAGATCATGGAGCGAAGACTGCTGCGCGTCATCATGAACCCCGCCATGATATCGACCTATGTCTTTGGAATTCCTTTGTTATTCGTTCCAGGGGTGGTCAATTGGTCCAGCGGCTGGATTTATATGAAGCTCGGTTTTGTCGCGCTCCTAACCGCCATGCATCATGTTTTTGCCCTCTGGCGAAAGCGGTTCCTGAGGGACGAAAATCGTCGCCCCGCCAAGTTCTACAAGGCGGTGAACGAGATTCCGACGGTGCTGATGATCGGGATTGTGGTTTTGGTTGTGGTGCGGCCGTTCTGACGGGGCCAAAGCCCGGCGACGAAGGGCTCCCTGGGCGATAGGCTTGGCAGCGAGCCCTGAAGCGCCTATATTCCAATCAGTTGTTCTTGCCCCTTCGCTTCTCCTTGGTCGATTACTGTCCGGGCGCTTCGCTCGCACGGGCGATCCCCGGACCAGGGTCGGCTTCGGTTTGAAGCGCTCCCCCATATCTCAAACGCCTCGTGCGGCCATATCGTCATGAATCTGCAAATCGTTAACGACAAGGGTCTTTTCCTTCAGGACTTGAAGCGCAAGACGCCAAGCGAGCTTCTGGCGTTTGCCGAAGAGTTGCGCATCGAGAACGCGAGCAGCCTGCGCAAGCAGGACATGATGTTCGCGATCCTGAAGCAGCTCGCGGAAAACGAAATCCCGATCCATGGCGACGGCGTGCTCGAGACGCTCCAGGACGGATTTGGGTTTTTGCGCTCGCCCGAGGCGAACTACCTACCCGGGCCCGATGACATTTACGTCTCACCGAGCCAGGTGCGCCGTTTCGGGCTCCGGACCGGCGACACGGTGGAAGGACAGATCCGCTCGCCCAAGGACGGTGAGCGATACTTCGCCCTTCTCAAGGTCAACACGATCAATTTTGGCGATCCCGAAGAGGTCCGCCATCGGATCAACTTCGACAATCTGACGCCGCTTTATCCGGAACGACGGCTAAAGCTCGAGGTGGAAAAACCCACGAGCAAGGATCTCACGACGCGCGTGATTGATCTCATCTCACCGCTTGGCAAGGGTCAGCGGGCGCTCATCGTCGCGCCGCCGCGCACGGGCAAGACGGTGATGCTTCAGAACATCGCCCACTCCATCAGCGCGAATCATCCGGAAGTCTACCTGATCGTTCTTCTGATCGACGAGCGTCCCGAGGAAGTCACGGACATGCAGCGCTCGGTCAAGGGCGAAGTGATCAGCTCGACCTTCGATGAGCCCGCAACACGGCACGTCCAAGTCACCGAAATGGTGATCGAGAAGGCGAAGAGGCTGGTCGAGCACAAGCGCGACGTCGTCATCCTGCTGGACTCGATCACGCGTCTAGCGCGCGCCTACAACACCGTGGTGCCCTCTTCCGGCAAAGTGCTCACCGGCGGCGTCGACGCCAACGCGTTGCAGCGGCCGAAACGATTTTTCGGAGCCGCGCGAAACATCGAAGAGGGCGGCTCTTTGAGCATCATTGCGACGGCGCTGATTGATACCGGCTCGCGCATGGACGAAGTCATCTTCGAGGAATTCAAGGGCACCGGTAACTCGGAAATCATTCTCGACCGGAAGCTGTCGGATCGACGGACATGGCCGGCGATCGACATCACGCGGTCGGGAACGCGCAAGGAGGAACTGCTCGTCGACAAGGGCATTCTGTCGAAGATGTGGGTCCTGCGCCGGATCCTGATGCCGATGGGCGTCACGGATGCAATGGAGTTTTTGGTCGACAAGCTCAAGCAGTCGAAGAACAACGCGGATTTCTTCGAGGCGATGAATACCTGATTGCCTTGAATTCTCCGTGCTACGGGAAATGGGCGGCCGCAGAATATGTGGCCGCCCTTTTTCATGCCGGCGCGTTCAGGGCAAGAGGATCGTCGATCCCGTCGTGCGGCGGCCCTCGAGATCGCGGTGCGCTTGTGCCGCGTCCTTGAGGGGGTAGGTTTGCCGGATTTCGATCTTCACGACACCCTTCGTGACGACGTCGAACAAGGCCTTGGCGCTCATCATCAGGTCTTCGCGCGAGGCGGTATAGGCCACGAGCGACGGGCGCGTCAGGTAGAGCGAGCCCTTTGTGCCGAGAACGGCAATCGAGAACGGCGGGACAGGGCCGGATGCATTGCCGAAGCTGACCATAAGCCCGCGCGGCTTGAGGCAGTCGAGCGAAGCGTCGAACGTGTCCTTGCCGACGGAATCGTAGACGACGGGCACGCCGGCGCCCCCTGTCAACTCGCGCACGCGGGCGGCAAAATTCTCGCGGGTGTAGACAATCGGATGGTCACAGCCATGGGTGCGAGCCAGCGCCGCTTTCTCGTCTGAGCCGACCGTTCCGATGACTGTCGCACCCAGATGTTTCGCCCATTGGCAGAGAATGAGACCGACCCCGCCCGCGGCCGCGTGAACGAGAATGGTGTCTCCTCGCTTCACCGGATAGGTCCGCAGCACGAGATATTCGACGGTCATGCCCTGCAGCATCATGGCGGCTGCCTGCCGATCGGAGATGGATGAGGGCAAGCGTACGAGCCGATTGGCGGGAATCAGCCGCTGTTCGGCATAGGCGCCGAGCGGCCCGGACGCATATGCGACCCGATCGCCGACGGCTACTTCCGTGACCTCCGGGCCAATGGCCTCGACGACACCGGCGCCCTCCATGCCGATCGTTATCGGCAGGGCCCCGATGGGGTAGAGGCCGCTGCGATGGTAGACGTCGATGTAGTTGAGGCCGCAGGCCGTGTGCCGGATCAGGGCCTCGCCTTTCGCCGGCTTGGCGACGGAAACGTCTTCCCACTGCAGCACCTCCGGCCCGCCGGCCTTGTGCATTCGGATGGCTTTGGTCATCGAATTCGCTCCTCGAGAAGGGGTGGCGCGCTAGGCAAGGTGCGTGCGGAAGAAAGCGCTCGTCCGCATGTTCGCGAGATCGGCGGCGGCCTTGTCGTAATGCTTGCCTCCGACGCGCGCGAATGCATGTTCCATTCCGGCGTAGGTGTGGATCGTGACATGCGGGTGGTTCAAAAGGGCGCGCCCGATCTTGTCCTGGGCTGCAGGCGGAACATAGGAATCCTTCTCCGCGACGTGGAGAATCGTCGGTTTGCGGATCGTCTTGGCCTCGTCCAAGTTGTTCTCGATCCCGACACCGTAGAAGCTGACATTGCAATCCGCGTCCGAGCGTGCCGACATCAAGTAGACGAGTCGGCCGCCGAGGCAATAGCCGACGGTGCCGACCTTGCCCGTCGAGCCCCGGATGGTTCTGAGATAGGTCAGCGATGCCTTGAGATCGGCGACGCCTTTCATCTCGTCGAAACCCTTGAAGAGCTCGAACGCACGCGCCCACTCGGCATCTGTCTGGTCGGTGAGCTGAATTCCCGGCTCCTGCCGCCAAAAAATATCCGGACACATGGCGAGATAGCCTTGCGCCGCCAGATCGTCCGCGATGCGACGCATCACTTTGTTGACGCCGAATATTTCCTGAATGACCAGAACCCCGGCGCCTCGTCCGGAGGGCGGCGCCGCGAGATAGGCAGAAAACTGACCGCCATCGGCGGAGGCAATGGTGACATCGGGCATGCGTCAGTCTCCTTGTTCATTGTTCGCCGTGATTCAAAACCGCGCGATATCAAAGGGCAATGGCCGCGCGATCGCACCCTCGAGGCCCAGAAGGAATTCCTTGGTGGCCGTGCCGCGAAATCCTGAATAGCCGATCATCTTGCCGGTCGCACCGACGACACGATGGCAGGGAATGATGATGGGAATGGGGTTCGTGCCGCAAGCCTGGCCGACCGAGCGCGCGGTGCTCGCGAGCTCTGCCGCGAGCGCACCATAGGAGCGCGTCTGTCCATGGGGGATTCGAAGCATGGCGTTCCAAACGGCGCGTTGAAACAGGGAGCCTGCGGGCGCGAGCGGCAGGTCGAACCGATGTAGACGAGCCTCGAAATACGCCAGCAGCTGGTCTCGTGCCGATCGGAGCAATTCCGCCTCTCGGGACTCGCCGTGTCCGGTCGACGAGAGCGCGGTGATATTGCCGTGTTCCTCGACGATTGTGAGAAATCCAAGCGGAGTGTCGATAGTGATCGAGGGCATGTCACGACGCGGGATGAAGCAGGTTTTCGCGGAGCGCGGCCGGCTCCGTGATCGGCAGAGAGCATACGGGGCCGCGGCACACATAGGCCGTCGCCCGACCATCGATGGCGGATTTACCGAAGGCCGGATGGCCGATGGGAAATTCACCGGCCGTGTTCACGACCTGAAGAATACGGTTCGGCAGAGACACCTCATACACGGCCTGCCGCATTTCCGTCACGCCGGGGTCTTCCGTTCCGCCAATGAGGACGACCTGTACCGCGGCATTCAGGAGAGAATGGGCGTTGATGAGCGTCGCGAGGGGAAAGACGTTGCGCGCGATCTCGCCGGAGAGCGCATTGAATGTCGCGTCGGCGCGCGCTCGATAGTCCGGCTTCCCCGTGAGATAGAACAAGCGAGCCAGGACAGCGACCATCATGCTGTTGCCGGAGGGAACGGCCTGATCGTGCGCGGATTTTACGCGAAGGAGAACGTCCCGGGTATCATCGGCGCCGAGAAAATAGGCCCCCTGTTCCGAATCCCAGTAATGCGCATCGGCGACGGCGACCCATTGCTCGGCTGTTGAGAGATAGGTCCGCTCACCGGTGACCTCGAACAGCACGAGCGCCGCACGCGACAGATTGGCGTAATCGTCGATCGTCGCGGGATGGCGCAGCTGTCCGTCGCGCCAGGAATGGCGGAGGCGCCCGTCCTCGGTCATGTGTTCGCGAATGAAGGCGAATGCCTGTGCGGCATGCTCGATCCATGCGGGCTCGCGGAATACGGCGCTGGCGTTAGCCAGGGCGGCGATCATCAACCCGTTCCAATCGGCAAGAACCTTGTCATCGAGCCCGGGCCTGATGCGATTGGCGCGCGCGCGAAGGAGCGTCGAGCGCGCATCGGCAAGACGGGACTCGAATGGCGCGTCACCGAGGACGGGAGCGCGCCGGCGATTGAGGATCGTGTGGCCTTCCCAGTTTCCGGCGGCCGTGACGTCATAGGCGGCCCTGAAGGCGCGCGCTTCGGGGCCAAGGAGCGCGTCGATCGCCTCTTCGGTCCAGACGTAGAATCGACCCTCCTCCCCCTCACTATCCGCATCGAGAGAGCTGAAGAACCCGCCCCCGGGATGACGCAGCTCGCGAAGCGCCCATTCGATCGTTTCGGCAACGCGCTGGCGGTAAAGAGGGCTTCGCGTTTCCTGCCAGACAAGCGACAGGAGGTCGATCAATTGCGCATTGTCGTACAGCATTTTCTCGAAATGCGGGACGAGCCACTCGGCATCCACGGCGTAGCGGGAAAAACCGCCGCCGAGATGGTCATAGATACCGCCCTGGCACATGCGGTCGAGCGTAATGGTGACGGCGTCGCGGTAGCGTGGATTGCCAGTGCGGCGATAGGCGCGCCATAGAAGCTCGAAGATGTTCGGCTGCGGAAATTTGGGTGCGGTGCCGAATCCACCGAGATCCATGTCGATATCTTGAACGAGGCGGTCGGCGACGCGGTCTGCAACATCGGCGACAAGCGGGCCGCCTTTGGGCAATTCGAAGAGACTCTTCAGCCCGCCATTCAGCGCAGTGACGCTTTGTGTGATGGCATCACGCTTGTCGCGATACGTCTGTGAAACGCGCTGGAGAACATCCTTGAATCCAGGCCGTCCGTAACGGGCCGTCGGCGGGAAGTAGGTGCCGCCCCAGAACGGCTCGCCGCGGGGTGTGAGAAACATGGTGAGCGGC
>JBGPGW010000045.1:0-16516 GCA_041484095.1 Alphaproteobacteria bacterium | reverse complement strand
CCGGTTTCAATTGCCCGGTTTCAATTGCACTGGCCGATCGACCCTTCGGCGCAAATCTTCTGGCCGTCGATCCACACGGCGCCGCTGAGATCCGCCCGCGTGAGATCGGCCCCCGTCAGATGCGCGCCCGTGAGATCGGCGCCACGCAAACTGGCCTGGAAGAACCGGGCGCGCTGCAGATCGGCGCCGCGCAAACTCGCGCCCGCGAGATCGGCCTTGGTGAAATCGGCCTCGGTCAGCCGGGCATTCTCGAGCTTGACGCGATCGAGCTTGGCGCTGATGAATTTGGCGCGATAGGCATCGACCTGCGAGAGATCGCTGCCGGAGAGATCGGCCCGCACGAAGCTCGCGTCGTGAAGATGCGCGCCGGTCAAGTCGATGTCCTGGAGCACCTTCTGATCCAGCCGGCACCGCCGCCAGTCGACGTCGCGCGCCGCCGAGTCCGTGCAATCCGCACGGGCCGTCGAGGCAAGAAGCATGACCGCCGCCATGCCGGAAAGCCCCCACCATCCGCGCGCCCGGGCCATCATCACGCGGAGCGCTTGGCCGCGAGGCTGATGGCGCGGCTCGCTTCGACCGGCCAGGGCAGCCCGTCATGCTCGCGCTTCATGCGGTCGAGAAGGACCAGCGTCTCCGTGGCGAGGGGTGTCGCCCGGCGCGTCGCCATGTCGACATGAAGGCTCATGAACTCGCAGGTGGCCGAGAGAAAGTGGTCCGTGTCGTGATGGAGGAAGTGAATGAAGTGGATGCGTTTCGTGTCGTAGCCGAGCAGCTGCGAGGACGCGCGAAGCGGCGCCCCCTCATGGACTTCCTGACGAAAGACGACGTGCATCTCGGTCATGAACATCGTGCGGCCGGTTCGCTCGATGTCGACGAAGCCGACACCGAGGAGCTCGAAGAACCCGTCGATCGCGTGGTCGAAGGCGACGCTGTAATAGGCCACGTTCATGTGGCCGTTCAAGTCGACCCAGTCCTTGCGGACGACATCGCGGTAGGTCACGGGCAGCTTTACGCTCATGGCGCCGGGGAGGATAGTCGATTGACCGGAGCGCGCAATCCCGCATGCGCCGTTGACGGGCCTCCAAGACCACGATGAACGGCAGGCGATGATCGGACGTGCGCTCGAACGGCTTGCCGGCCGCGCGACCCCCATCCTTGCCGGCGGAGTCTTCGTCGGCATCGCATGGCCCTCGCTTGCGCACCTCCTTCGCCCCGCCCTCGCGCCCATCGTTTTCACGGTCATGGCGCTCGCCTTCCTCCGCCTCGAATGGGGTGCGGTGAGGGGCTACGGAAGGCGTCCCGGACTCGGGATCGCGGTCCTGGCGTGGCTGCTGCTTGCCTGTCCCGCCCTGGTCGCGGGCGCCGTCCGGCTTTTCGACCTGCCGCCGGCGCTCGGCACCGCGCTCGCGCTCGCGCCCATGACGACGCCGATCTTCGCCTCCGTCGCCATCGCGATGCTCATCGGGCTCGACGCGCCGCTTGCGGTCGTCGCCTTGATTCTCACCACGATTCTCGTCCCGCTGACGCTGCCTTGGACGGCTCTCTCGCTCCTCGGCCTCGATCTCTCGGTCGATATCGCGGCCCTCATGCTGCGACTCGGCATGCTCCTCGGCGGCGCGCTCGTCGCGGCGTTCGCCCTGCGGCGGCTCGCCGGCGACAGGCGCCTCGCCCGTCACGCCCGGACGATCGATGGGCTCGCGGTCCTCTCTTTCCTCGTGTTCGCGATCGCCATCATGGACGGCGTCGGCCGAGCGCTCGCCGACCGTCCGCATGACATCCTTCTCTCGATCGCGGCGGCCTTCGCCCTCAACATCGTTCTGCAGATCTTGGGCACGCTGTGTTTTTCCTGGCTTCCGCGACGGCAGGCGTTGACCATCGGGTTTCTCTCGGGCAACCGGAACCTCGCCCTTCTTCTCGCCGCACTCGCCGACACGGCCGAATTCGACGTGCTCGTGTTCTTCGCGCTCGGCCAGATTCCGATCTATGTCCTGCCGGCCCTCCTCGCGCCGGTCTATCGCCGGCTGAGCGCGACCACCGTCGCTTGACGCCCGAGGGCGCGGGCGATCTTATCGGCACCCTCACGCATGAGGGTGCCTCCATGGCAGCAGAAATCGGACAAGAGCTTCCCTTCTCCCGCGCGGAGCTCGATGCGCGCATGGGCCGGGCGAAAGCGAAGATGGCCGAAGCCGGCCTCGATGCCGTGCTTCTCTTCGACCCCGAGAACATCTTCTATCTCACGGGGTATCAAAGCATCGGCTATTTCACCTTCCAGGCGCTGCTCGTGCCCGCGAACGGGGCACCCGTGCTGATCTCGCGGGCGGTCAATCAGTTCATGGCGGCGATCACGCCGACCATCGGGCGCTTCGCCGCCGTCAGCGACACCGACGATCCCGTCGCCGCGACGCTTGCGACGATCGCGGATTACGGCGCGCGCGGGCGCCTCGGCGTCGAGACCGCCTCCTGGTATCTGACCGTGCCGGTCTACAGGGCGCTCGAACGAGAGAGCGGCTGGACGCTCGCGGATTGGTCGGGACTCGTCGAGCGCCTCCGCCTCCGCAAGTCGCCCGAGGAAATCGACCGCATCCGCCGCGCGGCGCGGGCATGCGAGGCGGGACTCGCGGCCGCGCTCGGCGCCGCGAAGCCCGGTGCCAGCGAGAACGATCTCGCGGCCGCCATGCACCAGGCCAGCATCGCCGCCGGCAGCGAGTATCTCGGCCATGCGCCGATTGCGGTCGCGGGCGAGCGGACCGCCGTCACCTTCGCGATGTGGCGGCGGCGGCCGCTCAAGACGGGCGATGTGGTGTTTCTCGAATCGGGCGGGTGTGTCGACCGCTATCACGCCATTCTCGCGCGGTGCGCGGTCCTCGGCCGGCCGACGGATGAGATGAAGCGCATGGCCGACGCGATCATCGGCGGGCTCGACGGCGTGATCGCCGCGCTCAAGCCCGGAATCACCTCGGGCGACGCCGACCGCGCCTGCCGCAGCGTCATCGCGCGCGCGGGCTACGGCGACCGCTTCGTCCATCGCACGGCCTACGGCGTCGGAATCGGCTTTCCGCCCAACTGGAGCGAGGGCAAGACGCTCGCGCTCCGCAAGGACGACCCGACCGTGCTCGAGCCCGCCATGACGTTCCACATCGTGCCCAGCATTTTCGGCGGCGAGTATGGCCTCTGCTTCAGCGAGACGGTGCTCATCACCACGACGGGCTGCGAGGTGATCACGCAATACCCGCGGGAGTTCTTCGCGCTTTGAGCGCCGCGGCCCCCGCCATTGCGCCCCAGTACCGCCGCCTGTTCGCGGTCATGGTGGCCGCGCTGGCCTCCGTGTTCGTTCTCTCGCAGATCTACCGCTACATGATCACGCTGATCGTGCCGGAGATCGCACGCGAACTTTCGCTGTCCGCCTCCGAAGTCGGCACGCTGGGCGCCACGATGTTCTTCAGCTTCGCCGCCATGCAGATCCCGGCCGGGATCATCATCGATCGCTGGGGGCCGCGCCGCGCCATTTCGATCATGCAGATCTTCGCGGTCGCCGGCATGCTGGTCGCGGCCGCATCCGAATCGCTCGGCACGCTCACCCTCGCCATGATGCTGTTGGGCGTGGGCTCATCGTGCAATCTCGTGAGCGCGCTCGTCGTGGGCGGGCGATGGCTCCCGGCGAACCGGTTCGCGGCGATGACCGGCACGATGATCGCGCTCGGCGCCACGGGCCATGTGTTGTCGACCGTGCCCTTGGCCCTCGTGGTCGACGCGGTCGGCTGGCGCCAGAGTTACGCCGCCCTCGCTGGCCTCGCCGCGATCGCGGGACTCGCGGCCTATGCGACCGTCCGCAACGCCCCGCCGGATTCGAGCGAGACGCCGCGCGAACGCGAAACCCTGGCCGCGAGCCTCGCGGGCACGCTGCAGGTCTTCCGCACGCCGGGCATGGCGCGCCTTGTCACCATGACCGCGCTCGGGCCGGCGACGTTTTTCACGATGCGCGGCCTCTGGGCGGGTCCGTACTTCGCCGACGTGCACGGCCTGGGGCCCCAGGCGCGCGGCACGGCCCTCCTCGTCATCGCCGTCGCGATGATCGTCGGCAATCTCAGTTACGGATTGCTCGACCGGCACCTCAACACGCGGCGGGGGCTTGTCTGCGTCGGCGCATGGCTTCTGATCGGCGCGTTCGCGCTGTTGGCGGCATTCCCCGACGCGCCGCTCGTCTGGGCCATGGCGATGTTCGGCCTGCTCGGGCTCTTCGCGCCCTATGACGTCATTCTGTTCGCGCACGCCCGCTCGTTTTTCCCGCAACATTTGGCGGGCCGCGCGATGACGACGGTCAACCTCGCGCTGTTCATCGGCTTCGCGAGCCTACAATTCGCAACGGGCTATCTCATGCAGTGGGCGAAGAGCCAGGGGTTCGGACCGGCGCAGTCCTACCGCTGCGTGTTCCTCTTTCTCATCGCGGTCAGCGTCTTCGGGTTTCTCTGCTATCGCGGCATCGAGGACGCGCGGCCGAGCGACGACGGCGGGGCTTGAGCCTGCGGCGCGTCGCGATGCTCAGTACGCGCTTTCGGCGTAGATGGGCTCGATGTTTCCCTTCCAGCGCGTGGCATAAGCCTCGAGCCATTGATCGGACAGCGTGCGGCCGGACTCCGTGATCTCCTCGAGCGCCGCGAGGAAGACGCTCTCATCCTCCCCGATGCTGTTGGTGCGCGCCCGGGCCTTGAGGCCGGCGCGCGCGATCTTGAGCATCTCGGCCGCGACCTCGCGCACCGAGTGCCTGCGGAACGGAGCACGAAGGCCGAGGCGCGGCGTGTCACGGCGCAGAGCCTCGCGCTCCTCATGCGACCAGTCCTTGACGAGATCCAAGGCCGCATCGAGCGCGGACTCATCGTAGAGCAACCCCACCCACAGAGCCGGCAGCGCGCAGAGATGGCGCATCGGGCCGGTGTCCGCACCCCGCATCTCGAGGAACTGCTTCATGCGGACCTCGGGGAAGGCGGTCGTCAGGTGGTCGGCCCAGTCCGTCATCGTGGGATGCTCGCCCGGCAGGGCCGGCAGGCGTCCGGCGAGAAAATCGCGGAACGACTGGCCGCTCGCATCGATGTAGGTGCCGTCGCGGTAGACGAAATACATCGGCACATCGAGCATGTAGTCGACATAGCGTTCGAACCCCATGCCCTTCTCGAACACGAAGCCGACGAGGCCGCAGCGATCGGGGTCCGTGTCGGTCCAGACGTGGGAGCGATAACTCTGGAAGCCGTTGGGCTTGCCTTCGGTAAAGGGAGAGTTCGCGAATAACGCGGTCGCGATCGGCTGAAGCGCCAGGCTCGCGCGGAACTTCTTGATCATGTCGGCTTCGGAGCCGAAATCGAGATTCACCTGGACCGTGCAGGTCCGCACCATCATGTCGAGGCCGAGCGTTCCGCGCTTCGGCATGTAGGCGCGCATGATCTTGTAGCGCCCCTTGGGCATCCAGGGCACCTCGGCGCGCGGCGACTGCGGATCGAAGCCGAGCGAGAGGAAGGTGATGTCGAGTTCGCGCCCGACGGCCTTCACCTGCTCCAGATGCTCCGTGATCTCACCGCAGGTCTCGAACAGCGTCCCGAGCGGCGCGCCCGACAGCTCGACCTGACCGCCCGGCTCGAGCGTGACCGAGGCGTTGTCCTTCGCCAGCGCGATGGTGTTGCCCTTCTCCTTGACCGGCGCCCAGCCGAAGCGCGTCAGCGCCTCGAGCATGGCGCGAATCCCGGCCGGCCCCTCATAGGGCAGGCGGCGGTGGGTGTCGGTATTGACCGCGAACTTCTCGTGCTCGGTGCCGAGGCGCCACTTGGCCTTCGGCTTCGAGCCCGCCTCGATATACGCGACGAGCTGTCGCCGGTCTGTCACGGGTTCGCCACGGATCGTGCTCGGGCCGGACATGGTCGGGGCGTGATCCTTCAGCTTTTAAACGGCAATGCCTGCGCGCGGCCGCGCCCAATCACCAATCACGGCTTGCCAGCACGCGAGCGCCGCGATCGCGGCCGTCTCCGCACGCAAGACCTGCTGGCCCAGGGCGACCGGCGTAACAAAGGCCAGTTTCTTGAGAGCGTCAAGTTCCGAGCGCTCGAATCCGCCCTCGGGCCCCACGAGGACGGCCCAAGGCGCGCGACGCCTGGCGCCGTCGAGGGCGCCGAGCGCCTCGGCGACCGGCGGGCTCTCGCGTGATTCGTCGCACGCCATCAAGCGCCGGCCGGCCGGCCAATCGGCGAGCGCCGCATCGAGCGACGCGAGGGGAATGAGCCGCGGCAGGTCGAGCCGGCCGCACTGTTCCGCGGCCTCGATCATGATCGAGCGGAGCCGGTCGGGTTTGAGGCGGCCGACGACGGTGCGGCGCGTCGAGACCGGCCAGATCGCGCTGACGCCAAGCTCGGTCGCCTTTTCCATGACGAGCTCCATGGGTCCGCGCTTGAGCGGCGCCAGCATCAGCCATAGATCGGGGCCGCCTGCCTGCGAGCGCGTTTGCCGTTCGAGCGCCGCGAGAACGCGCCCCTTGGCCTGAACCGCGAGGTGCCCGCGCCACTCGCCGTCCCGTCCGTTGAACAGAAGCAGAGGATCGCCCGACGCGCGGCGCATGACGGTGCGGACATAGCGCGCCTGCCGGTCGTCGAGGGCGACCGAGGCGCCTTCCGCCAGATCCGCCTCGACATGGAGGCGAAGTGCCGCCCGCTCGGTCATGGTCTCCGCTCGTCAATCCTCGATGCTTAGGGCACAATTAGCACGACATGACGACGGTCGACAAAGACAGCGACGAAACGGGCGGTCGCGCCGGCACGGACATGCCGCGCGAGAGCTGGATCGACCGCCGCTTGCCGCCGGCCCTCATTCCTTATGCCCGGCTGATGCGGCTCGACCGGCCGATCGGGACGTGGCTGCTGCTCTTTCCCGGCCTCTGGAGCGTCGCGATGGCGCTCAAGGGGCCGGCCGACCTCAAATTCTTCGCCTATTTCACGGTCGGCGCGCTGGTCATGCGTGGTGCTGGCTGCGTCTGGAACGACATCACGGACCGCGAATTCGATGCCCAGGTCGCGCGCACGCGCACGCGTCCGATCGCGAGCGGCCAGGTGAGCGTCGTGCGGGCCGGTCTTTTCCTCGGCCTCCTGCTCCTCATCGGTCTTTTGATCCTCCTCCAGTTCAATCGCTTCGCGATCGTGCTGGGTGTGGCCTCCCTCGCGCTCGTGTTCGTCTACCCCCTCATGAAGCGGGTGACCGACTGGCCGCAGCTCGTGCTGGGCTTTGCCTTCAATTGGGGGGCGCTGCTGGGATGGGTGGCGGTCGATGGGTCCTTGGCGTTCTCGCCCGTGCTTCTCTATCTCGCCGGCATTTTCTGGACGCTCGGCTACGACACGATCTACGCGCATCAAGACAAGGAAGACGACGCCCTCATCGGCGTCAAATCGACGGCCTTGCGCCTCGGCGGCCGCACGCGGCCGTGGCTGTTCCTGTTCTATGGCGCCACCGGCGCGCTCATGATCCTGATGGGCTTGGCGATGCGGTTCGCCTGGCCCTATTACGCCGTCCTGGCGCTCGCCGTCGCTCAGCTCGTTTGGCAGGCGGCCCGGGTCGATTTGGACAATCCGGACGATTGCCTCGCCACGTTCAGGTCGAATCGCCTCTTCGGTTGGCTCGTCCTCGCGGCGATCGCCTTCGGGCACGCCGCACCCGCCGCTTTATGACGGTCGGCGACGCGAACGCCTTCATCCGCGCCCACACGACCATCGCCTCTCCTCCGCTCGTGCCTGAGCTCCGGCTCCATCTCGCGACCGAGATCACGCCCATGTGGCAGGCGACCGAGGCGTGGTTGTCGAAGCAAGGCATCGAGCCGCCCTACTGGGCGTTCCCATGGGTGGGCGGGCAAGCGCTCGCGCGCTACGTGCTCGACCATCCCTCACTCGTGCGCGGCGTGTCGGTGCTCGATTTCGGTGCGGGCTCCGGCCTCGTGGCGCTTGCCGCCGCAAGGTGCGGCGCGCATGTCACGGCCGCCGATCTCGATCCCCTCGCCGGTTCGGCGATCGCGCTCAATGCCGCGCTCAACGGCGTCGACGTCGAAGTCTCGATCGACGACGCGATCGAGCGGGACGGACCCTGGTCGATCGTGCTCGCCGGCGACATGTTCTACGAACGTCAACTCGCCGCACGCGCCTGGCCGTGGCTGAGGCGCCTTGCCGGCTTGCAGGTCACTGTGATGCTGGGTGATCCCGGACGCGCATTCCTGCCCGCGACGGACCTTACGGAACTCGCGCGCTACGAGGTGCCGACGAGCCGGGAGCTTGAAGACCGGGAGATGCGCGAGGCGCGCGTGTGGCGCCTCGCCGTGTGAGGGCGCCTAGGCGCCTTCGATGCGCCAGCGCGCCAGCGCGTCGTCGACCGTCTCCATGGCCTTCGCGCGCCAAACGGCCCTTGCGTCTTCGTAGCGGATGAAGGGGCCAAGCCGCGCCTCGGGCTTGCCGTCGAGCGTCTCGGCGAAGCGCGTGTCCTTGTAGCTGGCGCCGACGACCCAGAAGGCCGTCCCGCCTTCCGTCTCGATGTGGAAGCGGATATTGGCGTTGTCGGCCGTCGCCATGGCCTTCGCGCGCCATGCGGCCATGGCTTCGTCATAGGTCTCGTAGGGACCGATGCGTTGTTCGCCGCCGCCGCCGAGGATGCACGAGAAGCTGGTGTCTTCGTACTCGCCGCCGATCACCCAAAACATCGTCATGAGCCCCACGCCCTGCGCATCAGGCCACGGTCCAGCCGCGGGAGGCCGAACGGCCCTCCCGCCGATCTCGAGAGTCTTCGAGGACGATTGTAGCGTCATGATCGGTACCCGCGTCTAGAGAAGGTCAAGGAGCAGGAGATAGCCGTAGGCGACCGTGCCGACGAGCGAGAGAAGGCCGGCCACGCCGACGCTGGCATAGAAAGCGAGGGTGAACGCTTCCTCGGACAGGCGGTGGGCCTTGTCGTTTTCCTTGTCCTGACCCACGGCAATCGCCTGGTGGCGAATCCTGTTTTTGTCGTCCTGCGCGCGGTGCTGGAGCATGGCGTCCTGCCTTTCACAGCCGAAACCGCCGTCATGGCGGTCGAGGACAGTACTCTAAGGTCAAGCCCTTAACGAAGACTGAAAGGCCGTTAAGGATTGGTTAGCGAACCGCTTGACCGCGCGGGCGAAACTGGTGCGTGCTAGCGGCCCTCGTCCCGACCTCAGCGAGCCCGATGCCCTACCAATCGCTCCGCGACTTCATGGCACAGCTCGAATCGAAGGGCCGGCTCTGCCGCGTCGGGGCGCCCGTCTCGCCCGTTCTCGAGATGACCGAGATCCACACGCGCCTTCTCAGGGAGGGCGGCCCGGCGGTCCTGTTCGAGAACGTCGTCGGACCCGGTGCCCGCCGTTACGACATGCCGGTGCTCACCAACCTGTTCGGGACGGTCGAGCGCGTGGCCTGGGGCATGGACAGGGAGCCCGGCCAGCTCCGCGCGGTGGGCGAGACCCTGGCGTTCCTGCGCCAGCCGGAGCCGCCCGGCGGCTGGCGCGAGGCGCTCGACATGTTGCCGCTTCTCCGCACCGTGATGGCGATGAAGCCGCGCACCGTCCGAAGCGCGCCGTGCCAGGACGTCGTCCTGACGGACGAGCGCATCGACCTCAGGCACCTGCCGGTCCAGACCTGCTGGCCCGGCGAGCCCGCGCCGCTCATCACCTGGCCGCTCGTCGTCACCCGCGGGCCGAGCGACCGCCGCGAGGACGCCTACAATCTCGGCATCTACCGCATGCAGGTGACGGGGAGGCGGACGACCCTCATGCGGTGGCTGAAACACCGGGGCGGCGCGCAGCACCATGCGCGCTGGAAAGACGCGCGGCGGGAGCCCTTTCCGGCCGCGGCCGTGATCGGCGCCGATCCCGGCACGATCCTCGCCGCGGTGACGCCCGTTCCCGACACCGTGTCCGAATACCAGTTCGCGGGATTGCTGCGCGGCACGAAGGTCGATCTGGTGCCGTGCAAGACCATCCCCCTCAAAGTGCCGGCCGAGGCCGAGATCGTCCTCGAAGGGCATGTGTCGCTCGAGCACTACGAAGACGAAGGCCCCTACGGCGACCACACCGGCTACTACAACTCGGTCGAGCGGTTTCCCGTGTTCGAGATCAGCGCCATCACGATGCGGCGGGATCCCGTTTATCTCTCCACCTTCACCGGACGTCCGCCCGATGAGCCCAGCACCCTGGGTATGGCGCTCAACGAGGTGTTCGTGCCGCTGCTGCGCCAGCAATTCCCGGAGATCGTGGATTTCTGGTTGCCGCCGGAGGGCTGCTCCTACCGCATCGCGGTCGTGTCGATGCGCAAGGCCTATCCCGGCCACGCCAAGCGCGTGATGATGGCCGTGTGGTCGTTCCTCCGGCAGTTCATGTATACGAAATGGGTCATCGTCGTGGATGACGACATCGACGTGCGGAGCTGGGCGGACGTCATGTGGGCGATCTCGACCCGCATCGACCCCGCGCGCGACATCACGATCATCGAGAACACGCCGATCGACTATCTCGACTTCGCGAGCCCGGAATCGGGCCTGGGGAGCAAGATCGGGCTCGATGCGACCAATAAACTGCCGCCGGAGACGAAACGCGAATGGGGAAAGAAGATCCGCATGGATCAGGGCATCGTCGACGAGGTCACGCGCAAATGGTCGAGCTACGGCCTGCCCGGCTCGGGCAAGCCGATCTGGGAGAAGTGACGGATCGGCTCGCGGCAACCGGCCAGAGCCCGGTTCGGACGATGCATTGACGCCGCACGCCGGCGATCCGCTATAGTCCCCCATCCGCCATTTCCCTGACGAGTCATGCGCTCCGCCACCGAATCCCTCGACCTTCTGACCGATCTCGTCGCTCGGGCGCGCCGCGCCGGCGCGGATGCGGCCGACGCCCTCTATGTCGACGGCGTCTCGCTGTCGCACGCGCAGCGTCTCGGCAAGACCGAGCGTCTCGAACGGGCGGAGGGGTGCGATCTCGGCCTGCGCGTCTTCATCGGCGGACGGCAGGCGATCGCGTCCTCGAGCGACCAATCGGCGAAGGCGCTTCGGGCACTCGTCGAGCGCGTCATCGCCATGGCGCGCGTGGTTCCCGAAGATCCCTTCTGCGGCCTCGCGGACGAGACGTTGCTCGAGCGCCACCCGCCCGCGCTCGACATCGACGATTCGACGGAGCCGCTGCCCGAGGATTTGATCGCGCGCGCCAAGGAGACCGAGGATTCCGCCCTTGGGATCAAGGGTGTCACGAACTCGGAGGGTGCCGAAGCCGGCTGGGCGCGGAGCCGCGTGGCACTCGTCACGTCCCACGGATTCCACGAGAGCTACACGAGCTCGCGCCACAGCGTCGGCGTCGCCGTCATCGCCGGCGACGGCCTCGGCATGGAACGCGACTATGCCCATGCCAGCGCCATCCATGCGGGCGATCTCGAATCCCCGAAGGCGGTCGGCCTTCGGGCCGGCGAGCGCGCCGTCCGGCGGCTCGGCGCGCGCAAGATGCCGAGCACGCGCGCCTCCGTCGTCTACGACCCGCGCGTCGCCGGCGGCCTGCTGCGCCATCTCGCGGGGGCCATCAGCGGCGCCGCGATCACGCGCGGCACGAGCTTCCTCAAGGACAGGCTCGGCCAGCCCGTCTTTTCGTCCGGCATATCCGTGATCGACGACCCGCACCGCCCGCGGGGTCTCGCCTCCAAGCCCTTCGACGGGGAGGGTGTCGCGAACCGTCGCCGTGCGCTCATCGAACGGGGCGTGCTGACGACCTGGCTCCTCGATTCGCGCTCCGCCCGCCAGCTTCACCTGACCACGACCGGCCACGCGGCGCGCGGCACGTCCGCCCCGCCGAACCCGGCGCCGACGAACCTCTATTTCGAGCCCGGCCCGCTCAGCCCCGCAGGCCTCATCGCCGACATCAAAAGCGGGCTCTACGTGACCGAGTTGATCGGCATGGGCGTGAACTTGATCACCGGCGATTACAGCCGGGGTGCGGCCGGCTTCTGGATCGAGAACGGCGCCATCGCCTATCCCGTCCACGAGGTCACGATCGCGGGTCATCTCGCCGAGATGTTCCAGAACCTGAGCGTCGCCGACGACCTGGTCTTCCGCTACGGGACCGATGCGCCGACGGTGCGCATCGACGGCATGACGGTCGCGGGCACTTGAGGGCCACGACGGGCCGTCCGCACGCGGAACGGGTTACCGCCGGCCGGCCGCTTCGCGCGTTGGAAGCGGGGGCAGGGCCGTGATATGGTCCCGGCCATCCCTCGAACGACATCGGCGGCGCCCCAGTTGAACGCCCCCCAGACGCCCAAAGGCACTCCGGACTCGACGACCCGCGCATTGGTGGGGCGTCTCTGGCGCGACCACATGCGCACGCATGTGCCGCGCATCGCGGCGGCCATCGTGTGCATGGCGATCGCGGCCGGAGCGACCGCCGCCCTCGCCAAGATGATGGAGCCGGTCCTCGACGACATCTTCATCAAGCAGGACCGGGCCCAGCTTCACGCCGTGGCCATCGCGGTGCTGATCGTCTTCATCGTCAAGGGCGCGAGCACCTACGGGCAGAACGTCCTCATGAACTGGGTTGGATTTCGCATCATCGCGGACTTCCAGATCCGCATGTTCGCGCATCTCATGCGCTCCGACCTCGTGTTCTTCCACGACAACCATTCCGGCGGCCTCGTCTCGCGCTTCATTTACGACGCCCAGGTCCTGCGGAACGCCCTGGCCGACGTCCTCACGGGGATCGGCAAGGACGTCCTGACGCTGCTCTTTCTTCTCGGTCTCATGTTCTTCCAGGATTCGACCCTGGCGCTCATATCCTTCGTCGTGTTTCCGATCGCGGTGCTTCCGATCGTCAAGATCGGCCAGCGCATCCGCCGGGTCTCGGGCAGGACGCAGGTCGAAATCGGCCTGTTCAGCTCGTTGCTCGAGGAGGCGTTCCAGGGTGCCCGCTACGTCAAATCCTACGGGATGGAGCGGCACGAGACGGCGCGGGCGGCCGATGCGGTCAATCGCATCTTCAAGCTGATCTTCAAGGCCAACACGACGCGGGCGGCGCTCCATCCCGTGATGGAGATCCTCGGCGGGATCGCGGTCATGAGCATCATCGTCTATGGCGGGCTGCAGATGGTCGAGGGCCACAGCACGCCGGGCAAGCTCTTCTCGTTCATCACCGCCCTCATCCTGGCCTACGAGCCGATGAAGAAACTCGCCAACATGAATGCGAAGCTGCAGGAGGGGCTTTCCGCCGTGCAGCGCATCTTCACGATGCTCGACGTCGAGCCCATGATCGTCGACAGCCCGAAGGCCGGAACGCTCACGGTCCGGAAGGGCGCCATCGAGTTCGAGCGCGTGGATTTCGGTTACGTGCCGGGGCGGAGCGCGCTCAAGGCCGTGACTCTCACGGTGCCGGCCGGCAAGACCGTGGCCCTCGTCGGACCGTCCGGCGCCGGCAAGACAAGCGTGCTCAACCTCATCCCGCGCTTCTATGACGCCGAGCGCGGCCGGGTCCTGATCGACGGGCACGACGTGCGCGACGTCACGCTGGCCTCGCTCCGCGCCAATATCGGACTGGTCAGCCAGGAGACGAATCTGTTCGACGACACGATCCGGGCCAACATCGCCTATGGGCGCCCGCAGGCGACCGACGAAGACATCGTCATGGCGGCACGGCGGGCCGGTGCCCATGAATTCATCGCGGCCCTGCCCCAGGGCTACGAGACGCGCGTCGGCGGGCAGGGCGTCAAGCTCTCGGGAGGACAGCGTCAGCGCCTGTCGATCGCGCGCGCGCTGCTCAAGAACGCACCGATCCTGCTGCTCGACGAAGCCACCTCCGCGCTCGATGCCAACACGGAGCGGCAGGTGCAGGCCGCCCTCAAGGACCTGATGCGCGGCCGGACGACGCTCATCGTCGCGCACCGTCTCTCGACCATCGTCGACGCCGACATCATCTACGTCATGGATGACGGGCGCGTTCTCGAATCGGGCAGCCACGCGGAGTTGATGGCACGGGGTGGCGCCTATGCGCGTCTCTATGCCCGACAGGTCTCCGAAGAAGCACCGGCCGCCCAGTAGGCCGCGACGCAAGGATCGGCCGTGGCCAAGGGCATGCTTTCGAACACATTGGTTCGGCGGAGCGCGACGTGGCTCGTCGCGCTCTATATCCGCCTGGTCTACTGGACCAGCCGTTGGACCGTGATCGGCGCGGACATCCCCCAGGCGTATTGGCGCGCGGGCCGGCCATTCGTGCTGTGCTTCTGGCACGGCCGCATGCTGATGGTGCCCTATGCCTGGGACCGCGCGGTTCCCGGGCGCGTGCTCATCTCGCCCCACCGCGACGGGCGGCTCGTCGCGGAGACGATGGCGCATTTCGGCGCCGAGACGATCACGGGATCGAGCTCGAAGGGCGGCACGGCGGCGCTTCGCGCGCTCCTGCGCTCGCTCGAGCAGGGCATCTCGGTCGGCATCACGCCGGACGGGCCGCGCGGCCCCCGCATGCGCGCCTCCCTCGGGCTTGTCACGGTCGCGCGGCGCGCGGGCGTGCCCATCGTGCCGCTCGCCTACGCCGTGCGGCGGCGGCGCGTGCTCGGCAGTTGGGATCGCTTTGTCGTGCCGTTGCCGTTCAATCGCGGAGTCTTCCTCTGGGGCGCGCCGGTCGAGATCGAACGGAATGCCGATGGCGCGGCGCGTGAGCGCGCGCGACGCCTGATCGAAGAGAGACTGAACGACTTGACGCGCGAAGCCGACCGGCTGTGCGGCCATGCGGCGACCGAGCCGGACGCCGATTCCACCGCGCAGGAAAAGAGCCGCACGGCCCTCGACCACAGCGCGATGCGCGGTCGAGGATGATCCTGCCGCTCTATCGCCTGGTCACGCGGCTCGCGACGCCGGCGATCCTGCTTTATCTCAGGCGGCGCGTCGCGCGGGGCAAGGAGGATGCCGCGCGAATCGGCGAGCGGCTGGGCCGCGCGAGTCAAGCGCGGCCGCAGGGCGCGCTCATTTGGCTGCATGCCGCGAGCGTGGGCGAGGCGAATTCGGTGCTCTCCTTGATCGCGCGCATCCGCGCCACACGGCCGGCGCTTCACGTGCTGATGACGACCGGGACAGTGAGTTCCGCACGGCTCTTGGCCGGGCAGCTCCCCGCGGGCGTCCTTCATCAATACGTGCCGGTCGATCAGCCGCGATGGGTCCGATCGTTTCTCGACCATTGGCACCCCGATCTCGCGCTTTGGGTCGAGTCCGAGCTCTGGCCGAATCTGGTGAACGAGACAGAGAGGCGCCGCATTCCCATGGTTCTCCTGAACGGCCGCATGTCCCGGCGATCGTTTGCGCGCTGGCAATGCCTGCCGACCCTTGTCCGGTCGCTTCTCGGCGGCTTCGCCGTCTGTTTCGCCCAATCGGCGGCCGAGGGGGAGCGCTTTCGCGCTCTCGGCGCCCGGCGCGTCCTGACCGTCGGCAATCTCAAGCATTCGGCCGATCCGCTGCCGATCGAGGCCGAGGCGCTTGCCGCGATGACGGCGATGCTTCGCGGCCGGCCGATATGGCTTGCCGCCAGCACGCATGAGGGCGAGGAACAGGAGATCGGCCGCGCCCATCGTGCGATCGCCTCCGTCATTCCGGGGCTGCTCACGATCATCGTGCCGCGCCATTCGACGCGCGGACGGGCGATCGCGGCCGCGCTGCGTGCGGCCGGCTTGAACGCGGCGCTGCGCTCGGCACGCGATGCCGTGTCGGCCTCGACCGAGGTCTACGTCGCCGACACGATGGGCGAGCTCGGGCTTTTCTATCGTGCGGTTCGCGTCGTCTTCGTCGGCGGATCGCTCATCCCGCATGGCGGCCAGAATTTGCTCGAGCCCGCGCGGCTCGATTGTGCGATCCTCCATGGACCGCATATGGCCAATTTTCAGGAAATCGTGAACGAGATGAGCGCCGCAGGCGCCGCCAATGAGGTCAGAGACGCGCGAGCCCTCGCCGACGCCGTGATCACGCTGCTCCGCGAGCCGGCCCTTAGGGATCATCAGGCGAAGGCCGCGGGCCGCATCGCCGATGCGCGGCGCGACGTGCTCGATCGCGTCCTGCGCGAGATCGAGCCCTTGCTCGACGCGCTCACGGTCAAGGACACGGTCAAGGACATGGGCACGGCCAAGGACGCGGGACTTGCGCGCTCCTGAATTCTGGGCCGACCGGGGCCTGATCGCGAGGCTTCTCGAGCCGGCGAGCGCTGTGTGGCGCCTGGCGGCGGCGATCGAGCGCCGCACCGCCAAACCGAAGCGCGCGAAGATCGCCGTCCTTTGCATCGGCAATCTCGTCGCGGGCGGAGCCGGCAAGACGCCGAC
The DNA here is from genome assembly GCA_041484095.1 of Alphaproteobacteria bacterium. Taxonomy (GTDB): domain Bacteria; phylum Pseudomonadota; class Alphaproteobacteria; order CADEGL01; family CADEGL01; genus JBGPGW01. Next base: position 167 of record JBGPGW010000045.1, on the reverse strand, counting down.
GGCCTTGGCAGTGGGGGCCGTGCTGCGCGGGCGCGGCCGCATTGTCCACTTCCTCACGCGCGGCTATGGCGGCCGCATCAGCGGGCCGGCCAAAGTCGAGCTCGCGCAACACGGTGCCCGCGATGTCGGCGACGAAGCGCTGATCCTGGCCCGAGAGGCGCCGACCT
>JBGPGW010000044.1:0-16935 GCA_041484095.1 Alphaproteobacteria bacterium | reverse complement strand
GAGGCCTCGCTTCTCTGCGAGGCCGCGGGGTTCGAGGTGGTCCTCATCGAAACGGTCGGTGTCGGCCAGTCGGAAACGGCCGTCGCCGATATGGTCGACATGTTCGTCCTGCTCATTCAACCCGGCGGCGGGGACGAGCTCCAAGGCCTGAAGCGCGGCATCGTCGAGCTTGCCGATCTTCTCGTCGTCACCAAGGCCGATGGGGACCTCGCCGCCGCGGCGGGCCGCGCCGCCGCGGATTACAAGAAGGCCCTCACCCTGTTGCGCGCGGCGGACGCCGCCTGGCGTCCGGAGGTGCTCCAATGCTCCGCCCTGACGGGGAAGGGGATCGATGCGGTATGGCAGGCGGTGGAGCGGTATCGCGCGGCCATGGACGCCTCGGGGGCGCTGGAGCGCCGCCGGAGAGACCAGGCGAGGCGCTGGCTTTGGGGGGAGGTGTCCGAAAGCCTTCTCGAGTCCTTGCGGGCCCACCCGGCCGTCCGCGCGAAGCTTAGGGCTCTGGAGGAAGAGGTGGCGGCGGGCCGTCTTGCCCCGAGTGCCGCCGCGGCGACGCTTCTCGGCATCTTTCAGGGGCGTAAGGGACGCTAGACGGGTTAAGATGGCCCATTCCCCGGCCACCCTTGACGGGAGGCCGGTAGGTAGCCTAAAAGCCTCGCCTTCTCACAGCGAGCGGCACGAACCTTCGTACCGGCAATCGGTTAACCGGAAAGAGACGGCCATGGCAAGACGATGTGCGATTACCGGCAAAGGCGTGCAGCGGGGCAACAACGTCAGCCACGCCAATAACAGGACCCGGCGGTCCTTCAGGCCGAATCTCCAGGTCGTGTCGATGCTCTCCGAGCTTTTGGGCCAGTCGGTCCGGATGCGGCTGAGCACCAACGCCATTCGGACGATCGAGCACGCGGGCGGGTTCGACGCTTACCTCACCAAGACGATCGCGGCCAAGCTGCCGCCTGAGCTGCGGCGCATCAAACAGCGCCTCGCCAAGGCCCGCGCCGCCGCCTGAGGGCGTCTCATCCATCGGTTCTCTGCCGGCCTAGCGCTGGTCGGGAAGGGCGAACATCAAAAGCAGCGTGCTTTGCGCGGCCGAGAAATTGTCGTCCGACAGGACGTAGATCAGCGTTTCATTCTCGCCGCGCCTGAGAGCCAAGCCCTCGAAATTGTCGACCGTCATCGGTGGCGCGAGAACCGCCAGCTCGTCGCCGACGAGTTCCGTTCCTGATTCCACCGATGCGCGGGGGACGAGGCGCAGGCGCATGCCGGCGCCCTCGATCGGATTGTAGCGCCGCTCGAGAACCATCACGTCGCCATTGGGTATGGTCTTGGCGTCGGTTGGGCGGAACGTGCCGCGGGGGGCAAATGACGCCATCCGCCACTTCGTGCCGTCGCCGATCCAAGCCATGAGACCGCCCGAGGGATGGGCAAGGCCTTCGGCAATGACGAGATAGGTCCCATCGTTGAGCACGGTGAAGGCTTCCATGCCTTCGTTACCGGGCGCGGTTTCGATGAGCGGCGGATTGCCGATCGCGCGCGGCGCCCGGGCGAAAGGCTCCTCCGAGGCGGGATAGCGCCAGATCCTGTGCCGTCGTTCGAACGTGACGATCAGGTCGCCGTTGGGAAGGGCGGTGAGTGATTCCGCATCGGCATCGGCCGGCCGGTGCGGGAGCGGTTGGCCGTCCAGACCGATGAGCCGGCCCATCGCCGCTTCGACGATGCCGGTGAGCCGGTTCGATCGGTCATAGAGAAGGCGCGCCGAGAGCCAGTCCCCGACATCCGAGACGGTGAGGAGATGGCGGCCGTCCTCGGACACGATGAGGCCCGAGAAGCCCCCGAACCGACTGTCGGACGACGCGATCTTGAGCCCGCCGCGGTAAAGCAAGCGCCCGACGGCGCCCGCAGGCGGGTCTGCCCGTTCGAGCGCCACGGGCTGAACGCTGAGCGAAACCGGATCGCCGGCATGGGCGACCGCGCTGGCAAGGACCGCGATGCCCGCCGCCAGCAGGACAGCCGCACGCGCGACGGGATTCCTCACACGCGCGAATCGATGCTGGAGGCCGACGATAGGGCGCGCACCCTAGCGCGCGGCGGCGCGGCGCGGCGGTGTTGGCTGACGTTCCTCGCCATTCTCTTCGAACAGCGACGCGAGTTGATCCATCATGGCGCCGCCGAGCTGTTCTGCATCGGTGATGGTGACGGCACGGCGGTAATAGCGGGTCACGTCGTGGCCGATGCCGATCGCGATCAGGTCCACGGGCGAGCGCGTCTCGATCCACTGGATGACGTCGCGCAAGTGGCGTTCGAGATAGTTGCCCGGGTTGACGGAGAGAGTGGAATCGTCGACCGGCGCGCCGTCGGAGATCACCATCAGCACGCGGCGCTGTTCCGGCCGCCCGACGATCCGGTTGTGCGCCCACAGCACCGCTTCGCCGTCGATGTTCTCCTTGAGGATACCCTCGCGCAGCATGAGCGCCAGATTCTTCCGCGTGCGCCGCCACGGCGCGTCGGCCGACTTGTAGATGATGTGGCGGAGATCGTTGAGCCGTCCCGGGTTCGGCGGCTTGCTATCGGCGAGCCAGCGCTCACGCGATTGTCCGCCCTTCCAGGCACGCGTCGTGAAGCCGAGGATTTCGACTTTCACCGAACACCGCTCGAGCGTGCGCACGAGGATATCGGCGCACATCGCCGCCACCGTGATGGGGCGTCCGCGCATCGACCCCGAATTGTCGATCAAGATCGAGACGATCGTGTCGCGGAACTCCATCTCCTTCTCGCGTTTGTAGGTCAGCGGATGAAGCGGATTGATGACGACGCGCGACAGCCGCGCCGCATCGAGGATGCCCTCGTCGAGGTTGAACTCCCAGGCGCGGGTCTGTTTGGCCAGCAGGCGGCGTTGGAGGCGATTGGCCAGGCGGCTGATCACGCCCTGTAGGCTCGCGAGCTGTTGGTCGAGATGGAGACGAAGCCGCGTCAGCTCCTGCGCGTCGCACAACGCGTCGGCTTCGACGGTTTCGTCGAATTCGCTGGTATACGGCCGGTACGGCGGCTCGCCGGGCGCGTTCCGCAGGCTTTGATCCGGGCGATAGGGGCGGCCGGGCCGGGCCGGTTCATCGTCGCCGCCGCCGGGAACCAGCTCGGCATCCACATCCTCTTCCGCGCCCGATTCGCCCTCGACGCCCTCTTCGGCTTGCGCATCGCGGGTGTCGCCGGATTGATCATCCGTCGATCCCGCGGACTCGCTGTCGGCGCCATCGGCTTCGCTGTCGGATTCGCTGTTCTCCGCGTCCTGCGCGTCGATTTCGCTCTCGGCGTTGTCGCTGTCGTCCTCGCCGAGTTCGAGGTCGCGGATGAGCTTGCGCGTGACGCTGGCATATTTGTCTTGGTCGTCGATATGGTCGACGAGGGCCTGGAGGTCCGGCCCGGCGCGGCCTTCGAGGTCGCTCCGCCAGAGATCGACCATCGCGCGGGCGGCGGGCGGCGGCGCTCGCCCGGTCAACGCTTCGCGCGCCAACAGACTGACGACTTCGGCGAGCGGCGCGTCCTCTTTGTCGCGGATCCGGGCAAAGCCCGAACGCTGGCAGCGCTCCTGCAGGGCCGCGGCCAGATTCGCGGCGACGCCGTTCATGTGTCGGGCGCCCAAGGCCTCGCATCGGGTTTGTTCGAGTGATTCATAGATCGCGCGCGCGATGGGGCCCGACGGCCGGCGTCGCGCGTGGACGACGGCGTTATGATGGCGCACGCGCAGGGCGATTGCGTCCGATTCGCCGCGCAGGTTTGCCCGTTCTTCGACCGGCAGGTCGCGGGACGGGAGCGAGATGACCGCCTCGGTTCCTCGCAGGCCCGTCTCGTCGGCGCTGAAGTCGAGCGTCAGGTCGTCCCGGTGCGCGATCGCACGGACCGTTGCCGCCGTCGTCTGGCGGAAGCGTTCGATCTTGTCGTCTGTGTCGGCCACGGCGCGCTAAACGAGCGTTGCCCGTCCCGACGTCTCCGGCATCTCCGTTCCGAAGCAACGCTGGTAGTACTCGCCGACCGTCGAGCGCTCCACCTCGTCACACTTGTTAACGAACGTGACGCGAAAGGCGAAGGCCACGTCGCCGAAGATCTCGGCATTCTGCGCCCAGGTGATGACCGTCCGGGGCGACATGACGGTCGACAGATCGCCGTTCATGAAACCCGAGCGGGTGAGGTCCGCCAACGCGACCATCGCCTTGACGGTTTCACGCCCCTGCGGCGTGTCGTAATTCGGCACCTTGGACAGGACGATGTTGCACTCCGCTTCGTGCGGCAGGTAGTTGAGCGTCGCGACGATGTTCCAGCGGTCCATCTGACCCTGGTTGATCTGCTGCGTGCCGTGATAGAGCCCCGTCGTGTCGCCGAGGCCGATCGTATTGGCGGTCGCGAACAGGCGAAAAAAAGCGTGCGGCCGAATCACGCGGTTCTGATCGAGAAGGGTGAATTTGCTCTCGAGCTCGAGCACGCGCTGAATGACGAACATGACGTCCGGACGTCCGGCGTCGTATTCATCGAAGCACAGGGCCGTGGGGTGCTGAAGCGCCCATGGCAGGATTCCTTCCCGGAACTCCGTGACCTGCTTGCCGTCGCGAAGCACGATGGCGTCGCGGCCGATCAGGTCGATCCGGCTGATGTGGCTGTCGAGGTTGACGCGGATGCACGGCCAGTTGAGACGTGCCGCGACTTGTTCGACATGCGTCGATTTGCCGGTGCCGTGATAGCCCTGGATGAGGACGCGCCGGTTGTAGGCAAATCCGGCCAGGATCGCGAGCGTCGTGTCGCGGTCGAATCGATAGGCCTCGTCGGTGTCCGGCACGTACTCGTTCGGCCGACTGAAGGCTGGCACCTCCATGTCGACATCGAATCCGAACGTCTGGCGGACCGAGACGGTGATATCGGGCTTGTCGAGGAAATTGCTGTTGCCGTTGGCGTTAGTCGCGGTCATCGGGACGTGGATTCCTTGTCATTGCGAGAAAGGTCGGGGTCATTGCGGGAAAGGTCAGGGAAACGCGGCGTGCTTGAGCGTGGCGTAAGCGAGGTTGATCTCCTTGAGACGTTCTTCCGCCGCTTTGTCGCCTCCATTGGCATCGGGATGGTGTCGTTTCACGAGGGCTTTGTAGCGCGCCTTGATTCGGTCCTTGGTGATGGGTGGCTCCACCTGGAGCAGGGCCAAGGCCCGCTCCTCCTGCGTTGAGAGACGATAGCCGGGTCCGTTGTGATCCGTCCGTCGGTGCGTCGCCCCGAAAACGCCCAGGGGATCGTTGACGTAATCCTCTGTGCGATGGGCCGAACGCGAGGCGCTGCCGAGACGCCATGTCGGCCGTTCCCAGACCGTATCCCGTCGGATTTGCGATTCGATCTCCTCCGGCGTCATATCCCCAAAATAGTCCCAGGCCAAGTTGTACTGCCGAACATGGTCGAGGCAGAAGGCGAAATAGTTGCGCAAATCGTCGCGCGAACGCGGCGCACGGAACGAACCGGCCGAGACGCAGCCGGGATGCTCGCAGCGCGGCCTTTCCTCCTCCTCGCTGGCCATAGTCCGGCGAGAGCGCTTGGGCATCCTGTTTGACATTCCCGGCAGTATGTGGGCTCGTCCAGCCGGTGGCAAGCCGGGGATCGGCTCCGCCGCCGCCCCGTCCGGTGCCGCCGATCGGCAGGTCAATCGGCAGGTCAACGGCGTCGCATCCCAAAAAGATGGGCATGCCCGGCGGCGCAATCAAGGCCGTCCGCTTGACAGCACGCCGGAAGCTCTCCAGCCTTCGATGTTTCGGCTTCGGTATCGGGTATGACGGTGTCAGTCGCGGCGACGATCCGGCGCAAACTTGAAGAGGCGTTCGCGCCCGTGCATCTCGACGTGGTCGATGAGTCTCATATGCATGTCGGCCATGTCGGCGCGCGCGCGGGCGGCGAGACGCATTTCCGCGTCCTGATCGCCGCGGCGGCCTTTGCGGGAAAGTCGCGCGTCGAGCGCCAGCGCCTCGTCTTCGCCGTGCTTGCGGACGAGCTGAGAGACCGGGTGCATGCCTTGTCGCTGACGGTCCGCGCACCGGACGAGGACCGCCCGCGCCATTGAGCGGCGCCCGGCTCGACGCGCTTCGCTACGCTCCGGTGTAGAAGGCCGGCCACAGCCGCTTCACGACCGGGCCGTCGCTCGCATAGGCGTGGCAGCTGTCGATCGTTCGGGGTTTTGTCTGGGGCTCCGTCGCCGATCGCGCGCGGCGCGCCAGGATGGGCCAAATCGTCTGGAACGCGGTCGTCGCCAAGGGGCCCAGCAATTCGACGAGATGCGTGCAGCCCTTGATGCCGCCGACGGCCTCATGCACCGCCCGGCGCCAGCCCGGTCCGATCCGAAGGCCCTTGAGCTTGGCGAAGTTCGGCGTGGCCCCTTGGCACAGTTCATAGGGCCCGAAGTCGGTCGACGCCTCGGCCGCCTGAACGAGAAGCTCGTCGTCGATCGTCAGGCGCAGCCACATTTCGTGGACCGGCACGCCGGCCCCGACATGGCCGCGGTCGTGATTGTCGAAATCGTAGCTTTTCGTGTCGACGAGGTGGCCCTCGATGTCCCACAGCCCGTCGGCTCGCTGGTAGCCGCGGCATTCGATTCGTCGCAAGTGATACTCGGTGCGCTCGGCGGGCGGAGACAGCGGCATCGGGTCCTCTCCCAGGTGTTGACGAAAGCCAGTTAGGTCAGTTGGACCGGCGCGTCAACTGGCGGCGGCGTTCGGCGTCGATGCGGCGCTCGCCGTGGGCGGGATGATGCGGATCGAGGTGACTTGGTTGCGTTGACGGCGCAGGATCTCGAAGCGGAGTCCGTGAAACTCGAAGACCTGGCCGGGCTCGGGGATCATGCGGGCCTCGCGAATCACGAATCCGGCGATGGTCGAGGCTCCCTCCTCCGGAAGGTTCCAATTGTACTGACGGTTGATCTCGCGGACCGTGATCGTGCCGCGTATGACGAGCGAGCCGTCCGGCTGCCGGCGGATGCCCGGGACCGGAATTTCATGCTCGTCGAAGATTTCGCCGACGATTTCCTCGACGATGTCCTCCAGCGTGACGATTCCCATGAAGGACCCGTACTCGTCGACGACCACGGCAAAGTGTTCGCGGCGCCGGCGAAAGGCCTGGAGCTGGTCGAGAAGCGTCGTCGTGTCCGGAATGAACCATGGCCGCGTCGCGAGCGAAGTCGGATCGATCGTCGACGCATCGCCGCCCTGCGTGATCACCGCGCGAAGGACGGCCTTTGCATGGAGAATGCCCGTGATGTTATCCGGCTCGCCGCGCCAGACCGGCACGCGCGTGAACGGACTCGCGAGAACCTTTTCCACGATCACGCGGGGACGCTCCCCGGCATCGACCATCACGACGTCCTTGCGGTGCGTCATGATGTCGCCCACTGCCACGCCGGGGAGATCGAGGACGCTGTGCAGCATCTCGCTCTTGTCCGTGGTTTCGCTTTCAAGCGCGGCATGGAGATCGATCGAGCCGCGCAACTCTTCTTCGATGGCGGCGCGGCTCATGCCCGCTTCCCAGCGGACGCCGAATTGCCGGAGGACGAGCCGCACGAGGACCTGTACGCCGTGCGTGATGGGCGCGAAGACGATGACGATGAACCGGAGGGCCGGCGCGACCGCGAGCGCCGTACGGACCGGGCGGAAAATGGCGAGAGTCTTGGGCAGCACTTCGCCGAACACGAAGATGAGCACTGTCATCGCGAAGGCTGCGTAAGCGACGCCGGCGTCCCCGATGAGGGTGATGAGAGCGCCTGTCGCCAATGCGGACGCGCCGATGTTGACGAGATTGCTGCCCAGAAGGATCGCGCCGATCAGCCGATCCTGGTGCTCGCGCAGGCGATTGATGATTTGCGCGCGACGATTGCCTTGGTTGCTCAGGCGGTGGAGCCGCGGGCGGGAGGCCGCCGTCACCGCTGTCTCGCACATCGAAAAGAACGCGGAGCACAGCAACAAAACGACGATGATGCCGACCGTAATCCAGATGCCTATGTCCATGGTGCGGCGGACGTGCCCTTCTCAGAACGGGGTCAGCGGCTCAGGCGGCGATCGCGCCGTCGACGAGACGGCGCACCTCATCGAGTGCAACGTCGCGTGCGACGAAGGCGCGTCCGATTCCGCGGACCAACACGAATGTCACCTGACCGTCCTTCACTTTCTTGTCCTGGTGCATGTGATGGATCAGCCGGTCGGCGTGCCAGTCTCGGCCGCCCAGCGCATCAAGGCGCGTCGGCAATCCGACCGCCGCCAGATGCCGCCTGACCCGCGCCGCGTCGTCGCTTGGGCATAGATCGAGGCGGACCGAAAGATCGAACGCCATGACCATGCCGACGGCGACCGCCTCGCCGTGCAGGACCTGGCCTTCATAGCTGGCGTCGGCCTCGATGGCATGGGCGAAGGTGTGGCCGAGGTTCAAGAGCGCGCGCTGGCCCGATTCGCGTTCGTCAGCACCGACGACGCGGGCCTTGGATCTGCAGCTTGCGAGGACGGCCTGCCGGCGGAGCACGGCGCTGCCGTCGATGAGACGCGGCCCGTTGTCCTCGAGCCATGTGAAGAAAGCGGTGTCATCGATCAGGCCGTACTTCACGACTTCCGCATAGCCGGCGAGAAGCTCGCGCCGGGGCAGGCTGTCGAGCAAGCCGATATCCGCGAGAACGAGCCGCGGCTGATGGAAGCTGCCGACGAGATTCTTGCCGTGCCGCGTGTTGATTGCGGTCTTGCCGCCGACGGCGCTGTCGACCTGGGCCAGGAGCGTCGTGGGAATCTGGACGAAATCGAGACCGCGCAGCACGATGCTGGCCGCGAAGCCGGCGAGGTCGCCGACCACGCCGCCGCCGAAGGCGACGAGCGTCGTGCTGCGCTCGACGCGCCGCTCAAGCAGCGCGTCGGCGAGCCGTTCCAGCTCGGCAAAGCTCTTGGATTTCTCCCCGCTCGGCACGCGGATCGAATCATGCGCGATGTTCGCGGCATCGAGGGCCGCCGCGAGGGTCGCGCCGTGAAGGGCCGCCACCCGCTCGTCCGCGATCACGACGACGCGCGGCCGCGCGAGGACAGGCCGAAGATAGAGCCCCGCGGCGCCAATGATATCCCGCCCCACCACGATGTCGTAGCTGCGCGGGCCGAGCTCGACGCGCAGCCGTTCGCTTGCGGCGTTCTCGGCGGTCATGACGCCGCCGCTTTGCGGGCCCGGTCCTTGGGGCTCGCGGTGCCTCGGCATGGGCGAGCGAGGTAGGCATCGAGCGCCGCCATGACGCGGTCGACCGTGACGTCGGGCGGCGCATCGGCGCTGTCGATCGTGATATCCGCCTCGGCGTAGACGGGATAGCGCTCATCCATCAGGCGTTGCAGCGTTTCGCGCCGGGTGCCGCGCTTGAGCAAGGGCCGGTTGTTGCGCCGGGCCGTGCGCCGCATGAGGATATCGAGGCTCGCGCGCAACCAGATCGAGAGGCCGCGCTGACGAATCTTGGCGCGTGTCGCCGGGTTCAGGAAGGCCCCCCCGCCCGTCGACAGGACATGTGGGGGATCGTCGAGAAGCCGCGCGATCACCCGGCGCTCCCCGTCGCGGAAATGCGCCTCGCCATGCCGGGCGAAGATTTCCGGAATCGTACAGCCGGCGGCCTCCTCGATGGCCGAGTCCGCGTCGACGAAGGACAGGCCCAGGCGCTGGGCTAGGCGCTTGCCGATGCACGTCTTTCCGGCACCCATAAGCCCAACCAACACCACGATTCGGTCCAGTTTCGGGGGGTGTGAAGCTGTCATCGTCGATGCGGTTTCGGCGCGTCGCGCGTCAAATGGTTGTTGTTGCCGGATTCGGCTGTCATAAAATCGCCACGACCGGACCCTAGCACAAATAGGCGGTGGCTGTCGTCCGGCCCCGGTTTCGTCCAACGATTCGTGGCAATTTGAGGAAGAATGAAGAATGGCCAAGTTTGTCTTAGCCGTCGGCGTGCTGGCGGTCATCGCGGTGGTGGGGGGGATTGTCTATCTCGGAACCGCCAACATCACGCCGCACTCCCAAAAGGTCGAGAAAGTCATACCGGATGACCGCTTGCCGCGTTAGCCGGCGCGCGGCAAGCCTCGTCACTCTCGTCTTCGGTGCCGTATGGGCCGCCGTCCCCGTGGGGCAGACGGCGTCTGCGCAATCGATCACCGCACCGATCCCGCTCCAGGCACCGGTCCCGATGGATGTCGAGGCGCCCTCGGCCGCGCCGTCTCCGCCGGGATCATCCGGCGAAGTCCGCGTTCAGGCGCTTGATCCGTTCGATCCCGATGGCGTGGGGTTGATCGAGCCGCCCGAGGGGCTCGGACCGACGATCTGGCACGGAACGAATCGATCCCGCGCCGAGGAATTGATCACGCGTCTCAGCCAGCCGGTCCGCTCGCGCGCGACGGCGGCGCTTTTGCGGCGACTTCTCCTGAGCATTGCAGCACCGCCCGCCGGGCGCGGCACAAGGAGCTTTCTTGCCCTCAAGGCGGAACAGCTGGCGGCACAGGGTGATCTCGAATCGGCGGCGGCCCTCCTCCGGGCGACGCCCACGCCGGTCGCTGACCCCGGCATTCAACGCTTGCACGTGGATCATATGCTTCTTGCGGCCGATACCGACGGCGCGTGCACGGAGATCCGGACCCTCGTTCGCAACAGTACCGAGCCCTATTGGCTGAAGGTCCAGATCTTTTGCCAGATCATGAGCGGGCAGCGCGATGCGGCCGCGTTCAGCCTGGACGTTTTGCGCGAGCAAGGACAGCTCAGGGATCCGGTCTTCGAGACATTGGCGCAGGGCCTGATCCGCGGACGTGAACCGAACATCGACAGTCTTCCCAATCCGACCGCGCTCCATTTGGCCATGCTGCGTGCCGCGCATCTCGCTCCCCCGCCGGATGCGATCCAGACGCGCGATGTCTGGACGCTGGCGGCAATCGCGAATGGCGGAAGCAGCGACCTGTTGCAGCGGATCGGCGCGGCCGAACGGCTTGAGGCGTTGGGTGCCTTCCGGGCCGAGGCTTTGAGCGGGCTCTACGATCGGGTCCAATTCCGGGATGAGGAAGTGCACCACGCCCTTGCGATTGCCGAGGCGCCCTACGGCGTGCGTGCGCGCGCCCTTCTCTATCGTGCGGCAGAACGTCTGCACGATGAGCCGGAGGCCCGCGCGAAAGTGGTTGAGCGCGCCATCGCGCTCGCGCGCGCCCACGGTCTCTATGAGACGGCCCTCAGAATCAATGCGCCGTTCATTTTGGAGTTATCGCCGAGCGCCGATCTCGCGGCCTTGGCCGACGATGCCGCGCGCGTCGCGATTGCGGCCGGACGGGACAATGACGCGGAGCCGTGGATCCAGGTGATGCGCGGCCGCACGACAGCGGCAACCCCCGGACAAGCGGCCGCGCTCGACATCGCCTTGCGTCTTGCCAGGGGAGGCGGCACGCGGGAGGACGATCGTGCCTTGCTTCAGACATGGGCGCGCGGCCGCAAGAGCGGACCCGACACGGCGAAGCGCGCGGCCATATTCGCGGTGCTGTTAGATGCGTTCCGCCCTCTCGATGAGCCGGAGCAATGGAAGCCTCCGCTCGCGCCCGACATCGCTCCGAATACGCGCCCACCTCTTTCGCGTGACATTCGTCAGGCGGCCGCAGACGGACGAAAGGGCGAGGTCGTGCTCTTGGCCCTCATTCTCCTCGGCGGACAGGATCCGGCGACCCTCGACCCGGCCGTTCTCGGCGTCGTCATCCCGGCCATGATCGATGTCGGTCTCGAGGCCGAGGCGCGCGAAATCGCGGTCGAAGTTGCGATGGCCGGGGGGCCGTGATGGCCGGCAGGGCCCGTCAGGCGGAGAAAGCGGGCGCGCCCCGGCCCGATACGCGCCATGTCGAGGCGTTTCTCGAAATGCTCCAGGTGGAGCGCGGTGCATCGTCCAACACGATCGAGGCCTATCGGCGCGACCTCGGCGATTTCGCTCGTTTCCTCGACACCCGGGCGGTCGGCCCCAGCGCGGCCGATGCGGGCGCCGTTCGCGCCTATCTCGGACGACTGGTCCGGGCCGGCTTCGCTCAGCGGACGATCGCGCGGCGTCTTTCGGCGCTGCGTCAGTATCATCGCTTTCTTTTTGCCGATGGCGTGCGCGCCGATGACCCAACGACCGCGATCGACAGCCCGCGGCGGGGACGCCTGCTGCCGAAGGTTCTCAGCGAGGATGACGTCGAGTCGCTGTTCCAGGCGGCCAAAGCCTGGCGCGGCCCGGACGGCGCGCGTCTCGCGGCGTTGCTCGAAATCTTGTATTCGACGGGTCTTCGGGTCTCCGAGCTGGTCGGCATGCCGCTCTCCGCCCTCGGGCGCGACAGGCGCTTCCTCATTGTCCGCGGCAAGGGCGGGAAGGAGCGCCTTGTCCCCTTGGGCGAAAAGGCGCGTGCCGCGCTCGATCATTACAAAACGCTGCGCAAGCACTTCCATGCGCCGGGGCACGAACCGAAATGGCTGTTTCCATCGCGGGGCGCGGGTGGCTATCTCACGCGGCAACGGTTCGCGCAGCTCCTCAAGGCGCTGGCGATTGAGGCTGGGCTCGATCCGAAATCGGTGTCGCCTCACGTCCTTCGCCACGCCTTCGCGACGCACCTGCTCAACCGCGGCGTCGATTTGAGGAGCGTCCAGCGAATGCTCGGCCACGCCGACATCTCCACGACCCAGATCTACACGCACGTGCTCGACGAGCGGCTGAAAACGGTCGTCAGAACGCACCACCCCCTGGCCCGCCAGGGCAAGGCGAAGGCAGGGGCCTAGGACGCTTTCGGCCCCCGGGCGTTGACAAGATATGCCTGGGAGCGCGATTGTCGCGCCGCCGCAGCGCTCGCATGGGCGTGGGGAGGCTTCTCGGGACGGGTGCATGAGCTTCAAGACGGTGCCGCAAGCGATCGTGCGCCTCAATCGCAGCGAGCTCGCCGTGCCCGGAAGCAGTCCAGGGATGTTTGAAAAGGCGGCAGCCTCCGCGGCCGATATCGTGTTTCTCGATCTCGAAGATGCCGTGGCGCCGGACGACAAGACTCAGGCGCGCAAGAACGTCATCGCCGCGCTGAACGACATCGACTGGGGCCGGAAGACCATATCGGTGCGCATCAACGGTCTCGATACGCCGTATATGTATCGCGACGTCATCGAAGTCGTCGAGCAGGCCGGGGCGCGGCTCGATCTCTTGATGGTCCCCAAGGTCGGGACGGCGGCCGACGTCTATGCGGTCGACATGCTGTTGACCCAGATCGAAACGGCCAAGGGATATAGGAAGCGAATCGGACTTGAGCTCATCATTGAAACCGCTCTCGGCATGATGAACATCGACGAGATCGCGGCGGCGAGCGCGCGCAACGAATCGCTGCACTTCGGGGTCGCCGACTACGCGGCGTCGACGCGCGCCCGCACGACCAACATCGGCGGCTTCAACGCGGATTATGCGGTTCTGGCCGATGCCGAAGGCGGCGCGCGCGCGCGCCACTTCGGTGATCAATGGCATTATGCGCTGTCGCGGCTCGTGGTCGCGGCCCGCGCGAACGGCCTGCGCCCTCTCGATGGTCCCTATGGTGATTTCAGCGATTCCGATGGCTACAGCGCGGGTGCGCGGCGCGCGGCCGCACTCGGCTGCGAGGGAAAATGGGCGATCCACCCGAACCAGATCGCGCCAGCCAATGAATTCTTCAGCCCGAGCGCGGAAGAGATCGACCGGGCGCGGCGCATTATCGATGCGATGGCGGCGGCGGCTCGCGAGGGGCGCGGTGCGGTCGCGCTTGACGGCCGCCTCATCGACTTGGCGTCGATCCGCCAAGCCGAAGTGCTCGTTCAGAAGGCGGAATTGGTCGCTGGCCGTGCGTAAGGCGCGCGCGGGCATCGCAATGACACGAAACGCCCACTAAGGCACGACGGCGGCATGCGCAATTTTCTCGATTTCGAAAAACCGATCGCCGAGCTCGAAGCCAAGATCGAGGAGCTCCGCCATCTTTCCGGCGATCTCAATATCGTCGACGAAGTCAGCCGTCTGCAGTCCAAGGTCGACCGGCAACTGCGCCAGACCTATGCGCGGCTGGTGCCCTGGCAGAAGGTGCAGGTTGCCCGCCATTCCGATCGCCCGCATTTCACGGATTACATGCGCGCGCTCGTCGAGGACTTCGTCCCCCTCGCGGGGGATCGCGCCTATGGCGAGGATGCGGCGATCATCGGCGGTCTCGGGCGGTTTCGCGGGCGCGCCGCGGTCATTCTCGGTCACGAGAAGGGTGCGGATACCGAAGCGCGCGTTCGGCACAATTTCGGCATGGCACATCCCGAGGGGTATCGGAAGGCGCGCCGCCTCATGCAGCTCGCCGACCGCTTCGGTTTGCCGGTCATCACCTTCGTCGACACGCCCGGCGCCTACCCCGGCATCGGCGCCGAGGAGCGCGGACAGGCCGAGGCGATTGCCCGGTCGATCGAGGCCTGCCTGTCGATCCGGGTGCCGTTCATCGCCGCAATCATCGGAGAGGGCGGCTCTGGCGGCGCCATCGCACTGGCGGCCGGCGACGTCGTCCTGATGCTCGAACACGCGATCTATTCGGTGATTTCGCCCGAGGGCTGCGCCTCCATTTTGTGGCGAAGCGCCGATCAGGCGCAGCTGGCGTCCGAAGCCCTAAAGTTGACGGCCGAGGACTTGCTCAAGCTCGGCGTCATCGACCAAATCGTCCCGGAGCCCCTGGGGGGCGCCCACCGTGAGCCCTCGCAGGCGATCGCATCGCTCGGCGATGCGATCGAAGTGGCTCTCAATTCGCTCGTCGGGATGGATGGGAGCGCGCTGCGCGCGCGCCGGCGCGAGAAATTCCTCGGGATCGGCCGGAAGGGGCTCTCCTAGGACGAAGAGGCCCCCTTACATCATTTTGCCGTGGCAGTGCTTGTACTTGCGGCCCGATCCGCAGGGGCATGGCTGGTTGCGCTGCACTTTCCCCCAGGTCGAGTGGTCGTTCGGGTTGATTGCGAACCCGGAAATGTGGCGCTGGCTCATGGCTTCGGCGGCCTGCTGGAGCGATGGAGGTCCGTCGAGTTCGGCAAAGGCGGGGTCGCGGCGGGTCTCCTTCAGGGCCGAAGGCGGGCGCGCAGGGAAAAGGTCGTCTTCGGTCTGGGCCGCGGCCCTCTGCAGCTCGACATGGCTCAAGACCTCGATGACGCGTTCGCGCAGGCGCGTCAGCATTTCATCGAACAGGGTGAAGGCTTCGCGCTTGTATTCGTTCAGCGGATCGCGCTGCCCGTAGGCGCGCAGGCTGATGCCCTGGCGCAAATGGTCGAGCGAATGCAGGTGGTCCTTCCAGATCTGATCGAGAATCTGCAGAAGCAGGCTTTTCTCGACCATTCGCATGACGTCGGGCCCGACATTGGCGGTCTTCTCGGCCATGCGACGGTCGGCTGCCGCGTGAATGCGCTCGCGGATTTCGGCGTCCGCGATGCCTTCCTCTTTCACCCAGTCCGTGACCGGCAGGTCGAGCCCGAAGAGACGCTGGCTCTCCTCATGCAATCCCGGCGCGTCCCACTGTTCGGCGTAGGCATTCGCCGGGATGCAGCGGGCGATGAGGTCCGCAATGGTCTGCTCGCGCATGTCGACGATCGTGTCCGAGACGTCGTTCGCGCTCATGATCTCCTTGCGCTGCTCGAAGATCACCTTGCGCTGGTCGTTCATCACGTCGTCGAAGCGCAGGAGCTGCTTGCGGATGTCGTAATTGCGCGCCTCGACCTTCTGCTGTGCCTTCTCGAGCGCTTTGTTGATCCAGGGATGGATGATCGCCTCGCCGTCCTTGAGACCGAGCTTTTGCAACATGGAGTCCATGCGCTCGGAGCCGAAGATGCGCATCAGGTCGTCTTCGAGCGAGACGAAGAACTTCGACTCTCCCGGGTCGCCCTGCCGGCCCGAACGGCCGCGAAGCTGATTGTCGATGCGCCGGCTTTCATGGCGCTCCGTCGCGATCACGAAGAGGCCGCCCGCCTCAAGCACGACCTTCCGCGCGGCAGCGATCTCCTCGGTGATCTCCTTGGTGCGGAGCGCGCGCGCGTCCGGATCGGTGGTCGCCGTGAATTCGCGGCGCAAGCGCATGTCGAGATTGCCGCCGAGCTGGATGTCGGTTCCGCGGCCGGCCATGTTGGTGGCGATGGTCACCGCACCCGGCCGGCCGGCTTCGGAGATGATCTGCGCTTCCTGTTCGTGATAGCGGGCGTTGAGGACTTGGTGGGGAATGCGCCGATTCTTGAGCTCCGTGGCGAAGGCCTCCGACTTCTCGATGCTGATGGTGCCGACGAGGACGGGCTGCTGCCGCTTGTGGCATTCCTCGATCTGCGTGATGACGGCCTGCGTTTTTTCCTTGTAGGTCCGATAGACTTCGTCGTCGTTGTCGCGGCGGATGCAGGGCAGGTTGGTTGGAATTTCGACGACTTCGAGCTTGTAGATGTCGCCGAACTCGGTTGCCTCCGTCATCGCGGTGCCGGTCATGCCCGCGAGCTTCGGATACATGCGGAAGTAGTTCTGGAAGGTGATGGAGGCCAGGGTCTGGTTCTCCATCTGGATCTCGACGCCTTCCTTGGCCTCGAGCGCCTGGTGGAGCCCTTCGGAGTAGCGCCGTCCCTCCATCATCCGGCCCGTGAATTCATCGATGATGATGACCCGCCCGTTCTTGACGATGTAGTCCGTGTCGCGCGCGAATAATTTATGGGCGCGCAACGCCTGGTTCACGTGGTGGACGAGCGACACGTTGTGAATGTCGTATAGGCTGCCTTCCGCGAGATCGCCGCTCGCGCGCAGCATCTCCTCGATGTGTTCGACACCGGCCTCGGTCAAGGTGGCGGCGCGCGCCTTCTCGTCCTTCTCGGAATCCTCCGGGAGGAGGGAGGGCATCAGCGTGTCGGCCTTACGATACATCTCCGAGGAATCCT
>JBGPGW010000043.1:0-16946 GCA_041484095.1 Alphaproteobacteria bacterium | reverse complement strand
TGGCTTGGGGCGGCGCTCGGTCTCATCATCGGCGGCGCCGTGGGCAATGCGGTCGACCGGCTTCGATTCGGGGCGGTTGTCGATTTTCTCGATTTTCACCTGGCCAGCCTGCATTGGCCCGCCTTCAACGCCGCCGATTGCGCCATTTCGGTCGGGGTCGTCATGATTCTTGTGGACTCCTTGTTTGGGCGGGCGCGGTAACCTACAATATTTAAAGATCGTCCAAACGGCGGCAATTCATGCGCAATCGAGTCATTTACAGCTTTCTAGTCGGTCTTGGTCTGACGCTCGGCGGGTGCCAGTCCGTTCAGGACATTTCCGACGCGTTGGAAGGGCGGTCTCCTGAGAGCGAGGGACCGGGCGTCGGCGCGGCCAAGGGGCCGCCGCTGACCGTGCCGCCGAACTACGCGCTCCGTCCGCCGCTCGGAGGTGCTGGTGCCAGCGACAATCGCGCGGCCGCCGAGGTCGCGCGAACGCGCACCTTCAGCCTGCAATCGTCCGGACCATCCGCCGCTCAGCCATCCAGCGCGCAGGTCGCCTCCCAGGGACCGACGATGGGCGAGCGCGCCTTCGTCCGGCGCCTCCAGAGCACGACGGGCCCCGTTGAGCCCGCCGCTCGTTCGTCGATCAGCGGTGAGACGCAGGCCCTGAGCGAGAAGGACGAGAAGTTCGTCGACAAGCTGCTCACCTGGAAGGATGTGCCGCCGCCCGCCGGGGGGACGTCGCCATCAGGTCAAGCGGTCGTCGAGAAGCCCGCCAACGGCTCGCCTCAGGTCGTCATTCAGAGAAAACGGGGTCTCCTCGACTCGCTGTTCTAGTCCGCGTCACGGACGAGACGGGCGGCATGTGCGATCGAGGCGGCAAAGGGGCGCCGTGATGATTCCGCGACATCGGGTCTTTGCGTTTTTCGCCGCGATGGTGGGCATGGCTGCGATCGCCACGCGGGCGGACGCGGCGGTGTTCAATCCCCGGACCTTCACGATGGCCAACGGCATGCAGGTCGTCGTCGTGGAGAACCATCGCATCCCGGCGGTCACCCATATGGTCTGGTACAAGGCGGGCGCCGCCGACGAGCCGCGCGGGAAATCCGGCGTCGCGCACTACCTCGAGCACTTGATGTTCAAGGGAACGCGGATCTACGGGCCGGGCGAATTCTCCCGCCGCGTGGCCGTGAATGGCGGTCGCGAGAACGCGTTCACCTCGTACGATTACACGGCCTATCACCAGACGGTTGCGCGCGAGCGGCTCGAGCTGGTCATGAAGCTCGAAGCCGACCGGATGACGAATTTGACCTTGACCCCCAAGCTCGCGAAACCGGAGCTGCAGGTCGTGCTCGAGGAACGGCGGGCGCGCATCGAGAATGAGCCGGCGGCCCAGCTCGACGAACAGGTGCGCGCGGCACTCTTCGTCCACCACCCCTACGGCATTCCGGTGATCGGCTGGGAGCCGGAGATCAAAGAGCTCACCGCGAGGGATGCGCTGGCTTTCTACCGGGCGCGCTACGCGCCGAACAATGCCATTCTCGTCATCGCCGGTGACATCACGCTCGAGCAGGTGAAGCCGCTGGCGGAGAAGTATTACGGCGCCATTCCGGCCCGTCCGATCGCGCCGCGAATGCGGGGAATCGAGCCGGCGCCGATTGCGATGCGGCGCGTCGTGCTTGAAAGCCCCCGCGCGCGCCGGCCGAGCTTCAGCCGAAGCTACCTCGCACCCAGTTATCGCATGGGGGAGCCGGATCAGGCCTATGCGCTGGCTCTTCTGTCGGAGATCCTCGGCGGCGGCGGGACGAGCCGGTTCTACCGGTCGCTCGTCATCGAGCAGAGATTGGCCGTGGGCGCCGGCACGGGGTATGACCCCGATGTGCGGGACCTGAGCCGCTTCGTCATCCATGTGAGCCCGCGCGAGGGCGTGGAACTCCCGGCCATCGAGGCGGCCGTCGACGCGGAAATCGCCCGTCTTCTCGCGGAGGGCGTCAGCGAGGACGAAGTCGATCGGGCCAAGAAGCGTCTGCAGGCCAGCGCGATCTACGCGCGAGATAGTCTGCAGACCGGTGCGCGGGTTCTGGGGGCGACGCTGGCGGTCGACGGCACCATCGCGGATGTCGAGGCGTGGCCGGAGCGAATCGGCGCGGTGACGCCTGCACAGGTGACGGAGGCCGCGCGGCGCGTTCTTCAGCCGGCGCGTTCGGTCACCGGCTTTCTTATTCCGGGCGGGCGCAGTTGAGCGTCCGGAACGCGATCCGCTTGGGCGATGGCGCCGCCATGCTGATGCGTGCCGGGCTTGCCGCGGCCTTCATCGTCCTGACATCGTCATTGTCCTTCGCGGGCCCCGCGATCCAGCGCGTGAAGAGCCCCGGCGGCATCGAGGCGTGGCTCGTCGAAGATCATTCCGTTCCGGTTGTCGCCATGAGGATGGCGTTTCGCGGCGGCTCGGCCGAGGATCCGCCGGACCGTCTGGGCCTTGCGAACGTGGTGGCCGGGATGCTCGACGAGGGCGCGGGCGACCTCGATGCCCAAGCGTTCCGCACGCGCCTCGACGACAATTCGATCGCGCTTGGTTTCGAGGACAGCCGCGACCTCTTCACGGGATACGTGAAGACGCTGTCCGTCAATCGCGATCTCGCGTTCGAGCTCATGGCGCTCGCGCTCACGAAGCCCCGATTCGATGCCGAACCGATCGATCGCATCCGAAGCGCGATTCTTGCGCGCCTGAAGCGCCAGACGGGCGACCCGGACTACCTCGCGAGCCGACTGTGGTGGTCGAAGGCCTTTCCCGCCACGCCCTACGGCCGGCCGCCGGATGGAACGGTCGAAACCGTGTCGAAGATCGATGCCGGAGATCTGCGCGGCTTCGTCGAGCGGCGCTTGGCGCGCGACAACCTGTTCATCGGGGTGGTCGGCGACATCACGGCAGAGCAGCTCGCGCCAGCGCTCGATCGGGTTTTCGGCGGGCTGCCCGCGCGGGCGCAGCCCGTCGCACTCGGCGATGTCCGCCCCAGCACGGCGGGCAATATTTTCATGATGGACAGGCAGAATCCGCAGAGCGTGATCGTGTTCGGCGAGGCCGGGCTGAAGCGCAACGACCCCGATTACTACGCCGCGTTCGTGATGAACCACATACTCGGCGGCGGCTCCTTCAGTTCGCGCCTCTATAGAGAAGTGCGCGAGAAACGCGGCCTCGCTTACTCCGTGTACAGCTATCTCAGTCCGTTGGACGAGGCGGGTCTTATCATGGGCGGCGTCGCGACGGAGAATTCCCGCGTCGCCGAGACGATCGCAACGGTCCGTGATGTCTGGCGGTCGATGCCGCTGACGGGCGCGACCGCCACAGAGCTGAGCGAAGCCAAGTCCTATTTGACGGGGTCGTTCGCGCTCCAATTCGACAACACCGATCATATCGCGCGGCTTTTGGTGTCGATCCAGCTCGACGATCTCGGTATCGATTACATCGACCGGCGCAACGACCTCATCGCGGCGGTGACGCAGCAGGATGTTCTGCGCGTCGCACGCCGGGTGCTCGATGCCAAGTCCCTGACCTTCGCCGTCGTGGGGCAGCCGCAAGGCTTGCCCGCCGATTCCATCGCCGAGAAAAATGTCGAATAGGCCCGATGACCGGGTCGACCGACCGGCCACGGGGATTTTGGTCGGGACGCCCGCACCCTACCGCCACGGGATCGAGAATTGCTTCGCCTCGATGATCGGGGCCGGCGGCCTATCGGACGAGCAGTATCACGCGGTCCTCGCCGAGACGGCGCCGGCGCTGGACGCCATCCGGGCCTGGCGCAAGGATGGTTCACGGCCGTTCCTGTCCCTTCCCGAACGCCGGGACGATCTGCCGGCGATCGAGGCCGCGGCGGCTCGTCTCAGCGAATCGTTCGATACCGTTGTCGTCCTCGGCACCGGCGGCTCCAGTCTCGGCGGGCGCACGCTGACGGCGCTCTGCCAGCCCGCATTCGGAACCGTGGCGAAGCGCGCGCGCGTTTGCTTTCTCGAAAACGTCGAATCGCGCCCTCTCGAAGATCTCGTCCGCGGCCTCGACCTCAAGCGGACCGGGTTCATCGTGATCTCGAAATCCGGGCGCACCGTGGAGACGCTGGCCCAGTTTCTCGTTTGTCTCGCGGCCATGCGGAATGCGATCGAGCCCGCACGGCTGAGCCGGCATTTCCTGGTCATCACGGAGCCGGGCAACACGCCGCTGCGGCAATTGGCGGAACACCGCCGGTTTCAGATCATCGACCACGATCCGAAATTGGGCGGCCGATTTTCAGCGCTGTCGGCCGTGGGGCTCCTGCCCGCGATGATCGCGGGTCTCGATGCTGTCGCCGCGCGCGAAGGTGCGGCACATGTGCTCGAGGACACGCTCGCCGCGGCCGATCCGAGCGGCAGCGCGCCGGCGGCCGGTGCTGCGATCAATGTCGCCATGCACCGGCACAAGGGCATCGTCTCGACGGTGATGATGCCCTACGGCGACACGCTGGCCCCGTTCGGGCTTTGGTATCGTCAGCTATGGGCCGAGAGCCTCGGTAAAGACGGCAAGGGTACGACGCCGATTCATTCCGTCGGCACCGTCGACCAGCACAGCCAGCTTCAGCTCTATCTCGCGGGGCCCGCGGACAAGCTCTACACCTTCATCACGGTCGATTGCGCCGGCACGGGGATCGTCATCGCGCCCGACGAAAGCCAGGTCGGCGAGATCGACTGGCTCGTCGGCCGCACGATGGGGGACCTGATGTCCGCCTCCCAGCGCGCGACCTGGAAGACGCTCGTCAAGCGCGGACGTCCAGTCCGCCTCATCCGTCTGCCCGTGCTTGACGCGCGGGCGGTGGGTGCGATGATGATGCACTTCATGCTCGAGACCGTCGTGGCCGCGCACCTCTTCGGGGTCGAGCCATTCGATCAGCCGGCCGTCGAAGCGGGCAAGGCTCTCGCGCGACGTTACATGGAACGGGTGACGCCACGTCCGTCCTGAGTTCAGCGCGAACCGAAATCGAAGGCCGGTCCATACTCATTCGCCGGCTGCCGGAGACGATCGTCAACCGCATCGCGGCGGGCGAGGTCATCGAACGTCCGGCCGCGGCCGTCAAGGAGTTGGTCGAGAACGCGATCGACGCGGGTGCCCGGCAGATCGACATCGTCCTCGGCGACGGCGGCCGGGCGCTCATCGCGGTCAGCGACGACGGCCACGGGATGACGCGGGAGGAGCTGGCGCTCGCGGTCGAGCGCCATGCGACGTCGAAGCTTCCGGACGACGACCTCCTGAACATTCGCAGCCTTGGATTCCGCGGCGAGGCGCTGCCGTCGATCGGCGCGGTTGCGCGGTTGCGCCTCTCGAGCCGCCGCGCGGGGGCAGAATCCGCATGGACTCTTTCGGTCGAGGGCGGCGTCATGACGGACGCGGCGCCGGCGGCGCTTGCGTCGGGGACCCGGGTCGAGGTCCGTGACCTGTTCTATGCGACACCCGCGCGCCTCAAATTTCTCAAGGCGGAGCGGACCGAAATCCAGCAAACCGTCGAGACCGTCGAACGGCTCGCGATGGCCCATCCCGACATCGGCTTCTCGCTGACCGAGGGCGGGCGCCAGCTTCTCAAGCTCCCGCCGTCGCTCGGCGATCTCTTCGAGGCGCGCCGGGCGCGCCTGGCCGCGATCATGGGACGCGAGTTTGCCGATAACGCGCTCGCCATCGACGCCACGCGCGAGGGGGTGCGCGTCGTCGGCTATGCCGGTCTTCCCACGCTCAACCGGACGAACGCGCGCTTCCAGTTCCTGTTCGTGAACGGCCGGCCGGTGCGCGACAAGCTCCTGCACGGCGCCGTTCGCGGCGCCTATCAGGACGTGCTCGCCCGCGACCGCCACCCGTTGGTCGCGCTGTTTCTCGAATGCCCGCCGGACGAAGTCGACGTCAACGTGCATCCCGCCAAGGCCGAGGTGCGGTTTCGCGATGCGGGCCTCGTTCGCGGCCTGATCGTGGGCGCGCTGCGCCACGCGCTGGCCGCGGCCGGCCACCGCGCCTCGTCCAGCGTCGCCGCGGGCCTGGTCGAGGCGTTGCGCCCCGCCCCGGCGGCATCCTCCACGCCGACATTTCCGCTGCGGGAGATGCCGTCCTACGCGCCGCGCGGATTCAGAGAGGCCATGGCCGAGTTCCAGGCCCCGAACGCGGCGAGCGCAGAGGGCACGGCCCCCTCGCACCAAGAGGGCGAGCAGCCCGACCCCGCTTGCCTCCCGCTTGGTGCTGCGCGCGCCCAGCTCCACGAAACCTACATCGTCGCGCAAACGGCGGATGGCGTCGTGATCGTCGATCAGCACGCCGCCCATGAACGCCTCGTCCATGAACGGCTCAAATCCGCGCTCAAATCCGGCGCCGTCGAGCGGCAAGTGCTCCTCATCCCCGAAGTCATCGAGCTCGATGCATCGGCTGTTGAACGGCTCGGCGCGCGGGCGAACGATCTCGCCTCCTTGGGCCTCGTCCTCGAGCCGTTCGGCCCGGGCGCCGTCGTCGTGCGCGAGGTGCCGGCGCTCCTTGGCGAATCCGACGTGCAGGGTCTCGTGCGCGATCTCGCTGACGAATTGGCCGAGCTCGGCGAAGCCTTGAGCCTCTCTGACCGGCTCGACGATGTCTGCGCGAGCATGGCGTGCCACGGCAGCGTGCGCGCCGGCCGCCGCCTCAATCACGCCGAGATGGATGCGCTCCTGCGTCAGATGGAGGCGACCCCGCTGTCCGGTCAGTGCAGCCACGGCCGGCCCACCTATGTCGAGCTGAAACTCGCGGACATCGAACGGCTGTTCGGCCGGCGCTAGAGGAGGACGACCCTATGACGACACTCGAGGGACAGCGCGCGCTCGTCACGGGCGGCGCGCGCGGGCTCGGCCGCGCGATGCTGGAGGCCTTCGCGAAAGCGGGCGCGCGGGTCGTGGTCCAGGATATCGACCGGGCCGCGGCCGAGACGGCGGCGGAGGCGATCCGGGCGGCCTCCGGCGGCGAAACGCTCGCGGTCGGCGGCGACATCTCTCTCCCGGCGGATGCGGCGGAAGTCTTCAAGCGCATGGACGACGCCTGGGGCGGGATCGACATTCTCGTCAACAACGCGGGCGTCTCGGCCAACCGCGACGTTCTCGAAATCACGCTGGAGGAGTGGGATCGCGCGATGGCGGTGAACCTCCGCGCGCCCCTCATTTGCGCGCAGGAAGCCGGCCGGCGCATGACGAAGCAGAAAAGCGGCAACATCATCAACATTTCGTCGATCTGGGGCGTCATGGCCGCGCCGAAGCGCGTGGCCTATTGCGTGTCGAAGGCGGGGATCGCGCAGCTCACCAAGGTTCTGGCCTCCGAATGGGCGAGCTACGGCATCCGCGTCAACGCGATCGCGCCGGGCTACACCGAGACCAAGATGCTGCGCGACGTCATCAATGCGGGCCGCGCGGACGAGAAGGCGCTGCTGCGCCGCACGCCGATGGGGCGGCTCGGCGAGCCGCGCGAGATCGCCGACATGGCGCTCTTCCTCGCATCGCCCCAATCGTCGTTCGTGACCGGCCAGATCTTCGCGGTCGACGGCGGCTGGACGGCCTACGGACTCTATTAGACCCGGCTTTGCATCAATCGCCCCGGCCGCTGCGCCAGCGCAGCAGAACGATTCTCGTCTGGCCGTAGGTCCGTTCGTCGATGGCGAGAAATCCAGGCGGCGCCGCAAACGTGTCCGCTTTCGCGAGCTCGACGATCACCAGGGCGTCGTCGGCAAACCAGCCTGCATTCGCAAGTGCCGCCAGCGCTCGTGCCGCCAGCCCCGCACCATAGGGCGGGTCGAGGAAGGCAAGCGTCGCTGTCTCCGTCGCGCGCGGCGGGCTGAGCGCATCCGCGCGAAGGATTCGGGTCCGCTCGCTTTCGCCGAGCGTGCGGATGTTGTCTTCGAGCACCGCGAGCGATCCTCGATCCCGTTCGAGGAACGTCGCGAACGCAGCACCGCGCGACAGCGCCTCGAGGCCGAGCGCGCCGGTTCCGGCGAAGGCATCGAGCACGCGCTGATCGGTGATCGTCGGCGTCTCGCCAGGGCCGAGCAGGTTATGGGCCAGCACGTTGAACACGGCCTCGCGCGCCCGGTCCGAGGTCGGCCGGATCTGTCCGTCGCGCGGAAGGTGGAGGCGCCGTCCCCGATGCCGTCCCGCCACGATTCGCATGCGCTCAGCCTTCGGCGCGGCCAGCGCGCCGGCTCGGCGCGAGGCGAGCGGCCGTCTCCTCTCCGAGCTGCTCGCGGAGGACGCGGAGCGGCACTTCGCGCACTTCGCCGGGCTCGAGCTCGCCCAATTGGAACGGCCCGAACGCCACGCGAATGAGACGGCTGACCGTCAGCCCGAGATGCTCGCAGACGCGGCGCACTTCGCGGTTTTTCCCCTCGCGAAGCGAGAACGTCAGCCAGTGATTTCGCCCCTGGGTGCGGTCGAGCGCCGCGGTGATCGGTCCATAGCGGAGCCGATCGATCGTGACGCCGGAGGCAAGCGCGGCCAGACGCTTCGGCTCGACCATGCCGAACACCCGCACCCGGTATCGCCGCGTCCATCCGGACGATGGCAGTTCGAGCGCGCGCGCGAGCCCGCCGTCATTCGTCAACAGCAAGAGGCCTTCGGAGGTGAGGTCGAGCCGGCCCACGGTCATGACGCGCGGCAGGCTTTTCGGCAGCGCATCGAAGATCGTGCGGCGTCCCTGCGGATCGTGGCGCGTGGTGATGAGGCCTCTCGGCTTGTGGTAACGCCAAAGCCGGGGCCGCTCGCGCGCCGGCAAGGCCTCGCCGTCGACGCGCACCTCGTTCGTCTCGTCGACGAGCACGGCCGGGGAGGTCAGCGTCTCTCCGTCGACGCTCACCCGTCCGGCGGCGATCCACGTCTCCGCCTCCCGGCGCGAGCAGAGCCCCGCCCGCGCGATGACCTTGGCGATGCGCTCGCCGCGGGCCGCCTTGTCTTTCTCAGCCATGGCGCGGGGGATGTCGCTCAGCGGCCCTTGCGGCAGGCCGCGATGAAGGACTCGAAGATCTTCACGTCGGCGTCGCTGATGGCGAATTCCGGGTGCCATTGCACGCCGAGGCAGAAGCGGTAGCCCGGCGCCTCGATTCCCTCGATCACGCCGTCCGGTGCGACCGCGTTGACCACGAGGCTCCGCGGGCGGTCCTTCGCGGCCTGATGATGGGCGCTGTTGACCGCCATTTCGGAGACGCCGGTGATACGATGGAGCAACGTGCCGGGCTCGATGCGCACGGTGTGGCCGGGCTCATCCCGGGGATTGGGCTGTTCATGGGCGAGGGCCTGGGGCACCTCGTCGGGAATGTGCTGGTAGAGCGTCCCGCCGAGCACGACGTGGAGAAGCTGCTGGCCGCCGCAGATTCCGAAGACAGGGATGTCGCGCTCGAGCGCGCGTTTGGTGAGCGAGAACTCGAACGCCGTCCGGCGCGCCTTCGTCGTGACGGAGGGATGGCGGTCATTGGCGCCGAACATGGCGGGGTCGAGGTCGAAATGGCCGCCCGTCACGATCACGCCGTCGAGGCGGTCGAGATAGGCGTCGGCCTGCTCCGGTTCGTGGGGGAGGGGCACCGGCAAGCCGCCGGCGCGCACCACCGCCTCACAATAATTCTGGCGCAGCGCATACCACGGAAATTTCGAGTAGCCGCCAGGCTGCTCCGAATCGAGCGTGAGGGCGATCAAAGGTTGGGACATGGCCGGCATTTTAAGCGTGTGAGGGCGTCGCGGCAACGGGCCGTCCTTGACCGGGGCGCCACCAAGGCGGCACGGTCATCCCATGGCGCGACCGGACTATATGGCGATGGCATTAATGGAAGCTGAAGCCGCTTCCGCGCGGGGCGAGGTGCCGGTGGGCGCCGTCCTCGTCGATCCCGCGACGGATGAGGTGCTGGCGCGGGCCGGCAACGAGGTCGAGGCCGCGTCCGATCCGACGGCGCATGCCGAGATGCTGGTGCTGCGGCGCGCCGCGGCCGCGGCCGGGGCGCCGCGCCTCGTCGGCTGCGATCTCTATGTCACGCTCGAGCCCTGCGCGATGTGCGCCGCCGCCATCGCCTTCGCGCGCATTCGCCGTCTCTACTACGGCGCGGGCGATCCCAAGGGCGGGGGCGTGGTCCACGGCGCGCGCGTCTTCGACCACCCGACCTGCCACCACCGGCCCGAAATCTATGGCGGCCTGTCCGAGAGCCGCGCGGGCGAATTGCTGAAGGCGTTCTTCCGCGACCGGCGCGGCTGAGCGTCAACCGGCGAGCGGGACGAAGGGCTGTGTCGCCAAGGCGGCCTTGAGCTGCTCGATCGTCGCGTTCGCCCCCGTGAGGATCACGACCACGCGCTTGCCGCGAAGCTCCCTGCGCCGGGTCCAGGCGCCGGCAAGGCCTGTCGCGCCCGATGGCTCGGTCAGGACATGGGCTGATTCGAGCAAGGTATGTACGGCGGCCAGAATGTCCTCGTCGCCGACCAGCCAGGCATCGTCGAGATAGCGCCAGAGAAGCGCCAAGGTGAACGGCACGCTCTCGCCCTGGGTGAGGCCGTCGGCGACGTTGCGCCGGGGCGGGATCATGAGCGCCTGGCGCGCATGGAAGCTCTTGACCATCACGGGTGCCGCGTCCGGCTGTACCGCCACGACCCGGGCCTGCGGCTGCAACGCCTTCATGACGAACGACACGCCGGCGGAATGACTGCCGCCGCCGATGGGCAGGATGCAATAGTCGATGTCGGCCAATTGTCGCGCCACTTCGAGCGCCGTCGTCCCGCCGCCCTCCACGATCTCCACGCTCGCGCCGTCATCGACGAGGTGAAGATCGTTGTCGCGCGCAAAGGCGATCGCCGCCATGTGCGCGTCATCGTATTCGGCTCCGCCTCGATGAACGGCTCCGCCATGGATCTCGATCAGGCGCGCCTTCTCGGCACTCACCGCGTCCGAGACGAAGATGTGGGCCGGCACGCGGATGGCCCGGGCCAGCCAGGCCACGGCAAGACCGAGATTGCCCGTCGAGGACACGACGATGCCGTCGAGCGTCCGGCGCGCCCGCGCATGCAGCAACTCGTTGGCGGCCCCCCGGAGCTTGAAGGAGAAGGTGGGGGTTACCCCTTCGTTCTTGAGCCACAGGTCGCAGCCGAACGCTCGCGACAGGATCTCCGAGCGCAGGAGAGGCGTCTCCGGCACATAGGGCCGGATCATTTCCATGGCCTTCTCGATGCCGCCGAGCGTCGGCTGGCGATCGGTCTCTGCGTGCGTCACGGGCTAGAGGCCGGCGAGAGGAATGATGGGGTCGCGGTCGAGCGCGCGCTTCAACAGGTCCATCGTGATGTTGGCGCCCGACAGGATCAGGACGATCGTCTTGCCGCGAAACTCGGCGCGCCGCTGCCAGGCGCCGGCGAGCGCGGCCGCGCCGGCCAGCTCGACCAGGACATGCGCGGATTCGGCCATCGTGCGCACGCCCGACAACAGCTCGTCGTCGGTCGCGAGCATCATGTCGTCCGCCAGCTTGATCATCACCTCGAGCGCGAGCTTCGGCGGGACGCGCTGCGCAAGGCCATCGGCGAGCGTGTCGGACGGACGCTCGACATAGCGCCGCGCCCGGAAACTCTCATAGAGCGAGGGCGCGCCCTTGGCCTGGACGCCGATCACGCGGGCGGATTTGTGGAGCGCCTTGACCGCCGTCGCGACGCCGCTGATGAGATTGGCGCCGCCGACGGGCACGATCACGGCATCGAGCCGGGCAAGATCGCGCGCGATCTCGAGGCCGAGCGTGCCGGCTCCTTCCATCACGTCGATGTCGTTGCCGTCGTCGATGAAGAGAGAGCCGCGCTCCGCGCCGAAGGCGCGCGAGGCGTCTTTCGCCGCATCGACGTCGTGGCCGATCTTGTGGAGCCGTGCGCCGAAGGCCTCGATCATCGCGGCTTTGACCGGGTTGGCGATCGCGGGGAGAAAAATGTCCGCGGCAAGCCCAGCGAGGCGCGCCGCATAGGCCACGGCCTGGCCATGATTGCCGGTCGAGGAGGTCGTGACACCCTTGAGCGCGCCGCGCGCCGCGCGCCTTCGCGCGGAGGATGGCGTTGAGCGCGCCGCGCAGCTTGAACGAGGCGATCGGCGTCGTCGTCTCGTTCTTCAGCCACACATCGCCCTCGAAGGCGCGCGAGAAAATCTCCGAGCGCACGAAGGGCGTCGGCGGCAGGTGCGGCCGGATATTGCCGAGCGCGTCTTCGATTCCGTGCAGGGATGGAAAATCCATGGGGCCTCCTCCTAGCGGCCGAGGGCCCGCCAGCCGATGTCGCGGCGGCAGAATCCGTCGGCCCATTCGATCTTGTCGATCGCCGCATAAGCCCGGCGCTGGGCTTCGGCCAAGGTCGGCGCCCGCGCCGTGACGCCGAGGACGCGCCCGCCGCTGGCGACGATTTGCCCGTCGCGAAGCGACGTCCCGCCGTGGAAGACGACGACGCCCGGAACGTCGCCCGCCGCATCGAGCCCCGCGATCGCGCCGCCGGTCTTCGGCTCGCCGGGGTAGCCCTTTGCGGCCATGACGACACAGAGCGACGGCTCGTCATACCAGCGCAAATCAAAATTCCTGAGCATGCCGTCCGCGGCCGCGACGAGAGCCGGCAGGAGGTCGGAGCGCAGCCGGATAAGAAGGGCCTGGCATTCGGGATCGCCGAAGCGGGTGTTGAACTCGAGGAGGCGCGGTCCCTCGCGCGTGATCATGAGGCCGGCATAGAGCACGCCCTTGAACGGGCGGCCTTCGGCCTTCATGGCGGCGACCGTCGGCCGGATGATCCGCGCCATGACCTCCTCGGCGAGAGCGGAGGTCACGACGGGGGCGGGCGAGTAGGCGCCCATGCCGCCGGTGTTGGGGCCGGTATCACCGTCGCCGACGGGTTTGTGGTCTTGAGCGGTCGCGAGCGGCAGCGCCACTTCGCCGTCGACGAGGGCGAGGAAGCTGGCCTCCTCGCCTTCGAGGAATTCCTCGATCACGACCTCCTGCCCCGCCGCGCCGAAGCGGCGCAGGAGCATGATCTCGTCGATCGCGCCGAGCGCCTCCTCGTTCGACCGGGCGACGACGACGCCTTTGCCGGCGGCGAGCCCGTCGGCCTTCACCACGATCGGCGCGCCGTGCTTGCGGATGTACGCCTTGGCCGCCTCGGCGTCGGTGAAGCGCTGATACGCAGCACTCGGCACGCCCGCGCGGCGGCACAGATCCTTCATGAAGCCCTTCGATCCTTCGAGGGCGGCGGCGCGCGCGCTCGGCCCGAACGCCTTGATTCCCGCCTCGGCCAAGCGGTCGGCAAGCCCCGCGACGAGCGGGCCTTCCGGGCCGATCACGACGAAATCGATGGCCTCGCGCGACGCGAAGGCGACGATCTCGTCGATCGCGTCGGCCTTGATCGGCACGCAGGTCGCCTCGCGCGCGATGCCCGCATTGCCGGGCGCGCAATAGAGCGCTTCGCAGAGCGGCGATGCGGCGATCGCCCAGACGAGGGCATGCTCGCGTCCGCCCGAGCCTACGACCAGTATCCGCATTGTCGGCGATGCCCCGCTTCTCGTCGGTCGTCCGTCGGCCCCGGCCGATTTTTGTGTGTCCGGCGCGAGGGCGGCGGGTATCATAGTGGCGCGATCGATGACAGACAATTCGGCCCCGTTCGGCTCCGCCACGGAGCCCTTACCGCACAATCTGCCGGAGTACACGGTCAGCGAGCTGTCCGTCGTGCTCAAGCAAACGCTCGAGGAGCGTTTCGGGCGCGTGCGCGTGAAGGGCGAGCTCACGGGTTTCAAGCGCCACACCTCGGGCCATCTCTATTTCCGTCTCAAGGACGAGAACGCCGTCCTCGATGGCGTGTGCTGGCGCGGCACGGCCGCGCGGCTCGGTCTTCGCCCCGAGGACGGGATGGAGGTCGTATGCACCGGGCGCATCACGGCCTATCCCGGCCGTTCGCAATATCAGATCGTCGTCGAGACGATGGAATTGGCGGGCGTCGGCGCGCTGCTCAAGCTCCTTGAGGAGCGCCGCCAGCGCCTGCTGGCCGAGGGCCTCTTCGCGCCGGAGCGGAAACGAAAGCTGCCGTTTCTGCCGGAGGTGATCGGGGTCGTGACCTCGCCCACGGGCGCCGTCATCCGGGACATCCTTCACCGCCTGGCCGAGCGGTTCCCGCGCCGGGTGCTCATCTGGCCCGTCGCCGTCCAGGGCGAAGGGGCGGCCGAGCAGATCGCGCAGGCGATTGCGGGGTTCAACGCGCTTCGACCCGGCGGGGCGGTGCCCCGGCCCGATCTCCTCATTGTCGCGCGCGGCGGGGGCAGCCTCGAGGATCTCTGGGCGTTCAACGAGGAAGTCGTGGTCCGCGCCGCGGCTGCGAGTGCCATTCCGCTCATCTCCGCCGTCGGGCATGAAACCGACACGACGCTCATCGATTTTGCCTCGGATCTCCGTGCGCCGACGCCGACGGCCGCGGCCGAACTGGCCGTGCCGGTGAGGGCGGAGCTGCTGGCGCGCGTGCGCGACGATGCGCGCCGGCTGGCCGCGACCTTGCTTCGCGAATTCGCGGAGCAGCGCACGATGCTCGAAGGGCTCGCGCGCGCGCTCGGCGACCCCCGTCGCATTCTCGAAGGGCCGAGCCAGCGTCTCGATTTCGCGGGCGAGGCGTTGCGGCGCGCGATGCGGACGGAGCTTGACGGCCATAGGGCCCGGGTCGCGGAGCTTTCCGCCGGAATCCCCCATCCGCGCCACGTCATCGCGCTCAAAGAACAGTCGCTCAAGACGGCCGTCGCGGGGTTGAGCATCCGTCCGCTCCTGGACGAAATCACGCGCGCGAAAAAGGATGTGACGAGGGCGAGCGCGGGTCTCCTTGCGGCGATCGAGCGGATCGGCAGCGACGCGACGCGTCGTCTCGACGGCGCGGCCGGCTTGCTCGAGAGCCTCTCGTATCAGCGGGTGCTCGATCGCGGATTCGCGCTCGTGCGCGATTCCGCCGATCGGCCGGTGACCTCGGTCGCTGCGGCAGCCCCGGGCATGGACGTCACCCTGCGGTTCCACGACGGCGAGACGGGTGCCACGATCGGCGGCGCCCGCGCGCTGCCGCCTCAGCCGAGCCGGCCCGGCCGGAAGGGCGGGGGCGGACAAGGCAGCCTGCTGTGAGACGCTCCATTACCGGTACTGCATTCATCCTCGGCGCGCTTTTCGCTTCGGGTGCCGCCGCCGACCCGCTCACGCTTCGCGGCTCGTTCGTGCAAGGGGGGCTCGTCGAGGGCCGTGTTCCCGACAGCGCGACGGTCACGCTCGACGGCAGGCCCGTCCGGCCGGACGCGGGCGGCGTGTTTCTCCTCGGCTTCGGTCGCGATGCGAAGCCGAACGCGGTGCTCGAGATCCGCTATGCCGATGGAACGTCGAGGCGGCAGCTTCTGTCCGTCGAGCAGCGACACTACGAGGTGCAACGCATCAACGGCCTGCCGGCCGAGAGCGTGATGCCGGACGCGGAGGGCTTGAAGCGGATCGCCGAGGATCGCGCGCGTGTCGCCGCGGCACGCGAGAGGGAGTCCGCGACCTTGTGGTTTGAGGGCGGCTTCGTCTGGCCCGCGATCGGCCCCATTTCCGGAACCTACGGGACGCAGCGCATCCTGAACGGCGAGCCGCGCCAGCCTCATTTCGGCGTCGACGTCGCCGCCGTGATCGGCACGCCCGTCGCTGCCGCGGCTGACGGCGTCGTGTCGCTCGCGGAGGTCGACATGGTGCTCACGGGCAAGACCATCGTCATCGACCACGGTCTCGGTCTCAACACGATCTACTCGCATCTCGACGCGATCGCGGTTCGTTCGGGCGCTCCCGTGCGCAAGGGTCAGATGATCGGCCGCGTGGGCGCCACGGGCCGCGTCACGGGGCCGCATCTCCATTGGGGCGCCAGCCTCTTTCAGGTCCCCCTCGATCCCGCGCTGCTGGTCGGGCCGATGCCCGCCGCTTCAAGCCAATAGGGGCGCGAGGACGCGCGCGAGGGCCGCCGGATCGTCCCAAGCGAGCGTGACCCGGACGACCTGAACCATCGCCTGGGCATCGACGGGAATGCGCATATAGTCCTTCTCCGTCGTGACCGGGACGGCGCCCATGGCGCTGGCCATCTCGCAGATCTCCATGACTTCGTCCGGCCTATAGGGGTGGTGATCCGGGAACTCGCGTTCGATCACGACCTCGCAGCCGGCCTCGCGCAGCGTCGCGAAAAATTTGGCGGGACGGCCGATGCCGGCGAAGGCGACCACCCGGCGTCCCGCGTATTTTCGAAGCCCCGCATCCGGGACGAGCCGCGCCGTCAGCACGGGAAGGCGAGCGCCGAGGACAGGCACGAGATCGGAGGCATCGGCGCCGATGAGGACGGCGGCTTGCGCGCGCGCCAATCCTTCCTCGACCGGTTCGCGGAGCGGTCCCGCCGGGATGAGCAATCCGTTGCCGAAGCCATAGCTGCCATCGACGACGAGGATGGACAGATCCTTCACGATGCGGTGGTTCTGGAATCCGTCATCCATCACCACGATGTCGGCGCCCGCTGCGGCGGCGGCCTCGGCGCCGGCGAGCCGGTCATGCGCCACCCAGGTCGGCGCCTCTCGGGCCAGGATCAGCGCTTCGTCGCCGACATCGCGGGCACCGTGTTGCGCGAGCTCGACTTTGGCGGGCCCGCTGATGCGGCCGCCATAGCCGCGCGTGAGGAAGTGGACAATGCGGCCGCGCTCGCTGAGCACGGCCCCCACGGCCAAGGCCGTCGGCGTCTTGCCGGCGCCGCCCGCGACGAGATTGCCGATGCAAAGGACGGGGATCTTCGCGCGCTTCGGTTTGGCGGTGCGGCGCTCGATCGCCGCCGCCAGGCGCCACACGGCGCTCGCCGGCTCGAGAAGCTTCGCGATCAGGCCCCGGTCGGCCCAGAATTCAGGAGCGCGCAAGTCCCGCGTCCTTGGCCGTGCCCATGTCCTTGACC
>JBGPGW010000042.1:0-17082 GCA_041484095.1 Alphaproteobacteria bacterium | reverse complement strand
GCCAGAGCACCGCGTGGTCTTCGGGCAGCGCCCGGCTGTTGGGCATGGCCAACCAGATGCGCCACAACGCGCGGCTCCGGCCGCCTGCGAGATCATCCTCGAACGGCGCGCGCGCGTGATAGATGACGTGATTGTTGAGCAACTGGATGTCGCCCGTCTCCATCTTCATTTGGAAACAGAGCTCCTCCGCCAACGCCGCCAGGAGATCGAGGGCCTCGCTCTGCGCCGGCGTCAGCCGCGGCACATGGGGCAGGCGCTGGGCCGCCTCGATGTAGGTGCGTGAATAGTGGCTGGTGAAACGGCCGTCGCGCACGGCGAACACCGGCAATGGATAGATCATCGCGTCGCCGCCGACTTCCTCGCCGAGCCGGCTTCGCCAATAGGCGCCGTACAGCAACTGGAGCAAATCGGGCCGCCGCTCCAGCATGGCATTGTGGATCGCGACCGTGCTGACGAGCTTGCTCTCGCCGCCGCTTTGCGCCTGGCTGACGCAGAGGAGACTGACGACATCGCAACGATCGGTGTGAAAACGCAGGGCACCATTGGTCGCGGTGCGCGCGAGGGAGGAAAGGAACGTGCCGCTGGCGTCCGACATCTGGCCATAACGCGTGCCCACATCCGCACCCTCATTGCGGATTTCCCGCATCAGCATGCCTTTGTAATTCTGGAAAATCGGCGTGCCGAGATAGTGCCCGAGCGCGAAATAAATGCGGCGGAGATCGTCCGGCTCGTATCGATCGACGGGAAGACCCCGTATCTTGACGAGGCCGCAGCCATTCTCGAGCTCGTTCCGCACATCCGCGACGAGCGGCTGCAATGAAGGAAGCGAAAAATTATCCCTCCGGATGTGATCCCAGGGGATGTCCTTCGCTCTCGCGCCGGCCAATGCGGCATCGATCTCGCCGCATTGAGCGGGCGTGAGATCGCGGATCCATTTACGCGAATTCGGCATTTCGCTGCCGTGCCACACCTGGGGACCGGAAAAAGCCTTCAACTGCGTCATTCGGATGCCTCGGACGATGCGTTCACATCTTGGGGCGATTGCAGTCTCGATCGCCACGCCGGCCCGACAGGCCTGATGCCAGCCGGGTCCGGTTGAAGCTGCGAGAAGCGCCACAGGGACAAAGCCTACCATGATTCGGCGCGTCAGAGCCAACCCGGCCGGTTCGAACCGGACCCCGGCCGGGGCAAGCGCCTTGAAACCACGGCGGGTTTCCCAGGATTTCGAGTTCATCGGCAACCGACATCCGGCTAGGCTAATTTCCATCCGGCGGTCGCCCCGATCGCACGCGGAGGCCTCCCATGAAGATCGATGAAGTCGACCTCTTCTACCTCGCCATGCCCGAGGTCACGACCGACGTCGACGGCAGCCAGGACGCGCTTCTGGTCCGGGTTCGCTCGGGACAGGATTCGGGCTGGGGCGAATGCGAAGCATCGCCGCTCACCTGTATCGCAAGCTTTGTCACCCCGATGTCGCATGGCGTGTGCCGTGCGGTGGGTGACATGGTGCTTGGCCAGCCGCTCAACGATTCCCGTGATATCGCGCGCATCGCGGCCGAGGTCCGCTACAAATGCATGGACCTTCTGCAGGCCGATCACACGTTTTCCGGCATCGAGATCGCACTATGGGATCTGCTCGGCAAGCGACTGCACGAACCGGTCTACCGCCTCCTCGGATACAACACGGCATCGCCCAAACTGGCCTATGCCTCCCAGTTGTTCGGCGACACGCCCGGAGAGACTGAACGCCGCGGACGGGCCGCCCGCGAGGCGGGTTATCGAGCGGTCAAATTCGGCTGGGGAAATTTCGGCCAGGGCTCGGCCGCTGACGACGAGGCGCATCTCGAAGCGGCGCGCGCGGGTCTCGGCCGTGACGGGGAGCTGCTGGTCGATGCCGGCCAGGCCTTTGCAAGCGATGTCGCCAAGGCGGAGGCACGGCTGCCCGCGCTCGCACGCGCGGGCGCCGTTTGGCTCGAAGAGCCCTTCGAAGCCGATGCCTATGAGGCGTATGGCACGCTCGCGGCCAGGAGTCCCGACGTGCGCTTAGCCGGCGGCGAAGGCTGCCATACACCGGCGATGGCCCGGAACCTCATCGATTTCGGCCGCATCGGTTTCGTGCAGATCGACACCGGGCGAATCGGCGGCATCGGCCCGGCAAAGGAGATCGCCGATTATGTCCGCGATCGCGGCGTCACCTTCGTCAACCACACCTTCACCTCGCATCTCGCTCTTTCGGCGTCGTTGCAGCCCTATGCCGGGCTTGCGGACCATACCATCGCCGAATATCCCTTCGCGCCGCGCGCCCTTGGCCTCGCGATCACGACCAACCGCATTCTCCCCGATCGCGAGGGGCTGATCCGGATTCCGGAAGCGCCGGGTCTCGGCATGGCCATCGACACGGCGGCCCTCAAACCCTATCTCCGGGACGTTGAGATCAAAGTCGGCGGCCGAACGCTCTATCGCACGCCGGCGCTCGAGGACTGATCGCCGCACGCATGTGCGAATGACACGCTAAATCCAGGTGTTTGATCGGTGTTTTTCTCGCTTTCGAAAATTCTGTCGACACTCATCGAACCATCGAACGCCTTGGCGATCGCCATCGTCGTCGCGACCGCGTTTCTTATGGCGAAGCGGCAGAAAATCGCTCTTCGGATCCTGGTCGTCATCGTTCTGGGGCTTGGCACCGTCACGCTCCTGCCCATTCCCGACATGCTGATCTGGACGCTCGAACAACGGTTTCCGCGCCCCGACCCGTTGCCCCGGCACGTCGACGGCATCATCCTTCTCGGCGGCGCGCAGAACCCGCGGATGACCCGCGAGTACGGGACACCGTCTCTCAACGGCGCCGCCAACACGATGACGGGTTTCCTGTGGCTCGCCCGTACCTATCCCGATGCGAAGCTTGTCTTCGCCGGAGGATCAGGAAGCCTCAGGCAAGACACGCCGCCGGAGGCGGAAACCGCGCGGCTCTTCCTCGAACAGCAAGGCTTCGATCCCGGCCGCGTCATCTTCGAAGACAAGTCGCGCAACACGTTCGAGAACGCGGCCTTCGCGAAGGCGATCGCCGAGCCGAAGCCGGGGGAGATTTGGCTCCTCGTGGCCCAGGCCGTCCACATGCCGCGGGCCATGGGCGTATTCCGGCGCGTCGGGTGGGACGTTGTGCCTTACCCCGAGGCCTACCGCGTCGAGCGGCATGTTCCGATCGAGCCTGCGG
Source organism: Alphaproteobacteria bacterium (assembly GCA_041484095.1). Lineage (GTDB taxonomy): Bacteria > Pseudomonadota > Alphaproteobacteria > CADEGL01 > CADEGL01 > JBGPGW01. The sequence continues at coordinate 13,868 of JBGPGW010000042.1, read as the reverse complement.
CGAGCGTCGGCCACGCCCTCGCGATGCTCCGCGCAGCCATGCATGAATGGATCGGGCTCGCCGCCTATTACGCCTCGGGGCGCTCGGACTCGCTGCTGCCCGGTCCCTGATCGCGGAGAACGCGAAAGCGTCCGCGCTAAAGCGGACTGCCGCGCAACAGCTCCAAAGCCCGGTTCAATTGGTAATCCGGCTGATTGCCCGGAGCGCCCGCAGGACCCGCCTGTCGGGCGATCTTTGTCCCGTCGCTCGAAGCCGCTTCGCTCTTCGGCATCTGCGTGTCCGCTTTCGCCGAGCTGGCCTTGTCGGCATTCGGGTTCTTGAGCGCGCCCTTGAGATCCGATTCGCGAATTTCCTTGGTCTTCTCCCCGGACTGCGCGACCTGCTCGACGACGACATCGGGATCGATTCCGGTGCCCTGGATCGAACGGCCGGACGGCGTGTAGTAGCGGGCGGTGGTCAATCGGAGCGCGCCGCGGCCCGGCAGGGGGATCACCGACTGAACGGAACCCTTACCGAAGGATCGCGTTCCCAAGATCGTCGCCCGCTTATGGTCCTGAAGCGCGCCGGCAACGATCTCGGACGCAGATGCCGAACCGGCATTGACCAAGACGACCATCGGCAATCCGTTGAGCAAGTCCTTGCCTTGGACCTTGAATTGCGTGGCATCCTCCGAACGGCGCCCGCGCGTCGACACGACGACGCCATCGGACAGGAAATCGCTGGACACCGAGATCGATTGGTCGAGCAAGCCGCCTGGATTGTTACGGAGATCGAGGACGACGCCTTTCAGATTCTTGCCCCCGTCGGCCTTGATCTTTGCAATCGCCGATTCGAGGCCCGACGTGGTCTGCTCCGAGAACGACGTGATTCGGATATAGCCGACATTGCCTTCCATCCTCGACTGAACGGGCAGGACCCGTATGACTTCCCGCGCCAGCTTGACGTCGAACGCCGCCTGGCTACCCCGGCGGACGGTCAGCGTGACGGATGTCCTGACCTTCCCGCGAAGTTTCCCCACGGCTTCGGATAGCGTCATGCCTTGAACGGTTTCGCGATCGATGCCCGTGATCAGGTCGCCCGACTGCAGGCCGGCACGGGATGCCGGCGTATCGTCGATGGGAGAGATGACCTTGACGAGGCCATTTTCCATCGTCACTTCGATGCCGAGGCCGCCAAACTCGCCTCGCGTCTGAACCTGCATTTCCTCGTATTCTTTGGGATCCATATAGGCGGAATGCGGATCGAGCGAGGTCACCATGCCCCGGACGGCGGCCTCGATGATCTGCTTGTCGTTGACGGGCTCGACATAGTCGGCGCGTACGCGCTCGAAGACTTCGCCGAAGAATTTCAGCTGAGCCAGGGTTCCGGAGCTGGTGTCCTGGGCCGCGTTCGCAAAAAGCGACCCGGCTACGAATGCGATCACCGCCGTCGACGCCATCTGAATATATTTCATGTTTCGAGCCCTAGGTTTCTCGTCGTTGGTCATGACGCCAAATTTGCGCGCCGGCCCCGCCGATCATGCCGTCGCCCGGGGAAGCCACGTCCATTCGAAGCAACTCCCTTCCTCCCCGCGGGCATCGAATTGACCACCGACTGGATCGGAATTGAGGCCACATCATGGCAGTGACCCGCCGCGCGAGGCTACCGTCAAAGCGCCGACAGCGCACCCGCCGACCGGAACATAGATAGGGTCGGCCGGTGGAGACCTCAACCACCTATCCTATCAAAGTTAAGAACGCCTAACTCGGTCGGAAGGGGGCAGATGATTCCCGCCGCCAGGGACCGGTCGCCACCCGAGGCCGGCGGACCCCTGGCGGGCAGGGATAATCGGCCCCGCCGCAGGCCGTTCGGCTTGCCGGCTCTCCGGCTCCGACGGAGGCGGCAGGATACCAGATTAAAATCGATCCGTCGGGCATGCCGACGGCTCGGCGTTCGAGAATCGAAGAAAAAAGATGTGCCCGGCTTGCCCCGCCTGATGAGATGATCAAAACCGCTCGCCGCGAGACGAACGCCAGGGCGCCAGCGCCATCCCCTCGCAGCCGATAGGAGGTCGAGAATGCCGGACTGGTCTCTCTCCAGCCGCGTACCGGTTCGTACGCTCGACGCCGCATTGCGTTGCGCCGCCGTCGCGTTGGTGCTTTTCGTCTCGAGTGCTGCCGCTTCTGCCGACGACGATGCGGCGGCGCTCAAGACACTCGCGGCAAGCGATCATCGCACGGAATCGAATCGCGTGCGCGATCCCTACCGCCACCCCGTCGAAACGCTGACCTTCTTCGGACTCCGGCGCGACATGACCGTCGTGGAAATCTGGCCAGGCGGAAGCGGCTGGTGGACGGAAATCCTGGCACCCTACCTTAGGGAGCAGGGCACCTATTACGCAGCCGAATCGGCCGCGGATTCCGACGAGGCGCGGACCAACCGCACGAAATTGGCGGCCAAGCTGGCCGGCGATCCCGCCCGCTACGGCAAGGTGATCGTCACCACATTCGACCCGAATGGCGGCGACATCGTGCCGCCGGGCTCCGCCGACATGGTGCTGACGTTTCGCAATCTCCACAATTGGATCGCCGATGGCACGGCCGAGGCGGCGATTCAGACGTTCTATCGGGCGCTCAAGCCGGGTGGCGTCCTCGGGATCGAAGGGCACCGCGGACGGCCCGACCAGCCCCAAGACCCCCGGGTGCGCGATGGCTACGTTCGTGAAGATTACGCCATCGCCCTCGTCGAACGCGCCGGGTTCAAGCTCGCGGCTCGCTCGGAGATCAATGCCAATCCCAAGGACACAAAGGATCACCCCGCCGGGGTCTGGACCCTTCCGCCCACCTACCGTCTCAAGGAACAGGATCGCGCCCGCTATGCGGCGATCGGGGAGAGCGATCGGTTCACGCTCAAATTCGTGAAACCGAACCCGTGATCGACGGTCTGGGCTAGGGTCTCGCCCATCTCCTGGGCAACTGCGGGACAACCCGTCGCGCTAATTCTTCTGCGCCTTCGAGCGAGACAATGACCACTGCGCCACGCGGTCGATCGCACCAAGGCCCTGACGCGCGCCGCCGATCATTGCGATTCCATGCTGTCTCAAGAAGTCGGCTTGCTCGCGGCTCATCACACCCGGCCGCATGTTCATGAGGACGTGCGGCTTGCCGCTCTTGGCGGCGGCGGCTGCGAGCGGCTTGCAATAGCCGACCGGGTCCCCTGGCTGGCCCATCGGTTGGCCGTCATTGCTGTCATTGCAATAGACGATCGTGTCGCAAGACGCGTTCGCATCCATCACAGCGAACGCATGCGGGAAATTGGCGGACCAATCGCCGTTTCCCCAGGCGTCAAGCGGATTGCCATCGCCGGTGATCGGTCCGATGACCCGCTCCGCCTCGCTCCGGCATTGCTCCGGAAGCGGCGGCAATTCGATGTCCCGGCGCGCGGCCACATCCAGAATCAACTCTGCCTGTCCGCCTGATGCGGTGACGGCGCCAATGCGCCGCCCTTCGGGCCACCGCGCGCCCTGGCACACGGCCAGGACCTCCGTGAGCTCGTCGAGATCGTCAACTTCGATCGCGCGATGAGCACGAAGCAACGCGGAGACCGTGCGCGAATCACCGGCAAGCCCGCCGGTGTGGCCAGTGATCGCGCGCTGTGCGCGTTCCGTCCGGCCGACTTTGAGGACGACGACAGGCTTGCCGTTCGAAGCCGCGCGATCGAGCGCGGCCACGAATCGATCCGTATCGCGCACGGTCTCGACAAAAAGTGCGATGACCTTGGTCGTCTCATCGTCGATCAGATATTCGAGATAATCGGCCATTGCGACGACGGCCTCGTTGCCCGACGACACCAAGTGGCTGTATCCGAAGCGGCGGATGTCGGAGAGCATGCCGATGCAGATCGAGCCGCTCTGCGAGATCATTCCGACATTCCCGGCGAGACCCCGCGTCTCCCGGATCTCCTGCATGTAGGTGGTGCTGCCGCTGCTTGGGCTGAGGATGCCCATGCAATTCGGGCCGCATAGAGCGATTCCAGCCTCGCGGCAGAGACCAACGATCTCGGCCTGAAGGTGTCGACCGTCCTCGCCTCGCTCCGCGAAACCGCCGTCATAAATGACCACGCCGCTCGCACCATGCGCGGCGGCGAGTTTGAAATTCTCAAGCACCCGCGAACGGCTGACGCAAAAGGCGATGACGTCGGGCTTCGTTGGAAGCTCCGTAATGCCTGAATAGCAGCGCGTACCCAGAAGCTCGGTGTATTTCGGGTTGATCGGGTAGACCGAGCCCCGGAAGCCCAGACGCGGGAGCGATTCGATGATGGCCCGTCCGATCGAGGGCCGTTCGGATGCCCCGAGAACGGCGATCGTCCGCGGCCTCAGCAGCGCCTCAAGTCGCATGAGCATGCCTCATGACTGCTCGGTCCTCCGTGTCGCTGGCCCATCCTCTGGTCAATCATGACATCGCGAGCGCGACCGGACGCACGGGCGAGCCCGTGCCGTCGCGCATCTTGAGCGGCAGGCAGACGAAGAGGAACGATCTGCCGACGAGCTTGTCCAGGTTGCAGAGCTGCTGGATCATGCAGATTCCATTGCTCAACCAGATGGAATGCGTGGGCCACCACCACTCCGCGGGGTCGTCCATGCCGATGAGGTCCGTGCAGAACAAGCTGATCTTGCGATCCACGAGCCATTGCGCCGTGGTCGTCGGCACATGCGGCCGGTTAACGGCGAAGCCGGGCTTGCCCCATTCCTTGTCGACCCCGGTCCAGCAGATCGTCGCTTTCCCCGGACCGATCGCCTGACCCGATCTTTTCGCCGCGATCTCGAAATCGTCGATCGTGATCGCTTCGCCGTTCTTCTTGTGGGTGAAGTCCAGGAGATGGCCGGGCAGAACCAGGCTTTCCAGCGGCACCGTCTCGAGAGCCGCGCCGTCCTTCACGCAATGGCGCGGCACGTCGAGATGCGTGCCGCAATGTTCCGGCATCAGGATCATCCGCGATTCCATTCCGTATTTTCCCTGACTGATCTTCTGGATGCTCTCGTGAGTCTTGAGCGGCCAGAAGGCGACCGGGCTGTCGCCGATATGCAGCATGCCGCTGAAATACTCATGGCCGAGATCGATGATTTCCTTGAACGGCAACGGCGTCGCTTGATTCATTGATCGACTCCCTTGTTCACCCGCGCTCCTGACCACCCCGGTCATCGATGTTCGAGGGATGGGGCGCGGCCCTGCGTATCATCGGGACGGAACCCGCTTCGCGCTCGGACGACTGACGATGCGTCCCGGCCCCTTCGACAATGGCGGGGCGCCTAGGCGCTGCCGCGACGTACCCCACACCCGCTCGAGCGCGGCTCCCACCTGCAACAAGCGTTCCTCGGCGCCGCCGGGCGCCACCAGCTGCAAACCGACGGGAAAGCCGGCCATGTCGAGGCCGACCGGAATCGTCAAGGCGCACAAGCCGAGGATGCTGACGGGGCAGGTCAAGCGCGAGCTTCGCCGGCTGTCGCGAAGACCGTCCTCGATTGTCGTCGGCACGTCCAGGCGCGGCGGGGAGAGCGGGCTCGTCGGCAGGACAAGCACGTCCACCCCGGCCAGACGTGCTTCGGCGGATTTGTTCATTCGCGCCATGACACGGAGGTGCCGGACGTACTCGGTGGCAGATGCGGTGGCGGCGCTCTCGACGCGGCGCTTGGCGACCGGATTGAACGTCTCCCACCACGCCGGCAGCGTGTCTTCGAGGAATTGCCTGAATTCGGTCATCACGATGCTGCCCTTCAGGTACAGCGCGTAGCCCTCCTCGAACTCCGGCAATTTGAGGGGCACGATGCGCACGCCCTTGCGTTCCGCCTCGGCGAGCGCCTTTTGTCCCGCTTCGCCGATGCCGGGATCGAGGTCGTCCCACATGAACCGCTCGCAGAGGCCGAGCCGCAGCCCCGAGAGCTCGGCCCCCGCAAGCCGCGCCGCGAAATCGTTGACGTCGTGATTTGCGGGGTCGAGCGCCGCGAACCCGTATGCGGCGTCGGCGACCGACCGGGCGAGCAACCCGGGCGTGTCCATCGTCGGCGACAGCGGCACGATGCCGTCGCAGCTCCAGCGGCCGATCGTGAGCTTGAGCCCGACATTGCCCGTGAAACTCGCGGGGATGCGGACCGAGCCGCCGGTGTCGGTGCCAAGGGCGAGCACGGCCGAACCCTCACCCAACGAAACCCCCGCGCCCGAAGAGGAGCCACCCGGGCTGCGATGTTCGGCACCGCCCCACGGATTGCGCGGCGCGCTCCAATGGATGTTGGCGCCAGTGCCGCCGAACGCAAATTCGGTCGTGTGCGACTTCCCGGTCACCACGGCGGCCTGGGCGCGCAGCCCGCGCATGACCGGTCCTTCACGCTCCCACGATCGGGGCAAGCGTCGGGGCGTTCCGGCAAAGGTCGGATAACCCGCAACGCCGAAGAGATCCTTGACCGACACGGGCAGACCATGGAGCGGGCCTGCCGGCCCGCCTCTCCTGAGCGCGATGTCGGATGCGCGCGCGGCTTGCTGGATGCGTGCCGCATCCCATGTCTTATAGGCGTTCAGCTGCGCGCCGTGCCGGGCGTGCCGGTCGAGCGCCTCTTCGGCGAGCGCGCGAACACCGAGCTCGCCCCGGCGCATCAACCCGGCCAGTTCCATGAGCGACTTCGACAGATTCTGGCGCATGGACTCAATCTCGTCGCCACGACAGCGGATGACCGAACCCTTCGCCTCGCTTGAAACCGGGCGGTTCTCAAGACCACGAAGCGGTCCCATGTCCGGGACAGTCTGGCCGATCGAGCGGGCCAGATCGAGGAATCAGTTGGGCCGCCGGTTTTCCGGCCGCGGCCCGCAGAGAGGCGCCGTTCAGCGTCTTCCCGCCACGGTCCGGGCGGGGTCGAATGCGCGCCGACGTCCTCACGGAGGTGCACGCCAATGGGGTACGCTGACATGATGAACGGGCCTGCCCATCGCCAGGCGAGGGAAAGGGCCCGGATCAGACGCCTGTCCATCGCGCGAGTTCGCTTCCGAATCCAATCGATGCAAAATACCCCCAGCACTTGGCACCGAGGCCTATGGAATTTGCAAATACGATTGGATCGTAGAACGCCATGACTTCACCACCTCAGACGACTTCGGCGCCCAAGCAGAAGGGCCCTGTCGCGCGGTATTGGCAAAACGCGTCGGGGTTCTGGCGCGGCCGGACGGGCAGGACCGCCTGGAGTCTGACCGTCTTGCTGATCATCGTCGCAGTCCTCGAGTTGCTCGTGAAATATCGCCTGAATTTTTGGAACCGCGACTTCTTCAATGCCCTCGAGCAAAAGGATTCGGCGGCCATATGGACGCAGGCTCTGCTCTTCGCCCCCATCGTTGCCGCGAGCACAGGGCTTGCCATGCTCGGGGTGTGGGGGCGCATGACGACGCAGCGGAAATGGCGTCATTGGCTGACCGAGAAAGTGATCGCGCAGTGGCTGGATGACGGCCGATATCGCGATCTCGACCGAACCGGCGGCGAGCATCAAAATCCCGAGTACCGGATTGCCGAGGATGTCAGAGTCGCCACCGACGCACCGGTCGACTTCGCCACCGGGCTCCTCACGGCATTGCTGACCGCGATCACGTTTATCGACGTCCTCTGGAATGTTGGCGGCAGCCTCGCCGTCGAGATCTTTGGCACCGTCGTAACCGTGCCGGGCTACCTCGTGATCGCCGTGGTCCTCTATTCGATGCTGACCACGTCAGCGATGATTGGGATCGGCCACCGCATGGTGAACGTCGTCAAAGGTATGGATCAAGCCGAAGCCGAGTTGAGGTACGAGGCGACGCATCTGCGCGAACGAGGAGAAGCCAACGCGCCCACAGATGGCAAGATCGAAGATGGTCATGAACTACGATCGGCCGTCGAACGGGTTATTCAGCAGTGGCGCGACCTTTGCACCCAGCTCATTCGCACGACATTGATCTCGCATGGCAACTCCATATTGGCGTCGGTCATCCCGCTCATTCTTTGCGCGCCGAAATACCTCGCCGACACGATAACGCTGGGGGAGGTCGTGCAAGCCGCCGCGGCCTTCGTCGCCGTCCAGGCGGCGTTCAATTGGCTAACGGACAACTATCCGCGCATTGCCAGCTGGACGGCTTCGGCCCACCGCGTCGCCTCCCTTCTCTATTCGCTGGACGGTCTCAATCATAAGAAATAGGACGCAGATCGGAAGAATGCCAAGCTAACGGCAAAGAATTAGAATCTCACCCTCAAGCCGAGCACGCGACATGAGCCGGCTCGCCGCCAGACAGATGGTATCCGGCATCACTCTGAAGCGAGCGCTCCTAACCATTGTGTCCGTGACGAATCGAATATTCGGCAGGGACAGGCCTGGATTCCATAAATTTCTGTTCGCCGATGCGGATACAGCCTTGCTAAGCATGCGGAGCATCGTCAACCATAGGCGTACGCTAGAGATGTCTTCAGAATTTGACGACAGGGGGGAACGCCGAAGCCGTATGGATTGATGACATCGGCGGGTGGCAAGCATGGCAACGCATCAGCCGTGTCTATGCCGGCGCAAGCACAGTCGATCGGGCGGCGTGACGCTTGATGCGCGGGGATCGAGGCTGGCAGATAATTCGTGGGATTCGAGGAGGACGAGAACGATGGCCACGACGCACAAAACCGACATCGCCCCCAGGCAGGCGAATGATCTGACCGGACCCCGAAGCCCGATAGAGCGCGCAAGCCATGCGCCCGGCTACGTCTATAGCTCACCCGAGGTGTATGCGCTCGAACAGGAGCGGTTTTTTCTCCGCGATTGGCTCTATATGGGGCGAGTGGAGGAAGTCGCGAATCCCGGCGATTTCATGACACATCGGATCGTGGGCGAACCGATCGTCATCGCTCGCGACAAGACCGGAACGTTGAATGCGTTCTACAACATGTGCGCCCATCGTGGCGTCGAAGTCGCCTTCGGGCGCGGCAACACGCGCTCCTTCAAGTGCCCATATCATGGATGGGTGTTCGATCACACGGGGCAGCTCACAGGTGCCGCGTACATGAAGGAGGCCATCGGCTTCGACATTGCGGATTGCCGGCTGAAGACCGTCCGCATCGGCGTCTGGCAGGGCAATATCTTCGTCACGCTGAATCCGGACGCGCCGCCGCTTGAGACGTTCATCGCCGAATTCGAGAACGACTTCGCCTTCCTGCGGATGAAAGACTGCCGCCTCGGCAACAGAATCGTCATCGACCTCGACTGCAATTGGAAGTTCGTGTCCGAGAATCTCATGGACTTCTATCACGTGGGCACCCTGCACGCGAAAACCTTCGGGGCAAAATTCGCCTGGACGAACGACAATGTGAAGCTGAAGGACAAGAGCGGCCTCACGATTTGGTACGACGCGGCGCCGCCCACGCCCGGCGGAGAACCGCATCTGGGCAAGATGCCGTGGCTCGAGGACCGGCCTTACAGTTTTGCGTGCACTGGTTTTCTCGCGCCCAACCTGACGATGTTCGGTCGCATCGATTGCATCCGTCCGATGGTCGTGTGGCCGCTGGGCGTGGATCGATGCCAGGTGATTGTCTATCACCTCTTCCCCGAGCCGGTGTTCGAGCGCCCCGACATCGAGGAGAAGCTCAAGATCTACCATGATTACCAGATCGCGGTTCTCGAAGAGGACCGCATGATGATCGACTCGCTCCAGAAGGCGATGTCGACCCGCGCCTTCGAGCCTGGACGCATGTCCACGCTCGAGACCCCGATCCACAACTACATCAACGGCTATCTCGACCGGATTTTCGGTAAGACCGCCGGCCGCGAGGGAGGGGCCGACCGATGAATAGCGCGCACGGCATGTCGCCTGAACTCGCGAACGCAGCCGACGTTCTCGTCCGCGACTACATGGCGGTCAAGCCAGGCGAAACCCTGCTCATTACGGCCGACACGGCGTCGGATAAGGATGCCGTCGAGGCGATCTTCAGCAGCGCCAACCTGCTCGGAGCCAGGGCCGGGGTTTTCACGATGAATCAGCTGCCGTTCCAAGGCACGTTGGCTGACCCGTACATCTCAAAACCGCTCGTCGGTGCCATCGAGGCGTGCGACGTGTGGATCGATCTTACATTTCCCTACATCGCCGGCTCCCGTGCCTACGATGCGGCAATGAAATCGCAGCACACTCGCTACCTTCTCGGCGGCGATATGGCGAGCGGCGGCCTCATCCGGCTCTTTGGGAAGGTGGATCTCGACGCGTATTACGAGGTCCACAAGGGCTTCGATGAGGTCGTGGCCGCGGCGATGGGCAAGGAGGTGCGCATCACGGACGGGCTTGGCACCGACGTCACCTTCAAACTGGCCAAGCCGCCCTACGGTAAGCCGCGACGCGGTGACAAGCCGGGCATGTATCTCGTCCCGGGCGCCTGCACCATGTTCCCGGAACTCGAATCGGTGCACGGCGAGATCTACGTCACCTCCACGTTCCACGAATATTACACGCCTTTGCCTACGCCGATCATCCTGACGATCGACGGCAAAATAAAAGCGCTCGCCGGTGGCGGCAACGAACAGAAGGTCATGGACCGCGCCCTGCGGCGCGCAGCGGGCGGCGACTACGGCTATGTCATCCATTTTACGCACGGCGTGCATCCCGCGGCCCGCGTCACCGGGCGGTCGTTCATCGAGGACATGCGCGCGATCGGCAACAATGCCGTCGGCCTTGGACTGCCGTGGTGGGTCGAGGGGGGTGGGGAAAACCATCCCGATGCGATCGTGACGATGCAGTCGATCTGGATGGACGGCACCCAAATCGTCAAAGACGGCGCGATCATCCATCCGCCGGCACTTGCTCATCGTTCTGAGGCATTGCAACCGCTCTATCGGTGATAGGCCACGCCCGGCGGGTCGGGGCGACAGGGGGATACCGAGGTGAAGCCGGCACCATTCGACTATTTTGCGCCTGACACCCTCGACGGGGTCCTCGCCGCTCTTGCGCGTTACGGCGACGATGCGCGCCCCTTGGCGGGTGGCCAAAGCCTGATGCCGCTTCTCAATATGCGCCTCATTCAGCCGCGCGCCGTCGTCAACATCGCCCGCTGCCAAGGTCTCGACGTGCTCAAGGAGGAAAACGGGCACATCCGCGTGGGCGCCATGGTGCGTCAAGTCGATGCGGAACGGGCCGCCATGGTGCGCCGGCATTGCCCACTCCTTGCGACGACGCTTCCTTATGTGGGGGGAATGGCCAGCCGCAACAGCGGGACCGTATGCGGAAGTCTTGCGCATGCCGACCCGCTCGCCGAGCTGCCGGGCGTGGCACTTGCACTCGACGCGGAATTCGTCATCGCAGGTCCCAAGGGTCAGCGCCGGGTCGCGGCGCGTGATTTCTTTGTCTCCGCCCTGACGACCGCGGTGAGACCCGGTGAGATCCTCGAATCCGTTCTGTTCCCGAAAGCCGGCCCAACCAGCAAGGCCACGTTCCTCGAAGTCGGCAACCGCCGCCACGGCTTTGCGATCGTCGGCCTCGCGCTGCAGCTTGACCGCACGGCGGATGGCTGCGCGAACAACGTCCGGATCGCAGCCGTCGGCGCCGGCCCTGTGCCGATCCGTCTCGCGGCCGCGGAGCGCATTTTGGAGGGCCAGGCGCTCACAGGCGCTGCCGCGCGCGCAGCGCGCGAGGCGGCGGCCAAGGCGGTCGATCCGTCCTCGGACCTCCATGCAAGCGCGGCCTACCGCCGGCACGTTATCGGCGTGTTGGTCGAACGCGCGATCGAGACCCTCGCCCACCAGCAGCGCTGAAACGCGAAGGCAAATTCCATGCAGAAACGCGACATTCGAGTGACGGTAAACGGCAAGACCTACGCGCGATCGGTCGAAGCGCGCTACCTGCTCGCTGACTTTCTGCGCCATGACCTCGGGCTCAAGGGCACTCACATCGGGTGCGAACAGGGTGTATGCGGGGCGTGCACGGTCATGATCGATGGGCGCGTGGCGCGCAGCTGCTTGCAATTTGCGGTCGCGGCGGATGGCGCCGCCGTCACGACGATCGAAGGCCTCGCCAGCGAGGAAGCCCTTCATCCGATTCAAGCCGCTTTCCACGACAACCATGCGCTTCAATGCGGCTATTGCACGCCCGGCTTTCTCATGACGACCATTGAGCTGCTCCGCGAGAATCCAACCCCGTCGGACGATGATATCCGCACAGCGCTCACGAACAACATGTGCCGGTGCACCGGCTATGTGAACATCGTGAAGGCCGTGGCCGATGCCGCGCACCGCCTTCGTCATTCCGCCAGCAGTCAACCGACGTCGGAGTAAGTCATGACCAATTCGACGACACGGCCCTATGTCGGCCGGTCCGTCCCCCGGCGCGAAGACGCATGGTTGCTGCGCGGTGCCGGCCGCTTCATCGACGACGTGCCTGTCCCCAGCGATACGATTCACCTCGGCTTCGTCATGAGCCCGAAGGCGCACGCGCGGATCACCGCGATCGACGCGAGCGCGGCACGGGCCCTCCCGGGGGTTATCGACGTGCTGGTCGGAGACGATGTGGCGAAGCTCGTGAAGCCGATTGTCACCCGCATCGACTTTCCGGGCTACAAGATGACGGGGCGCGACGCAATAGCCCGCGGTAAGGTCCGCTTCGTCGGAGAGCATGTGGCCGTCGTGCTCGCGGAAAGTCCCTACATCGCGCAGGATGCGATCGACCTGGTGCGCGTCGAATACGCCGATTTACCTGTAATTGTCGGGCTCGAGAGCGCCGTCGCGCCGGACGCCCCGCTTGTGCATGAGCAGCTGGGCGACAACATTCTTTTCCAAAACGCATTCAAGACCGACAAGTTCGAGGATGCGTTCGCGAGCGGCGACTTTGTGATCAAGGAGACATTCCGAACCGGTCGCGTGGCGGGCGTGCCGATCGAGCCGCGTGGTTGCGTCGCGATGCTCGATCTCGTCGGTGATTCGATTATCTTGTATACCTCGACGCAAATTCCCCACTTGGTCCGCACGGGGCTCGCCGAGTTCCTCGATATGACGGAGTCGAAGATACGGGTCGTGACGCCCGAAGTCGGCGGCGGGTTCGGCACCAAGGCACAGGCCTATCCCGAGGAATTCGTCGCGGCGGCGCTCGCGCGCAAGTACCGCCGGGCCATCAAATGGATTCAAGACCGGCGGGAGGAATTTCTGACGAGCATCCACGCCCGCGACCATCTCTACCGGATCGAAGCCGCGGTCAGGGGGGATGGCGTCATCGCCGCGCTTAGGGTTGATCTGCTGACGAACGCCGGCGCCTATTCATCCTACCCGTTCGGCTGCACGTTGGAGACGACGGGCGGCGTCCGCATGATCGTCGGCCCCTATACGATCCGGAACTACAGCTACGAGGCCCGTTCGGTCGCGACGAACACCTGTCCGTCCGGGGCGTATCGCGGTGTCGCGCAGCCGTCCTGTTTTTTCGCGATCGAAGGCGTCATGGATCGCATCGGGCGCCGGCTCGGGGTGGATCCCGCGGAAATTCGCTTGCGGAACTTGATCAAGCCGGATGCGATGCCCTACGTCAACGTCGTCGGTGTCCGTTATGATTCCGGGAGTTACGTCGCCTCGCTCAAGCGCGCGATGGACCTCGTCGGATACGCGGCCTTTCGCGCCAAGCAGCCGGCCGACCGCTTGATCGACGGCAAATATCGCGGCATCGGCATCTGTTCGTTCACGGAAATTTCTGGAACCGGCGCGCCGGGGTGGCGCGCGCGCGGTCTTGTTCGCTTGCCAGGCTTCGACAGCGCGCTCATCAAGGTGGAACCGACCGGGAAAATTTCCGTGTTTCTCAGCCATGCGGCCGCAGGCCAGGGGCATCACACGGCCTTTGCCCAGATCGCGGCCGACCATCTCAGCGCGAATTTCGATG
>JBGPGW010000041.1:0-17281 GCA_041484095.1 Alphaproteobacteria bacterium | reverse complement strand
GTCATCGCCGAGCAGGACGGCGACGCGGGCATTGAGCTTGCTTGCCCGCTTGAGGCGCTTCGCGAGCGCCCCTCGATAGCCGAGCTCAACGCAGAAGCCGTCGCGGCGTAAGGAATCCGCCAAGACCAGCGCCCGCTGTTCCGCGACTTGGCCGATCGGGACCAGCGCCACCGGCCGGACGGGCGTGGGTGCCGATTCCAGCAGCATCGCAAGGCGTTCGATTCCCGCTGCCCAGCCGATGCCCGCGACGCGCGGCCCCCCCATGGTCTCCGTCAGCCCGTCGTAGCGCCCGCCGGCAAGCACCGCGCCCTGGGACCCAAGCGCAGTGGTCGTGAATTCGAAGGCCGTGTGACAGTAGTAGTCGAGGCCCCGAACAAGCCGCGGATTGATCGTGTAACGGATACTCAAGGCATCGAGACCCGCCCGGACCGCAGCGAGAAAATCGCGCGAGACCGCGTTGAGATAATCGGTGAACACGGGTGCCGTCGCGATGATCTTGCGGTCCGATTCATCCTTCGAATCGAGAATCCGCAGCGGGTTGCGATGAAGGCGCATCACACTGTCGGGCGAGAGGCTCGACCGGCGATCTTCGAGATAAGCGACCAAGGCCTGGCGGTAGGCAGCGCGGCTTTCCGTATCGCCGAGCGTATTCAGCTCGAGCGTCGTGTGCGCGAGAACGTCGAGCGCCTCCAGGATGCGCGCGCCGAGCGCGATCACTTCCACGTCGCCCGCGGGTTCGGCCACGCCGAGCAATTCGACGTCGATCTGGTGGAACTGGCGCAACCGGCCCTTTTGGGGGCGCTCGTAGCGAAACATGGGGCCGCTGACGAAGACTTTGAGCGGCAGGTCCTGCGCGAGGCCGCCGGAAATGAGCGCCCGCGCGATCCCGGCCGTGGCTTCGGGCCGCAGCGTGACCTCTTCGCCGCCGCGATCGACGAAGGTGTACATCTCCTTCGTCACCACGTCGGACGTATCGCCCAAGGTGCGCCTGAAGACTTCGCTCGCCTCGAGAATGGGCGTGGTCATCTCGTGATAGCCGTATCGCTCGGCAATAGCGCGCGCCGTCTCGATGACATGGCGGTGACGCCGATTGTCATCGGGCAACAGGTCGCGCATGCCGCGAACCGGCTGGAGGGTCGACATAGTGAACTCCTGATGCCCCTATTCGGCGGCGGCCGGGCGTTCCGCGCTCTTGCCGTCGGCTCCCGCGGCTTTCCGGGCCTCGATTTCCGCGGCCTTCTTCTCAACGAGATCGACCAGGTGCCCGACGATGTCCCCGTCGCGGAGCACATGGTGCTTCTCGCCATTGAGATAGACCTGGTGATGATTCTGTCCGCCGCCCGTGAACCCGATGTCGGTCTCGCGGGCCTCGCCCGGACCGTTCACGACGCAGCCGATGATGGAGAGGCTCATGGGCGTACTGATATGGGCGAGCCGCTGCTCGATCTCCTCGACCGTCTTGATCACCTGGAACTGCTGACGCGCGCAGGACGGGCACGAAATGACGTTGACGCCGCGATGACGGAGGCCCAGCGCCTTCAGAAGATTGAACCCGACATGGACCTCCTCGACGGGATCGGCCGACAGCGAAACGCGGATCGTGTCGCCGATTCCGGCCCACAACAATGCGCCCATTCCGACCGAGGACTTGATCGTACCGCTCCTGAGGCCGCCCGCCTCCGTGATCCCGAGATGGAGCGGATAGTCGCACGCCCCCGCGAGTCCGTGATAGGCCGCGACCGCGAGAAACACGTCGGAGGCCTTGCAACTCACCTTGAACTCGAAGAAGTCGTTGTCTTCGAGAATGCGAATGTGGTTGAGCGCGCTCTCGACCATCGCATCGGGGCACGGCTCGCCATATTTCTCGAGCAGATCACGCTCGAGACTGCCGGCGTTGACGCCGATGCGCATGCTGCAATCATGGTCCTTTGCCGCCTTGACCACTTCGCGCACGCGTTCCATCCCGCCGATATTGCCGGGATTGATGCGCAGGCACGCCGCTCCGGCCTCCGCCGCTTCGATCGCGCGCTTATAATGGAAGTGGATGTCCGCGACGATCGGCACAGACACTTGCGGGATGATTTTGGCGAGCGCCGCCGTCGATTCTTCGTCTGGCACCGATACGCGCACGATGTCGGCGCCGGCCTGTTCGGCGCGCTTGATCTGGGCGACGGTTCCCGCCACGTCCGTGGTAAGCGTCGTCGTCATCGTCTGAACACTGATCGGCGCGTCGCCGCCGACAGCGACCTTGCCGACCCGTATCTGACGCGATTTCCGGCGATCAATGTCGCGATAGGGCCGAACGCTCATCCCTGGCACCCTATTCTGCTGGTTTCGCTGGCTTTATAGCCCATAGGGCCAAGTTCCATAAAGACATATGGTCCCGATGGGGCGCCCCGCCAACCTGCCGCCATGGCTATTCACCATTGGCTTCCGAGCGCAGTTGGTCGGGATCGAGCGGCATGCTGCCATGGGCAGCGCCAGCTGGCCCCATTCGGCGCCAGGCCTGGCCATCGACGGAAATCTCGATTCCGCCCGCATTCCCCGTCATCAGATTGAGGCCCGCGCGATTGGGGACTCGGTACTGGTCACCGGCGCGCAGCATCCGGCGGACGAGAACGGCGCCGTCGTCGTCCCGGATTTCGATCCAGCTGTCGGCGCTCGCGCGGACGACGATGCGTCCCTCACCCGCGCTGGGAGCCGCCGGGCGTCGCGGAGCGGCCTGTGCGTCCTGTCCCGTCGTTGCCGGTGCGCCAGCACTGCCGGCGCCGGTTTCGCCGCCGGCATTGGGTCGCACAGCCTGTGGCGGCGTTTTCGATGCCCCCGTCGGATTTTCCGATGTGGCATTTGCGGGAGGAGGTGTCGTCGCGGATGCCTGGGCCTGTTCGTCCGCTGGCGTGCTCCCCTTCTTGGCCCGCGCTTCGGATCGCGGGACCCACACGGTATGGATCGTATCCGATGAGCCGTACTCGACCGCTGGCGCTGCATTGACGACGTCCTCGTCGCCCGAGACGACCGCGGCGCGCTCGACCGGATCAGGTGCTGCCTCTTGGGTCGGAGCCTCCGTTGGCGACTGACTGATCTGCGCCGGCACGGGCGGCACCGCGTCCACCACGCTGCGTTCTCCGGACGCGAAGAAATGCCACACAGCGTAAATGAAGATCGCGACGACGGCAGACGCCGTCAGGATGAAGCGGCTCGGCACCCGCCCCTCTGAGACCGGCGACGGAAAACTCAGCGTCGTCCGCCGCGTGAGAGTTTCCGTCTCGCTCTTGAAGCGGCGAATGATTTCGGCCGCGTCGAGCCCTAGAAATTCGGCATAGGCACGCACGAAGCCGGCCGCGTAGGTCGCGCCCGGCAGGTCCTCGAGCCGGCCGTCTTCAATTGCCTCGAGATAGGACGGGCGCAGGCGCAGCGTGTTGGCCGCCTGCTGCACGCTGATGCCAAGCCGCGCGCGCTCAGCGGCCAGGATTTGCCCTACCCTGATTGCCGATGCAGCGTCGTCATCAGACGGAGTGGCGTGCGTCATTCGTTCGTTTTGATCCGTCGAAAGCGTAGAAGGCTTTCTGTCCAGGCTTCACATCGATTCGTGCCATGGAGGACTCCGCCGCTTTACGGACCGGCACGCCGTCCATGCAGACGTCAAAACCACCGTATCCACTATCGACCGGCAAACCAAGCCGGCGGCGCGGTCCATATCCGATACTTAGCAAACAACCGCGTGATCAAGCAACCCGATGCGGTGCGGCGGTGCGTCTCAGTCCTTGTCGAGCCCGTAGGCCGTATGGAGCGCGCGGAGCGCCAACTCCGTGTACGCCTCCTCGATGAGGACGCTGATCTTGATCTCCGAGGTCGAGATGACCTGAATGTTGATGCCCTTGGCCGCAAGGGTCTGGAACATGCGCTGCGCGACGCCGGCGTGACTGCGCATGGCGACTCCGATCACGGAAATCTTGACGACGTTCGAATCGGGAACGAGCCGCGAGAAACCAAGCTGGCCTTTCTGGCCCGACAGAAGATCGACCGCGCGGTTGAGATCCGCCTTGGTGACGGTGAAGGTGAGACCGGTCGTCTTGCCGTCCTCGGAGACGTTCTGGACGATCATGTCCACATTGATGCTCGCGTCCGCGAGCGGCCCGAAGATCGCTGCAGCCATGCCGGGGCGGTCCTGAACGCCGATCAGGGTGATTTTCGCCTCGTCCCGGCTGTAGGCGATTCCACTGACGATTGCCTGTTCCACGATCTCACTCTCATCGACAACGAGGGTTCCCGGCGCATCGATGAAACTCGACAGCACCTGGACGCGCACGCCGTGATTCATCGCCATCTCGACGGAGCGCGTCTGCAGCACCTTGGCACCGAGGGACGCCATTTCGAGCATCTCCTCATGCGTGATCTTATCGAGCTTGCGCGCCTTCGCAACGATTCGCGGATCGCAGGTATAGACGCCGTCGACGTCGGTGAAGATATCGCACCGGTCGGCCTTGAGCGCGGCCGCGAGCGCTACGGCCGATGTATCCGAGCCCCCGCGCCCCAGCGTCGTGATCCGATTATCGTCCCCCACGCCCTGGAACCCGGCAATGACGGGAACCTGGCCGTCCGCAAGCCGGCGCTCGAGCTCGGCGGTGTCGATTCGCACGATCCGTGCCCGGCCGTGCACCGCATCCGTCCGGATCGGCACCTGCCAGCCAAGCCAGGAGCGCGCCGACACGCCCAGGCTTTGAAGCGCGATCGACAGAAGACCGCTCGTCACCTGCTCGCCCGAGGCCACCACCACGTCGTATTCGCGGGCGTCATGCAGCGGGGAGATTTTCTGCGTCAGCCCGACGAGATCGTTCGTCACCCCCGACATGGCCGAGACGACGACCGCGACCTGATGTCCGGCATCGACCTCCGCCTTCACGCGCCGGGCGACCGCCTGGATGCGCTCGACGCTGCCGACCGACGTTCCTCCGAATTTCTGAACGATCCGTGCCATCTGCCGTTCTCGATCTGCCTTGGCTTGGTCCGGTGCCGCCGGTTGCCGCAGCCGAAGGCCGTACCCATACTGTCAACCACTGGCGCGATGCAACTGCCGGTGGCGACAGGAAAGGTTTTTCATGAGCCGCGACCCCCGCCGTTCCGATACCCGGCCGGCCGGATCCATCGACCCATCCGAGGTCGCCAAGTTCGCGGCGGAGGCCCATGCCTGGTGGGACCCCAATGGCACCTTTCGTCCGCTCCACCAACTCAATCCGGTTCGCCTGGCCTTCATCCGCGACCAAATTGCCGCGCTTTTTGCGCGTGATCCGCAGGCGCCTAAACCCCTCGGCGGCTTGAGCGTCCTCGATATCGGTTGCGGCGGGGGGCTGTTATCCGAGCCCCTGGCGCGAATGGGTGCCGATGTTCTCGGCATCGACGCGGCGGCAAAGAGCGTGGATGTCGCCTCCCTCCATGCGCGCGAGAGCGGTCTGCCCTGCCGCTATCGCTGCGCGACGGCGGAGGAATTGTCGGCCGAGGCATGCAGCTTCGACGTCGTTCTGGCCATGGAGGTCGTCGAGCATGTGCCGGAGCCGGCCGCTTTTATCACGACCGCGGCTGGGCTCGTCCGGCCGGGCGGCGCGCTCGTGCTTTCGACGATCAACCGGACGATCAAGGCATTTGTCCTCGCGGTCATCGGCGCCGAGTACGTGCTCCGCTGGCTGCCTCGCGGCACTCATGACTGGCGGCGTTTCGTGCGCCCCTCGGAGATGGCCACCGCCCTGCGCGCCGCTGGCCTCGAGCTTCGGACGCTGACGGGTGTGCTCTACAACCCCATCACTGATTCCTGGGGGCTGGGGCGCGATCTCGGAACGAATTACATGGCGTTTGCGGTGCGGCCAGACGAACGAAGCGCCGGCGGCAACGGGTTCAGGAGTTCTGCCGCACCCAGGGAAGGCGCTGGAACGCGATCCCCTCTTCGTTGAGCGCACGCGCTTCGTCCGCGGACGCTTCGCCGTAGATATCGCGCTTGTCCGCCTCGCCGTAGTGGATCTTGCGCGCTTCTTCGGGAAACTTTTCGCCGACATAGTCGCAGTTCTTCACGATGTGATCGCGGAGCTTCGCAAGCATCACTGTCGCATCGGCGGCCCCATCGGCTGGCGCCGCCTCACGCCCCTTGCCCGTCGAGATGTTGGGCGCCATGGGGGCCTTTTTGATGTGGGTATTGCCGCAAGCCGGGCACGCGATCTCGCGCTTGGACTTCTGTCGGTTGAAGGCCGCGCTGTCGCGGAACCACGCCTCGAAGACGTGTCCCGCCTTGCATTTGAGGTCAAAAACGATCATGGCCCCGTCACGAAAATCCGGTTATCCCAATTGTCCGTTATCCCAATTGCCTGTGCCTACCATACGCAAAGCGTCCTTAACATGGGGTAAAATGCCTGAAACACAAGGCTTTAGTTAGGATATGCGCGGCCAAGGCGGTGCAGGGATGACGGCTTCGATCTGGGTCAGGCGGTTTCAGCCCCTCGTCCCAAAGATGGATGGGCCCGACGCCGCCGTTCTCGATATCGCCGCCGGTCGAGGCCGGCACGCGCGTTTGTTTCTCGATCTCGGCTACGCGGTCGTTGCGGTCGATCGCGACATTGAAGGCCTCGCCGACCTTCGCGGTCATTCCGCCTGCGAAATCGTCGCGCACGATCTCGAAGATGCGACGCCCTGGCCGTTCGGGGCCCGCCGCTTTGCAGGCATCGTCGTCACCAACTATCTCTGGCGTCCGCTGCTCGCCCGTCTGCCCGATCTCTTGGCGCCCGGAGGCGTCCTGATCTACGAGACCTTCGCCGAGGGCAATGAGCGATTCGGCCGGCCGAGCAATCCCGCTTTCCTGTTGCGAGCGGGCGAGCTGCTCGAGGCGGCCCGCGGACGGCTTCTGGTGATCGCCTATGAACATGGCGAGACGAACGACCCTCGCCCCGCGATCATCCAGCGGCTGTGTGCCGTTCGCGAGACGGGACCGTGACCGACACCATGCCGTCGGGGCCGAACATGCCTCAGCAGGAGTTGCCCGCGCCGCGGATTCGACGGAAACTATGGGCGAACCAGCCGGCATCGATTACCGCCTGACGCCTGAGCGAACGAGGTCGAGTTGGGGGCGGATCGCAATCCCGCCCCTTCTCATTCATGGAAGACCCCGCAGGCATGGAAGACCCCGCAGGCGAGCCTCCGATCGAGGTCGGCGGACCGACCGCCTCGCCGTCGGTTTGGAGCCCATCCGTCAAGAGCAGGCATTGATGACGATCGCACGTCAGGACATCGAGGCCGCTGCCAGGCGCATCGCTTCACATGTGCGCACGACCCCCATTGTGGCGCTGGAGCCCGACGCGTTCGGGGTTCCCGGACCCCTCACGCTCAAGCTCGAAAGCCTGCAGCACGCGGGATCCTTCAAACCGCGCGGGGCGTATAATCGCATTCTGTCGAGCGATGTCCCGGCGGCCGGTGTCATCGCGGCCTCCGGCGGCAATCACGGCGTCGCCGTCGCCTATGCGGCGCGCTGTCTCGGGCTTAAGGCCGAAATCTTCGTGCCGGAGATCGCCTCGCCCGTGAAGATCGAGCGGCTGCGCCGCCTGGGCGCCGTCGTCAACGTCGTCGGCCGGGCCTATGCGGAGGCGCTCGAGGCCTGCACGCAGCGTGCCGCCGAGACCGGTGCGCTCGACATCCACGCCTACGATCACCCCGATGTGATCGCGGGCCAGGGCACGTTGGGACGGGAGTTCGAGCGACAGGCGCCCGATCTCGACACCGTGCTGATCGCCGTCGGCGGGGGCGGGCTCATCGGCGGAGCCGCGGCCTGGTACGCCGGCCGCACGCGCATCATCGGCGTCGAGCCGGAGGGTGCGCCGACGCTTGCCCGGGCGCTCGATCACGGCGCGCCCGTCGACGTCGAGGTCGGCGGAATCGCCGCCGAGTCGCTCGGCGCGCGGCGCATCGGCTCGATCATGTTCCCGATCGCCCAGCGCCATGTCGAGCGCGTCGTGCTCGTCACCGACGAATCCATTCGCTGTGCCCAACGCGCGCTGTGGCAGGAACTTCGCGTCATCGCCGAACCGGGCGGAGCCGCGGCGCTGGCCGCGCTTCTGTCGGCGGCCTATCGGCCCTCGGCCGGCGAACGAATCGGCATCGTTGTCTGCGGCGGCAACACGGACCCCGCGCTCTTGTCCGAGACGAAAGCAGATCCACACTAGGCACGAACGGAGCAAGTGGTCATGGCGGAGTCAATTCCTTGGACGATGAAGGCCGTCGTCACCCGCGGGCATGGCGGGCTCGACATGCTGGATTACACGGAGGTGCCGACACCCGCGCCGGGCGCGGGCGAGGTCCTCATTCGCGTGGCCGCCTGCGGCCTCAACAACACGGATGTCTGGAACCGGGAGGGGCGCTACGGCACCGATCGCGACCCCGAGGCGCGCACCGGCGTCGGACGGGTGCCGGGCAAGTGGCCGCGCATTCAAGGCTGCGATGTCGTCGGCCGTATCGCCGCGGTCGGCGCGGGCGTCGCGCCAACGCGCATTGGCGAACGCGTGTTGTGCAATTTCGTGATCTATGGCGATTCGCCGTCGGCTCTCGGATTCGCCGGGTCGCTCGGCTCCAGCCGCGACGGCGGTTATGCCGAGTACACGACCCTGCCGGCGGAGAACGCGCATGCGGTCGGCGACATCGCGCTGTCGGATGCCGAGCTCGCGACCTTCCCCTGCGCCTATCTCACGGCGGAGCACATGCTGGACACGGCCGGCGTCGCCAGGGGTGAGCTCGTGCTGGTCACCGGGGTGTCGGGCGGTGCGGGCTCGGCGCTCGTCCAGCTCGCCCATGCGCGCGGCGCTGAGACCATCGCGGTGACGAGCACCCCATGGCTCGACCACGTCCGCGGCCTCAAGCCCGCCCAAATCGTCCTCCGCGACGCGGGTGGCCTGCACGATTCGGTGCGGCAGGTCATCGGCACGCGCGCCGTCGACGCCGCGGCCGATGTCGTCGGCGGGCCGCTTTTCGCCGACATCCTGGCGCTGCTGCGCCCGGGCGGGCGCTATGTCACGGCCGGCGCCATCGGCGGCGCCGTCGTGCCCTTCGACATCCGGACCATGTATCTCAAGAAGCTGACGCTCTACGGCGTGTCGATCGGCTATGCCCAGCACTTCGCGGCGCTGCTCGCGCATATTCGAGCCGGCCGCGTCAAGCCGCTGCTCGCCGCGACCTTCCCGCTCGCGCGCTTCCGCGACGCGCAAACGCTGTTCATCTCGAAGTCGTTCTTCGGCAACATCGTGGTGCTGCCGGCGGCCGGTTGAGCGGCGCGGCCTAGTCGCCCGAGGCTTGCGTCTTCCCGCTGACGACGGGCGTCGGCGGACCCCTGAACGTCTTGTCGTGGGTGAGGGCCGGCACCATGCCGCGCGCCTCCTCGATGCGCGTCGTATCGATGACCGCCGTCACGACGCCGACACCTTCGCCGCCATCCGCAAGCACCTCGCCCCAGGGTGCTATGACAAGCGAATGGCCGTAGGTGCGTCGCCCGTCTTCGTGGAGTCCGCTCTGTGCCGGCGCGATGACGAAGCATCCCGTTTCGATCGCGCGGGCGCGCAGCAGCACGTGCCAATGCGCCCGGCCCGTGAACTCCGTGAACGCCGCGGGAATGGAAAGAAAGCTCGCGCCGGCATGCGCCAGCGCCCGATAGAGATAGGCAAAGCGAACGTCATAACACACAGTCATGCCGAGCAGCCCCCACGGCGTCGGCGCGAGCACGGCGTCGCCACCCGGCCGGAACGTCGCGGATTCGCGGTAGCTGTCGCCGCCCTTCAAATCGACGTCGAACATGTGGATCTTGTCGTACTGCGCGACGGCGTTGCCCGAGGGATCGAACAGGTATGAGCGGTTCGCCGTCTGCTCGTCATTGAGCTTGATGGTGAGCGAGCCGGCCAGCAGCCAGGCACCGGTCTCGCGCGCCATGTCGCGGAATGCGGGAATGGCCGGATGATCCGATTCGGGCCGCGCCTTCTGGAGAAGCTGTTTTCGCGAGCGATCCAGCAGCGTCACGTTTTCCGGCGTCGTAATGAAATCGGCGCCCATGTCGCGCGCGCGCCGGACGAGCGATCGTGCCGTCTCGATATTGGGCGCGATTTCGCGACCCGAATTCATCTGAACACAGGCGACGGTGAATTTCGTCATGGCGAGACTCCCAGGAGGCGATCGAGTTTTCCCTCGTCATCGAGGGCGACGAGTTCATCCGAGCCGCCGATCGGGCGGCCGTCGATGAAGATCTGCGGCACGGTCGTCCGCCCGCCGGCCCGTTCCGTCATGGCCTTGCGGCCATCGGGATCGTAGGACACGTCGATCTCCTTGTAGCGAACGCCCTTCCGGTCGAGCAGCGATTTCGCCCGGTGGCAATAGGGACAAAGCATCGTCGTATAGATTTCGATTTCGGCCATGCCGTTCTCCGAGCGTCCATCCTATTAGCTTGGGTTGCGGGCGCCCGCCCGTCCAGTCCCTACGCTCGCGCCTCGCCGCCCTTGGTCCCGTAGAAAATGACCCAGGTCTCGAAATCGTCCGTGAAATCGACGAAGCGATGCTCCACCCCCGCCGGCACGAAGAGCACGTCGTCAGGGCCGAACCGCACCCGGCTCCCCGCCACTTCGAACCAGCCGGTGCCGCGCTCGACCACGTAGACCTCGTCCTGGTCGTGGGGCGTCTGGGGATCGACCCCGCGCGGCGCATAGTGCCGGACCGTGAGGGTGCCGTGGCTGAAAAGCAGCGCCGAACGCCGTCCGGGCGAGAGTGGCGTCCGGCGGGCCTGCTCCAGGGTGAACCGCCAGTCGGCGGCCTCCGTGCGCCGTTCCGAACTCGACATGGTGGGGCCCTCCTCCTCGTTTCTCACGATGATGATACAACCCGCGCGAGCGTCAGCACATCGACCGAAGCGGCACCCGCGCGCAGCAGCGTAGCGCTGCAGGCTTCAACCGTCGCGCCCGTCGTCAGCACATCGTCAATAAGCAGCACGCGCCGCCCCGTGAGCCGCGCGCGTTTCTCCCGTCCGACCTCGAAGGCGCCCTGAACATTGCGGCGGCGGCCCGAACGGCTCAACCGCCCTTGAGAGGGGGTGGCCCGCCGGCGGCGCAAGAGATCGAGCGCCACGGGAACGCCGCTCGTCTTCGCAAGGGACTGCGCGAGCAGAGCCGACTGGTTGTAGCGGCGGCGGAAGAGGCGCGTCCAATGGAGCGGCACGGGCGCGATGAGATCGGCGCGCGCGATCAGCTCCCCGCCCGCCCGCGCCAGCCAAAGGCCGAAGGCCGGCGCGGCCTCGGTCCGGTCACCGTGCTTGAACGACAGAATCAGCCCGCGGCTGCCTTCATCGTAACGGAAGACCGCCCGCGCCGCGTCGAAAGCGGGACGCGAACCAAGACAGGCCGCGCACAGGGCACCGTCCGGGGACGGCAATTCGAACGGCATGCCGCAGACGGCGCATTGCGGCGGCCCGAGGAACCGAATAGCCCCCCAGCATGTCGGGCAAAGGACGCCTGGCTCCGCCACTTCCGTCCGGCAGGAGAGGCATTGCGGCGGCAAGAGCGCGTCGAGCACGACCGCCCCCGCGCGCCGCAAGACTGTACCGACATTCCCGGCCACGACCGCCCTCCGCATGCCATCGGCTCGCTTGGCCGAGCCGGACGGCGAATCTTGCGCTGGGCACTGCGGCAGCACGATGGCATACATCCCCCATGCCCTCGGACATCGCGATATTCGACCGGCAATTGGTCAGGCGTCGTCGCAGCCGTGCCGCCGACCGGCTGGATGGGCACGACTTTCTCATTCGTGAAGTGGGTGAGCGTTTGCTCGACCGCCTCGGCGATATCGAGCGCAAATTCCCGTTTGCCCTCGATCTCGGCTGCCATAGCGGCCAGATCGGCCGGATGCGGGGAGGCCGCGGCGGGATCGAGGCCCTGATCGAGATCGACGCGTCGCTTGCGATGCTGCGCCGCGCCGGCGCTCGTGCCGCGGTGGCCGAGGAGGACGCCCTGCCGTTCGGCGGCGCGACGTTCGACTTGGTGATGAGCTGCCTCTCGCTCCATTGGGTCAATGATTTGCCGGGCGCGCTCCTTCAGATTCGCCACGCGCTGAGACCGGACGGCCTGTTTCTCGCAGCACTCTTCAGCGGCGAGACGCTCAAGGAACTGAGAGCGGTCTTGCTTGAGGCCGAGCTTGCTGAGGAGGGCGGCGCCAGTCCGCGCGTGTCGCCCTTCGCCGATGCGCGCGAGCTCGGCGGATTGCTGCAACGAGCGGGCTTCGCGCTCCCCGTCGTCGATATCGATACGATCCGCGTCACTTTCGCCGACGCCTTCGCGCTCATGCGCGACCTCCGCGGCATGGGTGAGGCGAACGCCCTCGTGGCGCGGCGCGCGGCTTCGAGCCGGCGTGCCACCTTCATGCGGGCGGCCGCTCTCTATCGAGAACGGTTCGGCGAATCCGACGGGCGGATTCCGGCCACGTTCGAGATCGCCTTTCTCACCGCCTGGGCGCCCCATGCATCGCAGCAAAAGCCGCTGGCGCCCGGCAGCGCGCGACGGCGGCTCTCCGATGCGCTGGGGACGACAGAAGTCGCCTCAGGCATCAAAGCCAAGCCGCGCTGAGCGCGCGGCTCGCCTTGAGACAGATCAATGGTGAGACAGGCGATCGAAGGGATGCTTTATCCAAGACAGGAGCGTGGGCATGGCTAGGACGAAGGGACTGATCATCGCGCTTGCCGTCGGCCTCTGGTCGGCATCGGCCGCAGCCGCGGGCGATGCGAAGAGCGGCCAGGCGCTGGCCCGCCAGTGGTGCTCGAGCTGCCATCTGGTCGAGTCCGGCTCGTCCGGCGGCGACCAAGCCCCGCCATTCGAATCGATCGCGAATGATCCCGCGCGGACACCGACAAGGCTGCGAAGCTGGCTCGTCTCACCCCATCCGCCGATGCCCGACTTCAAACTCAGCCGCACGCAGATCGACGACGTGATGGCCTATCTCGAGAGTCTGAAGCGCAAGTAACGGCGAGGCGCCGTTACGCGGCGGCAAGAGCCGGCCGAAGATCGCGGCCCCGCCCCGGGATCGTAAGGACCATCAGTCCCGCCGAAAGCGCCAGCGCGATCGAAGCGCCCCAGACCCAGTCATACCGCGCGAACATGTCGTAGAGCACCCCGCCGAGGAACGCGCCAAGGGCACCTCCGGCCTGATGCCCGGCCGTCAGCAGGCCCATGGTGAGACCCATGATCCTCAACCCCATATGGCTTGCGACAAGACTCGCCGTCACCGGGACGGTCGCATAATCCGCGAGGCCGAACATCACGGCGAAGGTGAAGAGAAGCTGGAGATCGCCCACGATCTGCATCAGCAGGAGGAAGGACAGGCCGCGCACGATGTAGATCGTGGCGAGCAGCGTGGGACGGTGGACGCGGTCGCTGAGATAGCCGGCGCCGAGCATCCCCACCAGATTGAACGCCGAGAGCACGCCGTAGGCCTTGGCGCCGTCGAGCGGCGGGAATCCGCAGGCCGCGGCATAGGGCAGCATATGCGTCTCGATGACGCCCGACGTCGTGAAGCCGCACACGACGTAACTCCAGAACAGCGCGTGGAACACCGGGCTTCTCAGGAGAAATCCCAGCCGCTGGCCGAGCGGATCGGCAGGGCCTGCGATCGAGCGGGCGTTCGCGGTGGCGATGCGGCCGGATTTCACGAAGATCATCACCACCGGCATGAGCGCGAGGGCGAGCACCGCGAGCGTCACATAGCTCAACCGCCAGCCGACGGTCGTGAGGACGAGCGCCAAGATCGGAATGACCAGCAACTGGCCCGAGGTCGACCCGGCGCCGCCAATGCCGGTCGCGATGCCGCGATTCTCCGTGAAGTGGAGCGCGATCGTCGTGGAGGCCACATGCATCGCGACGATTCCGAAGCCGGCGCCGGCGAGGATGCAGTAAAGAAGAATGAACTGCCATTGGCTCGACGTCATTGACGCGAGCCCCATGCCGGCCGCGATGGCCGCGAGGCCCGCGAGCAGGACGCGTCGAGGGCCGAAGCGATCGACGAGATTCCCCGTGACGGGCGCGATAAACGCCATGGTCAAGAGCGTGAGCGCCCCGCCGGTCGAGATGAAGCTCCGCGACCAGCCGAGCTCGCTCTCCCACAGCGGCATGGTGAGACCCAGGATCGAGCGCGCGGAGAACGAGATGCTCAATCCGAGAAAGCAGACCATGACGATCAACCAGCCGGTCACGTTCGGGCGGGCGGGAGGTTCGGGCGACATCACGCATTCACCACCGTCAGGAGCGGCGACAAGAACTACGGAGTTTCACGCCGGGGAACAACGATTATTCCCTCATGCGGGACATGAAACGCGCTCATGCGAGCGTCCGCCTACAGCACGTCGCGGAGCATGGCGATGAGCGGCCGGTCGGCCGGCGGCATTTCGTAGTCGCCGAGCCGCTCCACCCTGACCCAAGCCAGACGCTGGCCTTCGCGCGGCTCGACGAGGCCGTTCCAGACGCGGCAGAGATAGAGCGGCATCAAAAGATGGAAATGCTCGTAGCGGTGCGAGGCGAAGGTGAAGGGCGCCAAGCAGTTCGAGGTGACGTCGATGCCGAGCTCCTCCTTGATCTCGCGGATGAGCGCCTGCTCCGGCGTCTCGCCCGGCCCGACCTTGCCGCCGGGAAACTCCCACAACCCCGCCATGGCTTTGCCCGGCGGGCGCTCCGCCAGAAGCACGCGACCATCGGCATCGATGAGCGCGACCGCGGCGACGAGGACGACTGGAACTCCTGTCATCGCCGAACCATCTCCCATGCCGCGCGCGACAGGGATCGCACCTCGACCGGAATCGAGCTCCCGCGGGCGGGCGCCGGATCCGTTCCCCTGCCCGTCAGAACGAAACCGAGTTTTTCCTGCACCCGGATCGACGCGGCGTTCTCGGGCATGGCCCTGACATCGACGCGCGCAACACGCCTGACATCGAAGGCATAGGCGAGAACGGCCCCGAGCGCTTCGCTGGCATAGCCCTTGCCCCAAAAGGGCTTGCCGATCCAGAACCCGGGGACGGCCGTCCGGTGTTCCCGGATCAGCCGCAGGTCGATGCATCCGATCACGACCGAATCCTCGCGCCGCTCGATCGCCCAGACGATCTCCACGCTGTCCGAGAGCTGCGCGATCCAGATCGCCGCCGACCCCCGGGGATAGGGATGCGGGATGTTCGCCGTGAACTGCGCCACGTCCCGCTCGCCGATGAGACTCTCGATCGCGCGCGCGTCGGTCGCGGCGGGCCGCCGCAAGGTAAGCCGATCGGTGACGAGGCGGCGCTCGCGGAGCGGTGCGTCAGCTCCGGTAGTCCGCATTGATGCTGATGTAGCCGTGGGTGAGATCGCAGGTCCAAACCGTGGCCCGTCCGCGGCCGAGGCCGATATCGACCTCGAGATCGATCTCCCGCCCTTTCATATGCGCGGCGACCGGAGCCTCGTCGTAGCCGGAGACGCGCATACCCTTACGGGCCACCTCGACGCCGCCGATGCGGATACTCAGACGCGCGGGCACCGCGCGCTCGCCGGATTTGCCGACCGCCATGACGAGACGGCCCCAATTCGCGTCCTCGCCCGCGATCGCGGTCTTCACGAGCGGCGAGTTCGCGATCGCCAAGGCAATGCGGCGCGCCGAGGTTTCGGACACGGCGCCTTTTACCGTTACGCGAATGAGCTTCTGCGCGCCTTCGCCGTCGCGCACGACCTGCTGCGCCAGATCCTGCATCACCTCGTCGAGCTTGATGCGGAAGTCGCGGAGCTCTGCGCTCGCGGCCGAGGCGACCGCCTTGTTGCCCGCCTTGCCGGTCGCGCACAGCAAAACCGTATCGCTCGTCGAGGTGTCGCCGTCGACCGTGATGCTGTTGAACGACCGGTCGTTGGCACCCTTGAGGAGCGCGCGAAGAACCGGGGCCGGGATCCGCGCGTCCGTAAAGACAAAGCCCAGCATCGTCCCCATGTTGGGCGCGATCATGCCCGAACCCTTGACGATCCCGTTGATGACGACGCGCGTGCCGGCGATCCGCGCCGTCCGCGTGGCGGCCTTGGGAAACGTGTCCGTGGTCATGATCGCCGCCGCCGCCGCGGGCCACGTCCCGTCCGCAAGCGACCCGCTGAGGCCCGGGAGCGCCGCCGTGATGCGCTCATCCGGCAGGGGCTCGCCGATCACCCCGGTCGAGGCGATGAAGACCTCGCGCTTCTGGCAGCCGACGAGCCGCGCGACCGCACCAACCGTGCGCGCGACCGAGGCGGCGCCGATCCGGCCCGTGAAGGCGTTCGCATTGCCCGAATTGACCACGATCGCGCGGGCACGGCCCAAACCGACGGCCTTTCGGCACCATTCGACGGGTGCGGACGGCATCGAGGAGCGCGTGAAGACTCCGGCCATTGTCGTGCCGGGGGCCAGTTCGACGAACAGCAGGTCAGTCCGGCCCTTGTAGCGGATGCCGCAGGCGCCGGCGGCAAGCTTGACGCCCGAAACCGGCGGGAGCGCGGGAAAATGATCGGGCGCAAGGGGGGAGCGATCGGGCATGGCGCGGCGCAAAGGGCTCGAAACCAGTATTATCGGGGCATTAACCACGAACCGCTACACAGGCACAAGGGCCGCGGCAACCTCGTTGACAGGGGGGAATCGCGTCCCTATCTGTCTTTGGCGGCATCTCCGGCGCCGATTCCTGCAGGGAACGCGCCTCAATCAGGATCACCCCCATGTTCGGCGCTCTCGCGCGAAAAGTCTTTGGTTCGGCCAATGAGCGTTTTCTCAAGCGGCTCTACGGCCAGGTCGAGAGCATCAACGCACTCGAGCCGGAGCTCCAAACGCTCTCCGACACGGACCTCGCGGGGCGAACGTCCGTTCTGCGGGCGAAGCTCAATGCCGGGTCCACGCTCGACGAGGTCCTGCCGGAGGCCTACGCGACCGTCCGCGAGGCCGCGCGCCGGACCCTCGGCCAGCGCCATTTCGACGTCCAGCTCCTGGGCGGGATGGTGCTGCATCGCGGCATGATCGCCGAGATGGCCACCGGCGAAGGCAAGACGCTGGTCGCCACCCTGCCAGTCTATCTCAACGCGCTGGGCGGCAAGGGCGTCCACGTCGTCACTGTCAACGACTATCTCGCCCGCCGCGACGCGGAGTGGATGGGGCAGGTCTACAAGTTCGTCGGCCTCACGGTCGGCTGCATCGTCCACGGCCTGAGCGACGAGGAGCGGCGCATGGCTTATGCCGCGGACGTCACCTACGGCACCAACAACGAATT
>JBGPGW010000040.1:0-17625 GCA_041484095.1 Alphaproteobacteria bacterium | reverse complement strand
TTGAGGCGCGCGCGCGAGCGCGCCCACATCCTGCTCGGTCTCGCGGTCGCCGTCGCCAATCTCGACCCCGTCATCCAGATCATCCGGAAGGCCAAGGATCCCGCCGCGGCGCGCGCGGCGCTCATGGCCGAGCCCTGGCCCGCGAAGGACGTCGAGCCTTACATCGACGAGATCGACGATCTCGACGAAGGGCTGGCCGAGGGCAATTATCGCCTCTCGGAGGCCCAGGCGCGCGCGATCCTCGATCTCCGCCTCCACCGCCTGACCGGGCTCGAGCGCAACAAGATCATCGACGATCTGAAGGCCCTCGTGAGCGAGATCACGGGGTATCTCGAGATTCTGGCCTCGCGCGAACGGCTCTTTGCCGTCATGCGGGCGGAGCTCGTCGAGATCAAAGCCAAGTTCGCCGACGCCCGCCGCACCGTGATCTCCGACGAGACCTTCGAGACGGACATCGAGGATTTGATCCACCGCGAGGAGATGGTGGTGACGGTCACGCATGGCGGCTATATCAAGCGCGTCCCCCTCTCGACCTACCGCGCGCAGCGCCGGGGCGGCAAGGGCCGCACCGCGATGGCGACGCGCGAAGAGGATTTCGTGACGCAACTGTTCGTCGCGAGCACGCACACGCCGATGCTGTTCTTCTCCTCGCGCGGCATCGTCTACAAGACGAAAGTCTACAACCTGCCGCTCGCGACCCCGCAGGCGCGCGGCAAGGCGCTCGTCAACATGCTGCCGCTCGAGGCGGGCGAGACCATCTCGACCCTGATGCCGCTCCCGGAGGACGAAGAGCGCTGGAAGGACACCTACGTGATGTTCGCGACCCAGAGCGGGAACGTGCGGCGCAACTCGCTCGAGGATTTCGTCCATGTGAAGGCGAACGGCAAGCTGGCCATGAAGCTCGAGGAGGGCGACGCCCTCGTCGCCGTCCATGTCTGTTCGGAGAATGACGACGTGCTGTTCGCGACGCGCGGCGGCAAGTGCATCCGCTTCCCCGCGATCGATGTGCGCGTGTTCAGCGGCCGGTCCTCCGACGGCGTGCGCGGCATCCAGCTGGCCGAAGGCGACAAGGTCATCTCCATGACGATCCTGCGCCACGCGGAGTTCAGCACGGAGGAACGGAATGCCTATCTCAAGGCCGCGAAAGCCAAGCGCGGAGCGGACGAGCCCGAGGCCGGCGAGATCGAGGCGGCCGAAGCCGACTCGGCCGAGGCGAACGAGGTGGTGGCCGCGATCACGCTCAGCGAGCAGC
Organism: Alphaproteobacteria bacterium; assembly: GCA_041484095.1. Classification (GTDB taxonomy): domain Bacteria; phylum Pseudomonadota; class Alphaproteobacteria; order CADEGL01; family CADEGL01; genus JBGPGW01. The sequence goes on along the minus strand of JBGPGW010000040.1, from coordinate 16,373 downwards.
GCTTCACCGAACTCGAGGCGGCCGAGCAGTTCATCCTGACCATCGCGACGGACGGCTACGGCAAGCGCACCTCGGCCTACGAATACCGCGTCGCGGGCCGCGGGGGCAAAGGCATCGAGAGCATGAATCTCGGCAGGGGCGAGAGCAGCGTCATCGCGGCCTTTCCCGTCTCCCATCGCGACCAGATCATGCTCGTGACCGACGGCGGCCGGATCATCCGCTGCCCCGTGGACGACATCCGCATCGCGGGGCGCACCACGCGCGGGGTCACGCTGTTCCGCGTCGCGGAGGGCGAACACGTGGTTTCGGTCGCGCGCCTCGGCGACGACGGCAGCACGGAGAACGGGAGCAACGGCGCGCATGCCGGCAATGGCAGCGCGATCCAGGGGGAGGAGACGAGTGACGACTCGGCGAACGGCGCGGACGAATAGTCCGCGCGTCGGGCTCTATCCCGGCAGCTTCGATCCCCCCACCAACGGCCATCTCGACATCATCCGCCGGGCGACGCGCGTGGTGAACACGCTCATCGTCGGCGTCGCGATCAACGCCGGCAAGGATCCGCTGTTCTCGATCGGCGAGCGCGTCGCCATCGTCAAGGAGGAGATCGCGTCGATCAACGCCGGCCTCGCGAGCAAGGTGGAGGTGCGGTCCTTCGAAGGCCTTCTCATGCACTATGCGCGCGACGTCGGCGCCTCGGTCATCATCCGGGGCCTCCGCGCCGTCACCGATTTCGACTACGAGTTCCAGATGACGGGGATGAACGCGCGGCTCGACCCCAACATCGAGACCGTGTTCCTCATGGCGTCCGAATCGCACCAGTTCATCTCCTCGCGACTGGTCAAGGAGGTGGGCGCCTTGGGCGGCGACATCCGGCCCTTCGTCTCGCCGAACGTCGCCAAGCACCTCCAGAAACGCCTGGCCGAGCGGGCGAAGAAGGCCAAGGGGCGCTGAGACGCGGCTTCGCGTTGTCTTAGGCGCCGGCGCGTCCAATATATGAGGGGAGGCGCCGTCGCGCCCGACCGCTCTGCCTTCGGGCGGTGCGGCGTTCCGGCGAGAGAGATGGGATGGAAGGAATGCCAGCGATGCCGCGACGCAAGACCAGGCTTCCATTCGCCGCGCTCGCGCTGCTCGTGCTCCCGGGCCTCGCCGTCGCGCAGAGCATGACGCCCCGGCCTGCGGCGGCGCCGGTCGCGCTCGGCCCGACCGTCATGGCCGCGATCGGCCAGCATACGTCGGACGCGGTCCGGCAGGGCGCCGAACTCGCCATCGCGGCGCGCAAGACCGGCGCGCCGATGCGTCTCCCCGCCGTTCCCGTCGATACGCGATAGGCGAGCGAGATAAGCGCGGCAGGACAGGCCGGGCGTATTGACCCCTTGGGGGCGCGGTCCCTATGGTGCGACGCACACGGGAGCCCGTAGCTCAGCGGTAGAGCATCTGACTTTTAATCAGAGGGTCGAGGGTTCGATCCCCTCCGGGCTCGCCAACTTCTTCAAGAAGTTAGATCGATTCTGCCGATTTCATTCCAACTTTCGGTCAATTTCCGGGAGATTTTTTGCGCCAGCGAGTCCCTTGAACTCAATGAGTTGAAGGCGTTAGTTCCCGTGCATCTGATCGAGAATCAGAAGCATCGATCGGAGGACGCGCTAGTTCCTTTCACTGCTATGCGTTGATGGGAAAAGAAGGTGCCTCAGATAACCGACGACGATCGGACGACCGCAGGCGGACTCGCCCACACTGCGTATCAATTTCTTGAGGCAGCGATCGTATTGGAACAAAAGTTAGGCAAGCAATGGCCGGATGCACGTCAACCACCGATGACCGCATACTTCCTCGCGTTTCATGGAATTGAGCTGACATTCAAAGCCTATCTGCGTCACCGTGGGATTCCTCTTCATGAGTTGCGAGCGAAGAAGAAGTACGGGCACGATCTTAGAAGATGCTATCGAAAGTCAAAGGAGCTTGGGCTTTTTTAAATCTTTCCAATTAAGGCAAGTGATCTTCAGGCCATGCGGAATCTCATTGAGTTAAACAAAATGGACGCATTGCGATATATTCGCACTGAACCGAAGTCACTTCCCAGATGGGAATACTTAAGTGCTTTTTTTCGCCGCCTTCATGGGGCAGTTGCTCGTGAAGTGGGGTACAGAAAAACATTCCGTGCTGGTGAATAGTCAACGGCGATGTAGTGGGGTGTCGCGCTTGTCGCGAACCGGCGGTTTCCGTCGCCGCAATCGCGCCAGAAACACATTCCAACTCTCAGCAATTATCTACTAAAATTGGACGCGAAAAGTTGGAATGGCTATTGATTCGAATAGCTCTTTGTTTTTCTTTTAATCAGAGGGTCGTGGGTTCGATCCCCACCGGGCTCGCCATCTTCCATCGCGATGCGATGATGGCTTGTCCGAGCGCATTGCGCCGGAGCGCCGCCGGTTATATGACAACTTCATGACAGACGATGAACTGACCATCACCATCCGGTTGCTGGTCGCACTTGTCATCGGCGGATTGATCGGGCTGGAACGCACCCTGCACGGCCGCCCGGCGGGCTTTCGCACCCACGCGCTGGTGTGCCTGGCGTCGGCTCTCCTCATGTTCGTCACGGTCTACGAGCTCAATTGGATAACGCAGATGCCGCTCGACACCATCCGCTCCGACCCCGCGCGCATGGCGCAGGGCATCATGACCGGCATCGGCTTCCTCGGCGCCGGCGTGATCTTCAAGGAGGGCCTGAGCGTCCGCGGGCTGACCACGGCGGCGTCGATCTGGACCACCGCCGCGATCGGCATTCTCATCGGCATCGGGTTCTATTTCCCCGCGGTCGTGGGTGCCATCATCGTGCTGGTCGTCCTGGCGCTGTTCCGATTCATCGAGAGCAAGCTGCCCTCGGAATATTACGCGCACCATTTGCTGCGCTTCGAGCGCGCATCGGTGATGAACGAAAACGACGTGCGCGCGCTGATCGGGACCTACGGATTTTCCGTCGCCAACCTGTCCTCGCGGCTGACCGACGACGGCAAGTTCTTCGAATTCCGCATGACCATCCGCAGCCGCGACAGCCGCGCGACCGAGAAATTGGCCCAGCATCTGCGCGGCTTGCCGGAGGTGATCGAATTCCGCATCACGCCGGCCGGCGACTAAGACGCCCGCGTCCGCGAAGGGACGATTCCGCGTCAGAGACATCCGCGTCAGAGACAAATGTAACGCGCCGCAGAGGGATCGATTCGCCCGTAAGAATTTATTGAGGTTAAGGGCGTCGAGGATTCCGCTCATCCCAAAAAACAGAAAATCGGTATCCAACTTATATTAGATAATCGACGCATCGCAGCGTCGCGATGCGTTCGGTAACGCCCATTAACGCCGCATTAGAGAGCGCGATGGTACGGTTCGCTTGACGGTTGAAACCGTCAATTCGAAAACCGCGACTATCAATTTGCAAATGCGCAGGTGGATGGTGCTGTCATGTCGAGCTCGGATCCGAAAACACTTGGCCAGAACGGCGCGCGCCCGGGGATGCCGTCCAATGGCGATAGCCACGCCGATGCGACGCTCCGTTTCGCGGGCCACGGCGCGAGTGTCTCTTTTCTCGAGAGCCTGAAAATCCGGGCGTTGATCGTCGATGACAACCGCACCATGCGCCAGATTCTTCGTCAGCTTCTCGGGCAGGCGGGAATCCAGGACGTCGTCGAGGCCGACAACGGCATCAACGCGATCGACATGCTCTCGCGCGTCGGGAGTTCCGCGCCGCCGGACTTGATCCTCTGCGACTTGCACATGGACAAGATGGACGGGATGGAATTCCTCAGTCACGTGCGCCGGGGGCGAACAAGCATCGACGTGCGCACACCCGTCCTCATGTTGACGGGGGAGACGGACCAGTTCGTGCTCGACGTGACCGAGCAGGTGGGCGCGACGGCGGTTCTCAAGAAGCCGATCTCGACGGCCGATCTGACGGCCGAAATCTGGCGGGTCATCGGCCTCAAGGTCTGATGCGCTCGGGTTCGTGCCGGCGCGTGACGCGCCCGTCCGTATCCGGCAATTCAGGTGGATACGGAGAACCGGCTCATGCGTCCGCCCACCGATATCATCAGCGCCAGCTGATTGTTCACCCTGTGCAGCGATTTCTCCGCATGCCTCGGCAAGGGTATTTTCTTGACGAAGCAATACTTCATCACCGCGACGGCAAGCTCTTCACCCTCGAGCGTCAGGGCCTGTGCGGCATTGGCGGGCCCGCGGAAGATCGTCATGCCGAGGCAGGGGCCGTTCTCCGAATCGGAGAGGCTGAGATTTGACACCGCGGCCGCCTCGAACGGAGTCCCCGATGCCTTCTGTTGTTCGGCGACCGCATCGATGATGTCCGCGGTTGAAAAAATGATGTGCCGCAGTTCCGCTGGCATGGCCGTCTCCGGACAGTGAACCAAGATCGGCCCTCACAATGCTGCGGCTCTCCTGGAGGCCGCGGCGACCGATCGACTGAGGCACGAGTTTCGATGGGGATGGTTTAGGAATCATTGCGCGGAAGTAATAAGAAATTCGATAAAGCGGGCCAGCTAAACAGGCGCGGCGAAAGGATAATTCGGTTGCTATCATTGATTGTAATTTGACTCGATGCGTTCGGAGCGGACCCGCGTCCTGGCCGTACACCGGATGCCGTAAGGGTTTCTTAAGGGAATTATCGTGCAATGTTACGACGTGACCGTAAAAGCGGGTTTTAAGCGGATGACGCGCAAGCCGACTCATCGAAGCTTGAGACGACGCCGTGCCATTATCGAGCGCGGGCATTCGGCGTGGCGCCGGTTCCGCGCGCCCGCGGCCCTCCGGTCATCGCTCCTCTTTCAGTTCCCCCCGCATCGACAAGCCTGAGCGGACCATCCGCGTCCAACGCGGATAGCGTCCGAGCGTGGACCTGGGCTTGATGCCCAGGCGTCCGTGCGATCAAGCGGCCTCCCTCGCAGCGCCGCGTCGGATCATCCCTCGGCATGCGTTCGCTCAGCGCACGGATCCCTTTATCCGGATCCCCTGACGGCCTGCCGCGGGACGAGTCCGTCAAGCGGGAATGAGGACGCGCCGCCATCGCGGGAGCTCAGGTAGAGCAATTTCCCTCAATCCAAGGCCGAGAACGCCGATATGACGATCAATGCGATGAATACGTCGAGCTCTTACCCGCTGCTCCAGTGGTACGCGAGGGCCCAGTTGATCGGACTGAAAGCCGGGCTCATGCGGGCCGCATTAACCGGCACGGCCTCGACAGTGGGCTACAACCGAGCGATCGCGGCCGAGCGGGCGCAGATCGCGGGTCTTGGCCAGCTTTCGTCGGCCGTATCGACCTTCCAGACGGCGATGCAGGGCCTTGAGAGCCCAAGCGCCGTCGCCCCGGCCCAGGCGAGCAGCACCAATAGTGCCGTCGCCGCTGCGTCGGCGCAGGCGACGGCGGCGCCTGCCACCTACGCCGTCACGATTGGCCAGCTGGCCCAGTCGCAGGTCACGAGCAGCGCGGCCGTCGTCGACCCGAACGCGACGCTCATCGGGTCCGGCACGTTGACCGTCCAGCTCGGAAACTATAACGCCGGAACCAACACATTCACGGCCGGCGCGAGCGCGCCCGTGTCGATCACCGTGACCAACGGCTCTCTCAACAGCATCGCGAGCGCCATCAACGCGGCAGGTGCAGGCGTCAGCGCCAACGTCGTCCAGGATGTGAGCGGATTTCATTTGGTTCTATCGTCGACCGCGACGGGGGCGGCGAACGCGTTCAAGATCACCGCCGCCGACTTGGATGGCGTCAACACGGACATGACCGGGCTCTCGCAGCTCGCTTACGACCCGACGGCCACCGCCGGGGCAGGGAAGAATCTCACTCTCAACCAGGTGGCCCAGGACGCAAGCCTGAGCGTGAACGGCGTGGCCCAGACGAGCGCAAGCAACGCCGGCGTCAGCATCGCCTCGGGCGTGACGCTCAATCTTTTCCAGGTGGGCTCGACCACCGTGTCGGTCAGCCAGAACACGGCTGCCATCCAGAGCGCGGCACAGAACTTCGTCGACGCCTACAACGCGCTCGTCGCCACGACCACAAGTCTGATCCGCCCTGGCGGGGCGCTTGCCGGTGGCGTCACCACCACCGCCGGCCAGCTCCTCCGGAGCATGAACGACACCGACCTCCAGAGTTTCACCGGCGTCGGGTCGATGACCAGCCTGGCGCGAATGGGGATCACGCCCAAGGCCGACGGAACCCTGTCCCTCGACGCCAACGCCCTCCAGGCGGCCGTCGCGTCCAATGCGCCGGGGACGGTGGCGGTTCTGAACCAGGCGGCCCAGGCATTCGATGCCATGGCCGGGCGCTACGCATCGACCGGCGGGGAGATTCCAGCGGAGTCGCAGCAGCTGCAGACGCAGCTGTCTTACATGGAGAGCGTCAACAGCGTCGCGCAGATCTACGATTCGCTTACCCAGGCGCAGGCAAACCAGTCCTATCAGGCGGCACTCCGGCTGTCTGCCTCGGACCAGTTCATGTCGCTTTGGAAAACGCTTGGCTACGCCTGATCGCGGCGAGCGATCCGTCCGGACGCGCGGCGTCGCGATGGCGATTCCGCCTCGCCGCGAATAACCCTACACTCTTGCCGATTGAACCCGCCGTCCGGCGGGTGAACAATGATCGACGGCGGCGCGGACGTGCTTTCGGCCGAACACGCGACAGCCGCGGCACGGCGTCGCCGTATAGGGAGAGAGACGTGCCAGAAAAACAAGCGGGTCAACAAAAAGTCATGCTGCTGACCGGCGCCAGCCGGGGCATCGGCCATGCGACGGTGAAGCTCTTCCAGAAGCAAGGCTGGCGCATCCTCACGGTCTCGCGCCAGGCGTTCTCGCCGGACTGCCCCTGGGTGGGGGGGCGCGACAACCACATCCAGGCCGATATCGGCACTGTCGCCGGGCTCGATCACCTCGTCGGGGAGGCGAAGAAGCGCCTGCCCGACGGCAAGCTCGACGCGCTCGTCAATAACGCCGGCATCTCGCCCAAGGGCCCGGGCGGCTCGCGTCTCGGCGTGATCGAGAGCAGCTATGAGACCTGGCTCAGCGTCTTCCACGTGAATCTGTTTTCGACCGCGCTGCTCTCGAAGGGGCTGTTCCAGGAGCTCGCGCGCGCGAAGGGCGTCGTCGTCAACGTGACCTCGATCGCGGGCACGCGCGTCCACCCGCATGCGGGGGCCGCCTACGGGGCCTCCAAGGCCGCGCTCGCCGAGCTGACGCGCGAGATGGCGTTCCAGTTCGGGCCCCACGGCATCCGCGTCAACGCGATCGCGCCCGGCGAGATCGACACATCGATTCTCTCCCCCGGCACGGAGGCGATCGTCGAGACGCAGATTCCCATGCGCCGTCTCGGCGCGCCGATGGAGGTGGCGGAGACGATCTACGTCCTCTGTTCGCCGCAATCGTCTTACATCAACGGCGCCGAGATCCACATCAATGGCGGCCAGCACGTCTGAGCGCGGGGAAACCCGGCGCGCGACGCCTCAACGATCGCTCCTTACTGACTGGCCGTGCGCCAGTTGCCGCTCGCGTCGCGGCACGCCGTGCCGTGGGCCTGCTGGGTCTTGCCGTCGACCTTGATGGTCTGCTGGAAGTCGCGGCACACCTCGCCCGATGCCGTCTGGTAGGATTTCGACGGCGTCACCGTTCCGGAATTGCCGCTATCGGGATTGACCCAGGACATGGGCTGGCCGGGCTTCGAATCCTGGAGGCTCTTCTTCGTCGTCTCGGCCGCGATTCGCTTGTCCTGGTCGTCGAGATAATGGCCGATCACGCCGCCCAAGAGACCGCCGAGGATGACGCCGCCCGCGATCGCGGGCGCGCCGCCGATCGCGGCCGCCGCGATCAGCCCGGCACCGGCCGCACCCGCGGCCGAGCCGATGATCGTCTTGTTGCCGATGCCGCTGTCCCCGCCCTGGTCGGCGCAGGCGCCGAGCAGGCCCACGGCAACGACGACAGTGGCGACTTTTGCAAAGCTCATCACGACCTCATCATTTCCAATGACTAGGGTCGGCTTCCGCCGTAACCCTCAATATATTGTGATACCGCGCTCGTTTCAAGGCGCGCGCGACGCGGCGGGCGGCGGCTGCACGAGGCGCGTTCGCCCGGCGTCGCCTCAGCGCCCCTCAAAGCGCGGCGGGCGTTTCTCGAGAAAGGCGCGCATGCCTTCCTTCTGGTCGTCGGTGTCGAAGAGCTGAAGGAAGCGCGTGAGCTCGTATTCCATGCCGTCGGCTTGCGCCATCTCGCCGCCCGCGTTGACGGAGGCCTTCGCCGCGGCAAGGGCGAGGGGCGGCTTGGATGCGAGCTCGCGCGCGAGCGCGCGCACGCGCACCTCGAGCGCATCGGGCTCGACGCACTCATTCGCGAGATGAAGGGCGAGGGCCTCCGCGCCGGGGATCAGGCGGCCGAGCATCAGAATCTCCTTGGCCTTGAGGCGGCCAAGCCAGCGCGTGAGGCGCACGGCCGCGCCGGCGCCGGGGATGACGCCGATATTGATCTCGGCCAAGCCGAAGCGCGCGGCGGTCGAGCAGATGACGAAATCGCACGCGAGCGACAGCTCCGTGCCCCCGCCCATGGCGAAGCCATGGACCGACGCGATGACCGGTTTCTCCACGCTCTCGATCGCGGCCAGGAGATCGAGCCAGAGCCGGTTGTAGGCGAGCATCTCGGCGGCGCTCTTGTCCTTCATCTCGCCGATATCGGCACCGGCCGTGAAGGCTTTCCCGCCCTTGCCCGCGATCGCGATGACACGGATCGCGGGATCGCGGCGCGCGTCCTCGAGCGCTTGCGAAAGTTCGTGGAGACACGCGGTGTTGATCGCGTTGTGCACGTTGGGACGGTCGAGGCGAATCCAGGCGAGCGCGCCTTCGCTCGCACATTCGATCGTCGCGTATCGCGCCATCGCCCTTCCTTCCGCGCGCGCTCAGCAGCCGAGCGAGCGCGCGATGACGAGACGCTGGATCTCGTTGGTCCCTTCGCCGATCTCGAGGATCTTCGATTCGCGGAAAAAGCGGTTCACCTTGTACTCCTGCATGAAGCCGTAGCCGCCATGGATCTGAAAGGCGTCGAGCGCCGCCTTCGTCGCGAGCTCGGTGCCGAGCGTCTTCACCATCGCCGCCTGCGCGTGGCAATCGACACCCTTCGCATGCAGCCAGGCGACGTAATGCGCGAAGCGCCGCACGGCTTCGGCGTGGATCGCCATGTCGGCCAGCTTCGACTGGATGAGCTGGAAGCTCGCGAGCGGCTTGCCGAACTGCTTCCTGTCCTTGGCGTATGTCAGCGACTCCTCGAGGCAGGCGCGGATGAGGGCGACGCCCAGGATGCCGAACACGATGCGGCCGAGGTTCAAGGCGGTGAGGGCCTGGCGCAGCCCCTGGCCCTCGACGCCCAGCAGGTTATCTTCGGGAATCCGGCAGTCGTTGAACAGAAGCTCCCGGCTGTCCATGCCGTGCCAGGCCATCTTGGTGAAGGACTGGCCGATCTCGAACCCCGGGGTGCCGCGCGGCACGATGAAGGAGGAGATCGATTTCCGTCCGCCGGACGTATCGGTGACGGCCATGAGCACGAGCCCGTCGGAGATCTCGGTTCCCGTGTTGCTGATGAAGATCTTGCGCCCGTTGATGACCCATTCGCGGCCGCGCCGCTCGGCGCGCGTCGTCATGCCGCCGGCATCCGATCCAGCACCCGGCTCGGTCAGCCCGATCGCGCCCACGATCTCGCCCGAGGCGAAGCGCGGCAGCCATTCCCGCTTCTGCGCCTCCGTGCCCAAGAGCTTGTACATGTTCGAGACGAGAACATGGACCTGCCAGATGAGGGCGAAGGTCTGGCTCACGGTCGCCACTTCCTCCATCGCGAGGATGTAGCTCAAACTGTCGACGCCGCCGCCGCCGTAATCCTCCGGGATCGTGATTCCCGTCATGCCGAGCGCGCTCCACTGGCGCCAGGCGGCATAGGGGAATGCGTCGTCACGATCCATCGCCAATTGCGCGGGCGCCAGGACTTCGCGGCTGAAGGCGCGCGCCATCGACTGGAGTTCAACCTGGGTCGAATCCAATTCAAAATCCATGGGCGCACCTTGTCTCGGGGATGCATCGGAGCGGGACGGCCGCGCAACAAAATTAAAGGATGGGCCAAGACGTGGCCAGAGCCGCGCGCGACATCCTCCTCATGCGTCGGCCCCGGCACCGCGCGCAGTACCTCACCCCTCCCCCATCCCCTCCCGCAAGGGGAGGGGTGAGAACAGTGCGCGATTGCTCGATTGACCGTCTCGGCCTGACGCCGTGGATCGTCTTGTGCGCCGTGTGACAAGAACAGACTCCCCCTCCCTCGACGGGAGGGGGTAGGGGGAGGGTGAGTGGTTTCGTCCGTCGACAGATCCAGGCATATCACTCGCTCTCATACGAAGGCCGAGGGCGAGTTCCTGGCCGCGTCAGCGCTTGGTCGATTTGAGACTCGGCGGACGGCGAAGCGTGAAGGATTCGACTTTCTCGAAGACACCGCCGGACGCGGCCTTGACTTTGAGCCATTCGGCATCGGCGCGAAAACGCTCCCATCCCTCTTTGATCGCGGCGGCCGAGGGCCATTCCATCGTGTACCAATGGTGACGGGGATCGTCGTCCTGAATCCAGTAGTCGACGACGCGGAATCCCAGCCGGTCGAAGATCGGCAGGATGTCATCGACCATGACCTTCAGCATCGCATCGCCCTTGCCGACAGGGGACATGTAGTGCCGCAGTTCGTGAATCATCGCGCACTCCGTTCTCGAGGTCATATCTGAGTATCGCCGTCCGAGGCCGGTGTCATGTCTTTCTTTCTGGCCTGGAGCAGGTCAGGATCGCTCGAAGTCGCTATGTCCCGTCGGTTCATCCCGTGGAGTCCGTGACGTGCGAATTGTGCGTGCCCGCGTCGCGGGCCCCGCTCGGGCGGCTCGCTCGTGATCGACCGCCGGATTCTTCTGGCGGTCTGCGCCGCCGAAGTCCTCGGCATGACGAACTATGCCGGCTTCGCGGCGCTCCTGCCGCAGTTCGTCGAGCTCTGGGGTCTCACGAACGCCGAGGCCGGCTGGATCAGCGGCATCTATTTCGGCGGCTACACCCTCGTGGTCCCCGTGCTGGTGAGCCTCACCGACCGCATCGATCCGCGCCGGATCTATCTCGTCGCGATGGCGCTGACGGCCGTCTCGAGCATCGGCTACGCGTTGTTCGCGGACGGGTTCTGGACGGCGTTCGTCTTTCGCGCAGGCGCCGGCATCGGGCTCGCGGGCACCTACATGCCGGGGTTGAAGGCGCTCTCGGACCGGACGGCGGACCACACGCGGGCGCGCATCGTCGGTTACTACACCGCGACCTACTCGGCCGCCGCCAGCCTCTCCTTCGTCTTCATCGGAGTCATCGAAGATATCCTGGACTGGCGCTGGGCGTTCGGCCTTGCGGGGGCGACGGCCGCGCTGGCCGGGCTGCTCGTCGCGGCGGTGTTGCCGCCGACGCCGCCGAAGATTCGGGCCGGATCGTGGCGCGAGACGATCGCCGTGCTCGATTTCCGTGCCGTCCTGGCCAACCGGCGGGCGCTCGGATTCATGCTGGCCTACATGGCCGTGGTGTGGGCGGTCTCGGCCAACCGCTCGTGGTTCGTGGCACTCTTCGTCTTCAGCGCAAGTCTCCAGGAGCCGGGTGCGCTCGTCTGGAGTGCGACGCTCGTCGCGGCCCTCCTCAATTTGCTCGGCCTGCCCGCGACGCTCACGGGGAATGAGCTCGCGATCCGCTTCGGCGCGCCGCGCGCGATCGCGTGCATCTTCATCCTTGCCGCCGCGGTCGGCTGCGTCTTCGCCTTCACCCTCGACTTCGTCTATGTGGGCGTCGTCGCCATCGCCGGGCTCTACGTCCTCGTGCTCAACGCGAACGCCACGTCGGTGACGGCGGGTATCGTCGTCGCCGCGGCGCCGGAACGGCGCGGGGCGACGATGGCGCTCCATTCCTGCCTCGGCTTCGCCGGCGGATTCCTCGGGCCGCTCGTCTTCGGCTATGTCCTCGACTTCGGCGGCGGCTCGTCGAGCACGGAGGCCTGGGCCGTCGCCTTCGCGACCTCGTCGGTCGTCTGCGTCCTCGGCGCGCTGTCGGTGACGATTCTCGCGCGCGGCGCCACGCTGCGTTGAGCGCAAACGACCGCCGCATCGAGGGATGGGCCGGTATGCGCGCGATCGTGTCGGCGTGCGTTCATGGCGGGCGACGTCGTCTTGAAAGGGCCCTCATGGTTGCTTGTATGATCGGCCGTCGCCCGAGGAGCGGACGAGGCGGGATGAAGGCAATCGGCATGCTCGCACGGGACGCGCCTCTCTCCGTCATCCAGGCGCTCGCGCGCATCGCGATCGCCTGTGCCCTGGCCGCGATCCCCGCTGCGACAGCGGCCGCGGCGGATTGGGTGTCGCTTGGCGGCACGTCCCTGACTGAGGGCGCGGTCGACCGCGCCAGCATCGCGATCGAGAAGAAACAGCTCGAGGCCTGGGCGCTCTTCCGCTTCTCCGCCCCGCAACCCTCGCCTGGCGGGGATTACCGGTCGCAGAAATCGCTCTCCTATTTCAAATGCGCGGACCGCACGATCGCCTATGTCGAGCATGTCCTTTACGCGAGCGAGGATGGAGGAGGGGAGGCGGTGTACACGCTGACCTCGGCCCCCGAAGAGATCACCTTCGCGAAGCCGGAACCCGGAACCATGGGCGAGCGCATCGTCGCGTTCGTCTGCGCCGAGGCCGCGAAGAAGCGGCCCAAGGCGAAGCCCTGATCCTATCCCGGCCGCCCGTCGACGCGGGGGCGGGTGAGGATGGGCCAATAGCGGATCGAGAAGAGCGCGAAGCCGCCTGCCCACAAGATTCCGGCCACGAGAATCCCTTCGACGGCCTCGGCCGGCAGCGCCCACGGCCCCGCGACGCGGAGAAATGCGCCGAGCGTGACCAGGACGTAGGCGAGCGTCGTCAGCCGGTCGGCGTCGAGTTTCCGCGCGGTAGGGCCGAGCGAGGCGCGGCTCATCACCGCGAGAATCATCGTGCCGACCGCGCCGGCGGTGAGCGCGTGTACCGCGATCGTCGGCACGAGCAGGTCGATCGCGGCCAACGCCTTCAGGGCGAGGCCCAGGACGAGCCAGCCATAGCCGAGATGGAGCACCCAGACGAGCGGCACGCGTCCCGTGCGCCATCCCTGCCAGCGGAGGAAGCGCGCGCCGTTCAGGGCGGCGGCGAGCGCGGCGACGGAAGCGAGCATGTAGCCTTGGCCGATCAGCGCCTCGACCGCGACGACGCCAGCAGCCGAGAGGATCGACGCCTTGTCGAGCCAGCCCATGGGCGCGATCGCAACCGGCTCGCCCGCCATCCGCATCCCGCCGATGGTGAAGGCCGGAACGACCCGCCCGCCGATGAGCGTCAGCAACAGGACGAAGACGTCGAGCGCGAGATAGAGGCCCCACCGCGCGCCGTGTTCGAGAGTGCCCGACGCCTCCGCATGGAACGCGACATTCCCCAGCGCCAGCAGGACGAGCAGCAGGACGATGACGCCGTTGCGCCGGGCGTTCCGCGCGAGGATGCCGGGTGCGACGAAGGCGATCAGCGCCGGCAGGAACAGGCAATCGACGGCCGAGAAAATCGGGCCCGGCAGAATCCAGGCGAGGATTCGTGCTGCCACCCACAACGCGAAGAGAAGGACGAGCCGCCTTCCCCGCACCGGACCCGTGTCGGTCCAACTCGGCACCGCCGTCAGGAGAAACCCCGTGAGCCCGGCGGCGGCGAATCCGAACAGCATCTCATGCGCATGCCAATAGGCGGGGGCCAACGGCAGGCCGGGATCGAGGAGACCGCCCCAGACGAGAAGCCACAGCGCGCCCGCGATCGCGCCGTAGAGACCCGCGCCGAGAAAGAACGGCCGGAACCCGAGTGCGAAAAAAATCATGTCCATTCGCCCGTTGTCATATTCTTCTGGCGGAGCGCTCGAGACAGCCCGATCGTCAGTCCGCGAACAGCAACTTGTCGAGCCCGCGCGCGATGCCCCTAAAGTCCCGCACCTTGCGCGCGGCGAGGAGGGTGCCCTCGACGAAAATCTCGTCGCTCGTCTGCATGTCGTGATGGATGACGAGGCGCTCGCCGGGCAGGCCGAAGATCACCTCGCAGGACGCGGAATGGCCGGGAAGGCGGACGGCATGGACGCGCGTGCCGCCGATCGCGGCACCCCGCGCGCCCTTGGGGCCGATCATCGCGTCGGGGTCGTGGGCGTAGATGGGCGCACGAACGGCCGAGAGCTGCTCGGCCAGCTCCGTCGCCGTGCCGCTCGGCGCGTCGGGCTTCTCGGCCTTGCAGTATTCCAGCACTTCCCAGTGCGGCACGTAGCGCGCCGCCATCAGCGCAAAGTGCTGCATGAGCGCGGCCGTGATGGCGAAGTTTCCGGTGGCGACGCCGACGCCGGCGGCCTCGGCCGCGTGCTCGATCTCCTCATGGTCCGCCGCGTTCATGCCGGAGGTGCCGACGACCACGGGGATGCGGCGCTTCAAGGCCTCGAGCGTGTGGCGCTTGATTGCCGTCGGATGGGTGTAGTCGATGAGGACGTCGGGCTTGCGCTCAAGCGCCGCCGCGATATCGCCCGTCACCACGATTCCGGTCGGCGCGAGGCCGAGTGCTGTGCCGATGTCCTGGCCCGCCGCCTTCCGCGCGACGGCGCTGTCGAGCGTCATATCCTTGGCCCTAAGGATCGCGCGCGCCAAGCAGCGCCCGACGCCGCCCGTCGCGCCGGCGAGACAGATTTTCAGTGCCATGGTTTCCCCCTCAGTCGATTTTCGCCGCCGAACCTAGCACGAAGCGTGGTTGCCGCGATCCGCGTGAATGGCGCGGCATTGCGGTTTGGATCGTCTTCGGGCACAACCGCTGTCACGTCCAGGGCAGGAGAGGCCGGTCATGAATGCATCGCAGCGCGTCGCCATCGTCACAGCGGCCAGCAAAGGGATCGGCGCCGGGATCGCCCGGGAGCTTGCCGATCGCGGTTATGCCTTGGCGCTTATGTCGCCGTCGGGCGGCAGCGAGACGCTCGCGAAGGAGCTCGGCGGATTCGGCCTCAAGGGCTCCGTGACGGAGGAACCCGACATGAAGCGCCTCGTCGATGCGACGATGGAGCGCTACGGACGCATCGACGCGGTCGTCAACAACAGCGGCCGCCACGCCAGCATCATGCAGAAGCACGGCTTCGCCGGCCGCAACGCCTTGACGGCGGCGCGCCTCACCTATGATCCCGACTTCGAGACGCCCTTCCTCGAACTCACCGACCAGGTCTGGCTCGATGTCATGGACCTCCTCGTGCTCAACGTCGTGCGCATGGCGCGCCTCGTGACGCCGATCATGATCAAGCAGCGCGGGGGTGCGATCGTGAACATCTCGGGGATGGAATCGGTGCAGCCGCGCCTTCTCTATCCCACGGGCCCGGTGCGCCTGGCGCTTCACGGCTTCACCAAGATCTACGCCGACCGCTATGGCCGGCACGGCATCCGCATGAACAGCGTGCTGCCGGGCGTCATCGAGAACGCCGATGTCGACGCCGAGGAGATTCGCCGTTCCGTGCCGCTCGGCCGGAGGGGGACGCTGGCGGAGATCGCCAAGGCCGTCGCGTTCCTCCTCTCGGACGATGCCGGCTATATCACGGGACAGAACATCCTTGTGGACGGCGCGCTCAATCGCGCGATGTGAATCCTCGCAAGCCGTCCGAGCGGCGTCAAATCGGGGGACGGCGGCATTGCGATGAATGGCCGCGCAGAGCTGCGCGGCACCCGTTTTTCGGATGCAATCCGCGCGCCTCCGCGGATGTGGAGAATCAAAAATGTAACAAGTGTTTCAACCATTAGAGTGCACCAATGCACCCAAAAAACCCTTGGCCATCCGTTTTTTTAAGTGCATAAAACGTACGATGTGTTTCTGCATGGATCATAATTTGGTGTATCAAATCTTGTGCAATCGATCGATCGAGGTCCGCTTCCTTCTCTAACTTGCTGAACTCACGCGTTAATTAACCATGCAAGCCACAATGTCCATTGTTTCCACTCCGATACCGGATTGCGATCTCTGTCCGTTCCGCACGCATCTCAGTTATTTCGGCGGTTCGGACGGCGCGGCGAATGAAATCGCGGCTTTACGAAAGGACGTCCGGACCGTCGCGAAGAGGACCGATCTCTACCGCGAGGGTGACCTATGGGATCATCTCTATATCCTCAACAAAGGCTGGGCCTTCAGCTACCGCGTGACGAACGAGGGCCGCCGCCAGATTTTCAACGTCTTTCTTCCGGGCGACCCGGTCAATGTCGCGGCCCTTCGCCAGGACCGCGCGCCGACC
>JBGPGW010000039.1:0-17731 GCA_041484095.1 Alphaproteobacteria bacterium | reverse complement strand
GATGACGCCCGCGCAGCGTGAACACACGGGCTTGCCCGCGACATAGATCGTGCCCTGCTCCGCGTTCCGTCCTGCGATCAGCATGGCGTTCTGTTCCGCGTGCACCATGAGGTCGAGCTTCTGATCCCGATCGTAGAGCCGGTCGATGCTGTCCTCGACGCCGACGGCAAAACCGTTGTAGCCGAGTGCGACGACCCGCCTGTGGCGGTCGGCAACGACCGCGCCCACTTTCGCGCGCGGGTCCTTCGACCATTCCGCGGCGAGGTCCGCGACGTCGAGATAGCGCCGGTCCCACTTGTCCATGAACAGGCCGCGCAGACGATAGAGCCCCGCACGATAGGCGCCGGCGACGAAGCGCTTGGCGTCCTCTGCGCTCGCCTTGTTGGCCTCGAACTCGGCCGACCAGTCGAGGATGCAGGACTTGCCATCATCCGCCGGCAGAAGCCGGAAGGACGACAGATAGGTCTTCACCGGCAAGGTCGAATCGACGATCGAATAGGTCATGTGGAAGCGCCGCTCGTCGAAGCTTTCGAGCTTCTCGGCCGCCCACTGATCGCCGCGCCACTTGATGGTGAGATGGCGCGTCGCCCCGACCCCATTACCCTCGATCCGGCTGCCGACAATGCCGGGAACCCAGCGCGGCAGGCCGTTGAAGTCGCGCGCCAACGCCCAGACGTCTTCGGCCGGCGCACCGATCGGTGCTTTGATGTGAACGCGCAGCATGGCCCCGGCAGCCCCCGCCTCACCTCTCGCGGCCGAGCGCGGCCATGAGCTCGGTCCACTCGCGCTTCGACAGCCCGCTCGCTTCCTGGGTCACCGTCTCTCCCCCAAGCATGCGTTTCACCGCGGCAAGCGCCTTTCCCGACAACTTTACGCCATGAAGCTCGTAGTCCACGAACGCCTCATAGGCTTGCGGCACCCAGCGCTGGACGGTCCCCAACATGGCCTCGGCATAGACGCGAATCTCGTACTGCGCATGCGCATCGGCACGGAGGCTCAAGAAATGCAGCAGATTGTGCAGGTCGATCTTCCAGTACCACTGCGTATAAAAAGCAAGCGATAGGTTCATGCGCGCGAGCTCCCGCGCAAGGCTGTCGTGTGCGGGATCGAGCGTCGAGCCATCGGCCCGCTCGTTCAACATGTCCTCGTAATGGCGGTAGGCGCGCGTCGCATCGTCGCGCAAGAGGTCCAGCACGCGCGCCGCTTCCTCCGGCCGCAGCACGTCCCCGCGTCCCTGCCGGTTGGCGGCGGACTGCACGGCCAATTGACCGGGCTCCGGGAGGTAAAATTCGTTGTCGAGGATCGAGTAGCGGGCGGAATATTCGTTCACATTGGCAGTGCGGTGCCGGATCCATTGCCGCGCGACGAAGATCGGCAGCTTGATGTGATACTTGATCTCGCACATCTCGAAGGGCGTCGTATGCCGGTGGCGCATGAGGTAGTTGATGAGCCCTTTGTCCTCGCTGACCCGCTTCGTGCCCTTGCCGTAGGAGACGCGCGCGGCCTGGACGATCGCGGCATCGTCGCCCATGTAGTCGACGACGCGAACGAATCCATGATCAAGGACGGGGATCGGCTCGTAGAGGATGTCCTCGAGCGCGGGCACGGTCGCACGCCGCGTCACGGCCGTCGCCTGGCGCTGGGCCGCGACTTCGGCCTGCTGCTCCGCGCTCAAGGGCGATGGCCGTTCGTTCTTTTCCGCCGTTCGCGCCATCCTACCCGTCGCCTCCCTCGGCCGATCCATCCACGCTATGCTTAGCGAATCCTGCGAGGGACCGCAAAGCACGGTTCGAATCCGGCTCGCGATCTTCGCACAGGACGGCCGCCCCCGCGATGGAACGGCTGACCCCGCATGGAGAAACCGATGAAAGCCATCCTGCCGACGCTCGCGCTCTCCTTCGGGATCATCGTCCTCTGGGGGCTTTGGGGATTCTTCGGCAAATTGGCCCTGATGCGCGCCATGCCTGCGACCTCCGTGTTCCTCGCCGAAGTGGCGACGGGTGCGATGGTCGGCGTGCTCGCCCTCATCGTCTTTGCCCGAAGCGGCGCACCCCTGCCGTGGCAGGCGCCAGTCAACCTCTGGGGCGTTCTCTCCGGCCTCGTCATGGCGATTGGCCTGCTGCTGTTCTATGTCGTGCTGGACATGGGCAAGGTGGTCGTCATCGTGCCCTTGACCGCGACCTATCCGCTCGTGACGGTGGCGCTCAGCCTGCTGTTTCTTGGCGAGCGGCCGACGCCGACACAGTGGATCGGGCTGGTCTTCGTTGTCGCGGGGGGTGCCCTGCTCCTCAGCGGCCCCATTCTTTCCGTCGAGGAGGTGCGATGAGGGGCCAAGTGGCCTCTTTGCGCCCCGCCGACGACACCCTATATAGTGAGGTGCCGGCTTCGGCCGGCTATGGCGATAAATGTCATGCGCAATAGGCGCAACGGACCCGGGGGCAGTACCCGGCGCCTCCACCAGTTTCCCTGCCGGAGACATGCTCCGGCAGGTCCATGGGGGCGAACCAGGATCGACGTGCGTTGAAAGGCATGAACTTTGCTCGGTATGGTTCCGCCGTTATCGGGCCGATTCAATAGGTGCCAATGACAATACGTTGGCTCTCGCTGCTTAAGACCTAAGCAAGCGCGGTTCGGGGGGCACCGGGCAACAGAAGCCCCCCACTCTATCCGCACCGGCTCGCGGGAGAGACGTTGGCGGGAGGGGGCATGGCAACGGACCAACTGCGCTACGACAAGCTTATCGAGGATGCCTTACGCGGCGTCGTCCGCTCGGCGCTGCAATCGGTGGCAGAGCACGGCATGCCGGGCGCGCATCACTTCTTCGTGACCTTCCGCACGACCCATCCGGGCGTGGACATTCCGGATCGCCTTCACCTGCAGTATCCCGATCAGATGACGATCGTTCTCCAGCACCAATACTGGGGGCTCGAGATCGAGGACACGCTGTTCCGCGTGACGCTCAGCTTCAACAAGATGCAGGAACGCCTGACGATCCCGTTAGCGGCGATTACCGGATTCTCGGACCCGTCCGTGCAGTTCGGCCTGCAGTTCGAGCCGACGGCCGAATCCGGCGCGGCGGAGAATGTGCCGGCCGTCGCCACGGCGGCGCTGCCGGATGCGCCGGAGAAACGCTCATCTCCAGCCGCTCCGAGCACGGCCGAACAGCATGGCCGCGTCGTCACGCTGGATTCATTCAGGAAGAAGTGATCGGCCGCGACACCGCGCAAGCGATGCCCCAGGCCAGAGACTGAGGAGCGGCCATGTCCGACTTCGCCTTTCAGCATATGTTTCCGCTGGCCCCGGACGACACGCCCTACCGGAAGATAAGCGGTGACTTCGTCGCGAGGGACACCTTCGACGGCTTGCCGATCCTCAAGGTCGCGCGCGAGGGGCTGACCCTTCTCTCGGCCGAAGCCTTCACCGACATCGCACATCTCCTGCGCCCCGAACACCTGAAGCAACTCCGCGCCGTCTACGACGACCCCGAAGCATCGAGGAACGACAAGTTCGTGGCGCTCGAACTCCTGAAGAACGCCAATATCGCCGCCGGCAAGGTCCTGCCCATGTGCCAGGACACCGGCACCGCCATCATCATGGGCAAGAAGGGCGAGCGCGTGATGACCGGCGGCGGGGACGAAGCGGCGCTGTCGAAGGGCGTCTTCGAGGCCTACACGGTCGGGCATCTCCGCTACAGCCAGATGGCGCCGCTCGACATGTATCGCGAGGTCAACACGCGCACCAACCTTCCGGCGCAGATCGATATCTACGCAACGGAAGGCGACTCCTATGAATTCCTGTTCGTGTCCAAGGGCGGCGGCTCGGCCAACAAGTCGTATCTTTACCAGGAGACGCGCGCGATTCTGAACCCGGCCTCGCTCTTGAAGTTCATCGAGGAGAAGATGACCTCGCTCGGTACCGCCGCCTGTCCGCCCTATCACCTGGCGGTCGTGATTGGCGGGACCTCGGCCGAGCTCACCCTGAAAACCGTGAAGCTCGCCTCCTGCCGATATCTCGACACGCTGCCGGCGGAGGGCAACGAACATGGCCAGGCATTCCGCGACCGCGCGCTCGAAGCGGAAATTCTTGCGCTCAGCCGGCGCATCGGAATCGGCGCGCAATTCGGCGGCAAGTACTTCTGCCACGATGTGCGCGTGATCCGTCTGCCGCGGCATGGCGCGAGCCTTCCCATCGGCATCGGCGTGTCATGCTCGGCCGACCGCCAGGCCAAGGCGAAAATCACCAAGGATGGTCTGTTCCTCGAACGGCTCGAGGCCAATCCCGCGCAGTACCTGCCCGATGTCACCCATGATGACCTCGGCGGCGAGGTCGTGAAAATCGATCTCAGCCGGCCCATGGCGGAGATCCGAAAGACGCTCGGCCGTTATCCCATCAAGACCCGCCTGTCGCTCTCCGGGCCCCTCGTCGTGGCGCGCGACATCGCGCATGCAAAGCTGAAGGAGCGGCTGGACAAGGGCGAGGGGCTGCCCGACTACGTCAAGGAACGCATGATCTATTACGCAGGTCCGGCCAAGACCCCGGCCGGCTACGCCTCGGGCTCCTTCGGGCCGACGACCGCCGGGCGCATGGACTCATACGTCGATTTGTTCATGGCGAATGGCGGGAGCTTCGTGACGCTGGCCAAGGGCAACCGGTCGCGCCAAGTGACGGACGCATGCAAGAAGCACGGCGGGTTCTATCTCGGCTCGATCGGAGGGCCGGCGGCACGGCTTGCGCAGGACTGCATCAAGAAGGTCGAGGTCCTCGAATACCCCGAATTGGGGATGGAGGCGATCTGGAAGATCGACGTCGAGAATTTCCCCGCCTTCATCGTCGTCGATGACAAGGGCCATGACTTCTTTGCCCATCTCGGGACGTGAGTGAGCGGCCTCATGTCCTGCCCGACGTCCTCGGGCCCGGCCTTGGCCTCGTCTTCTGCGGGAGCGCTGCCGGCACGGCCTCGGCCCGGCGTCGTGCCTACTACGCCGGACCCGGCAATCGGTTCTGGCCGACGCTGTTCGATGTGGGTCTGACACCGCACCTCTTGGCACCCGAGGAATTCCCGACCGTGCTCCGCTACGGCATCGGTTTGACCGACCTGACCAAGGATCAATTCGGCCAGGATCGCGCGATCCTGCGCGGAGCGAGCGACGCCGCTGAACTCCGGCGCAAGGTCGAGCGTTTCCGGCCCGCGACGCTGGCCTTCGTCGGCAAGGACGCGGCCAAGGTGGCTCTCGGACGGAGCCACATCGACTATGGCCCCCAGTCGGACCGCATCGCGGCGTCGCGGCTTTTCGTCCTGCCCTCGCCTTCGGGCGCGGCCCGCGCCTTCTGGGACGTTCGTTGGTGGCATTCCCTCGCCCAACTCGTGCGGGCGGAGCGATGAGCAGGAGTGGCAGCCCCTTCGTGGACGACCTCGTGACGAAACTCACCCCGCTTGGCCCGGCGGTGCCGAGAAAGATGTTCGGGGGTTATGGCGTCTATCTCGACGGGCTGTGTTTCGGGATCGTCGCGGGCCGCACGCTGTTCTTCAAAGTGAATGATGAGAGCCGCGGGGATTTCGAGGCCGCGGGGACAGGACCCTTCCAGCCATGGGACGACCGGCCGACCGTGCTGAAGTCGTTCTACGAAGTGCCCGATTCGGTTCTGCGAGATGGGCGCACGCTTTGCGCTTGGGCCGAACGGGCGATCGATGCCGCGCGTGCGGCCGCGAAATCGAAACCCCGGCGCAAGCGCAGGCCGGACTAGAAGCCGTAGAGCACCGCCGCGTTGTCACGCATCAGCTTGCGCTGCAACACGGAATCCGAGGTCCAGGTCGGCACAAGATCGAGGAGCGCGACGTCATCGGGCATCGGCCCCTTGACCGCGGGATGCGGCCAATCGGTCCCCCAGACGCAACGATCGGGCGCCACCGCGAGAAGGCGTCTGGCTAGCGGTGCCACGTCCGCGTAAGGCGGCCCCTCCGCCGTCACGGAATAGGCGCCCGAGAGCTTGACCCAGGTCCGCCCTTCCCGGAGGAGGCCGTCCATGACCGCAAAGGCCGGGTGGTCGAGGCCGATCGACACGGAAGTATAACCCATGTGATCGATCACAACGGGAACAGGCAGGGCGCGAAGGCGCGGCGCCAAGTCAGGCAGGGTCCGCACATCGATCAGCAGCTGGATGTGCCAGCCGAATGGCTCCAGGCGAGCGGCCATCGCCTCGAGCGCCTCGATCGGCGTGCCGCCCTTATAGAGAACATTGATGCGCACGCCTTTGAAACCGATCGCATCGAGCCGCGCGACTTCGCTTTCGGACACATCGCCCGGCAACACCGCGATGCCGCGCGCGCCGGAGCCGAGTGCGCGTACCGCCGCCTCGCTGCACCGATTGTCCATGCCATAGACGCTCGGTTGCACGACAACACATCGTTCGAGGCCAAGTTGTGCTTGCAAACGCCGGTAGTCCGCGACGAGCGCCTCGGGCGGCGTGAAGCTGCGATTCGACTGGTAGGGAAAGCGATCGAGCGGGCCGAAGATATGGAAATGACAGTCGCACGCGCCCCGCGGCGGCGAAAAATTCGAACGCGGCTCCACTGTTTTCATCGATCGTCCTGCTCGCTCGCGTTGTGTTGTACGTCGTCTCTCACGCTACGTTCTCTTGTGTGCCGATCGACGCGATGCGTCAAGCCGGCCGGTTGCCGGCGATCCAGTACGGTGAATCACGCTTGACTTTGCATCCTCGCAATGGTTGCGCGTCCGTCACGCGTGATGAATCAATTCGTTAACCGATATCCAAAAACTTCACGCGAGTGCTTGCATTCGTCCGTGAGCTTGGGAACAATCATGGGTGCAAGACCAAGAACACATACACAGGGATCTCCACCATCGAACTCCTGAGCCATTCAATGCAGAACCTCATTCAGAAACGGTCCGTGGTTATCGCGGGTCATCGCACGAGCGTTTCCCTTGAGCAGCCGTTCTGGCGCGCGCTGAAGGATATCGCCGTCAGACGTCGCACGTCGATCAACCGACTCGTCGAGGAGATCGACTCGCGACGTGACGGCAATCTGTCGAGTGCGATCCGCGTCTACATCCTCGAATCGGCATATCGCAATCGACGTGAGCGCGTGCTCCTTCCGGATTGAAGCGCGTTCGCTCGCGAACGTGTCGCGAGAAAGGGCCGGCCGCAAGGTCGGCCCTTTTCGTTTGCAGCAGCACGAAGCGGCGTGGCTCGCAGGCATGCCGGCCGGGTTTGCTGCTCCGGGCGGGTGGCAAGCACCCCAAGAGCCGCCTGGGGCCGCGGCCCAACGCCGTCCAAGCCGGCCGTGACGCAGTTACGAAATCTCAATTGTTTTCAGTAATTTAATACCCACTCGACCAAGCAACTCGCGCCCGGGAGACCGGCGGCTTGATCTCGCTCGGCCCGCATTCTATGCGTCCTGTTACAAGGCATTGGGACACGCGGGCAACACTTGGGGGAGGCCATGGCGGCCGCGAAGACCATGGCGCAAAGAGGTGCCTCGAAAGCGAACGGCAGCAAGCGTTCGCCCGTGCCGAACACGGCCGGCGCGAAAGCCGCCTCCCTGGTCAGCGCATTGCGTATCGGCAGTGACGACGATGTACCGAAGCGCCGGCCAAAACCGAAGATGAAACGGAAATGGATTTCCTGCCGGCCTGCCGGAAGCAACCGCGAATCCAAATCTCCTCGCCGTCCGCAACGATGACGCGCGCTTGCGCGAGAATTTCCAGAGCGACAGCTATCCCTATGATTATAAACTTCGCGTCTCTCCCTATGAGGCGCAGAAAGCGCAGCTCCAGGTCGAGCTGCTCAAGGTGCAGGCCTGGGTGAAGGACGCGGGCCAGCGCGTCATCGTCCTCTTCGAGGGGCGCGACGCCGCAGGCAAGGGCGGCACGATCAAGCGCTTCATGGAGCACCTCAATCCGCGCGGCGCCCGCGTCGTGGCGCTCGAGAAGCCGGCCGAAAGGGCGCGGGGTCAGTGGTACTTCCAACGCTATATCGAACACTTCCCGACGGCCGGCGAGATCGCCATGTTCGACCGGTCCTGGTACAACCACGCGGGCGTCGAACACGTCATGGGCTTCTGCACCCACCACGAATACCTCGAATTCATGCGGCAGCGCCCAGAGCTTGAGCGGATGCTCGTGAACAGCGGCGTCCACCTTTTCAAGTACTGGTTTTCGGTGAGCCGTGAAGAGCAGCGCCGGCGATTTTTCGCCCGCCGCGAAGACCCGCTGAAGCTATGGAAGCTGAGCCCCATCGATGTCCAATCGATCGATAAGTGGGATGAATACACACAGGCCAAAGAGGCCATGTTCTTCCACACCGATACGACCAATGCACCCTGGACGATCGTCAAGGCCAATGACAAGAAGCGCGCGCCTCAACTGCATGCTGCACTTCCTCCACAACCTGCCCTATCCCAACAAGGACGCGAGCACTGCTCACGCGCCCGATCCCTTGATTGTCGGCTCGACCGCGCAAGTGATCGATCGATCCGCCAGCTCTTTCACCGAACGCATGCAGCGGAAAGAGACGGAGGAGTGAGCGGCTTTAACCGCCGAGGCCCTTGAGAATGCCCTTGAGCTGATCCTTGGGGCTCTGAGGTTGTTGTTGAGGAGAGGACTGCGGCTTCTGACTGCCGAGACCCGGAACCACCTGTTCGATGAGTCCCGGAACCGACGGCTTCGCGCCCTGGATCGCACTGCCGCCGACTTTAAGGTCCGGCTGGTCGAGCAAGCCCGTCGCCCGGATCGTCAACACCGGCTCATTCGGCGCGGATTTGAGGGAAACCTTGCCCTGGCCGTCGACCGTATAAGGCGGCAGATTGACATTCCCCGTCACGAGTGCGGTCCCTTTGGCGCTCTCGAGGCGCAAATCGTTCGTCCGGATCATGCCCTTATCGGCCGTGAAGGTGCCCTTGAGGACGGCCGGAGCAGATCCGAACGCGTTCAGCAGTGCGCCCGTGACCCCCGCGAAACCTTGAAGCCCTTTGACCTGTGAAGCCAAGAGACCGAGGGCCGCCGTACCACCCAGTTCTTTCTCTTTGACGCGTATGGTCACGTTTCCGTCGATTGAGCCCTGGCCTGCGAGTGAACTGATGAATTCGTATTCGCTCTTGGCAGCCCCGCGCAGCGCGCTTTTGAACGTGGCCCGTCCCGAAGCGCGGTCGAGGTCCGCCAGGCCCTTGAGCGCCTGATCGACATCGAACTGATCGAGTGAAATCTCCGCGGACGTACCGCCGTCTGCGTTGAGCTTCGCCTTCGCATCGAGCGCGCCATCGAACAGCTTACCCGCCAGTTTGCGCAGCTCGAACGCGCCGTCCGCGACGGTCGCGTCAACCACCGCGTTGACAATGCTGTATTTTTCCAGGCGGAGCGCGCTTGCCTGCAATTTGAGATCGGCATCGAAGGATTTGAGCGAAGCGAGGCCATATCGCTCGCGCGACCAGCGTTCGGCAGCGCGCTTGGTTGGCGCGGCTCCTGCCTTGCCCGGTGGCGCGGCTGGTGCCGTTTGTGGCTTGGACCCGCCGCCCATACCCAAGACCGCCAGCGGCAGCTCGCCCGTCGTCAATCTGACGGTATATTTGGGTCGTGCCTGCGCGAACGCCGCCTGGACCTCGCCCGCAAGGCCGGAGGACCCCAGATTGCCCTTGAGGCCCGTCAACGCGATGGTTGCCATATCGCCCGTCGCTTTGCCCGTCAGCTTGAAATCGCCGAGCTTACTGCCAGCCGGGAGATCCGGCGCGAACGTGCGCAGCATCATCGCCGCATCCGGAAAATCGAGCGCAAGATCGACATTGTATTTGGGGCTCGCCGTCAGGTCATCGAACCGGCCCTTTACCCGCGCCATGCCGCCCCAGACACCGAGGCCGAGATCGACGATAACGTCCTGCCCGGTCGTATTGGCGGTCCCGACGAGCGTCACCTTGCCTAACTTTTCGGCTGAACCCGGCGCACTCGCCCCGGCAAGCCTCAGAAGGCGCGGCAGGTCGTTCGAGCGGAGGTCGAGATTAGCTTTGACCTGCGGCGTGGTGGAAAAGCCGCTCAACGTGCCGCTGATCTTGCCCTGGGCGCCGGCCAAATCCTGAACGCTCAGCTCCTTGAGGGCGAGCACGCCGTTGTAAAGCGTTCCATCGAGGGCGAGACCCTGCATTTGGGCCGATTTGTAACTGAGCTGTGCGACACGCAACTGGAGGTTGGCATCGAAGCTCTCAAGGGGAGACGACGACGCCTTGTCCCACTCGCCTGACTTGGTTTGGCCGGATTTTTCTTCCGCGGAATTTGTCGCAGCACCGCCCGTGTCGGACTGCGCCGTTGCGGCAGGCGGCAAATAGGAATCGAGTGCGAGACGGTCGATGGCGATATTGGCGCCGAACGCGGGCCGCGCACGAAGCGCAAGCGTGATCGCGCCGGTGGCGCGCGTCGAATCGACGCCTAACTGCATGTCGCGCATCTGAACTTCTTCCGCATTCGCCGCGACCCGACTCGAGAGCGACAATTTCTTCAGCCGATCGGCCGGGACACGCTCGATATCGGCGCCAAGCCACGCAAGAAGCGCGCGCGGATTGCCGGCGGAAAATTCGATGCCGCCGTCGAAACGCGGCGAGGCATTGCGCGTTGTCATGGCACCGGTCAGGGCGACCGTCCCATCGCCGGGAAGCCGGGCCGTCGCCCGCTGCAGCGTGAGCTGCCCGCCCGCAAGCTGGGCAATGATATGCGCATCGCGGACCTCACCTTGTCGGTAGACAACGGTCCTGGCCAGCATGTCGACCGATCCCGCGAGATCGGCTGGCAGGGCGAAGTCCCCGTCCGCCTTGGCCAGCGCGGCTCTAGGCTTCAGAGATGCGGCCGCCGGTTTTTTGGCAGGTGCGGCCGGCTTGCCGCCGGTATTCGCCGCAACGGGTGCGGGCCTCGCTTCCAGCAACGGATCGAGGTCGATGCGATCGGCGATGACCTTGATCGCGGTGCGTGCCGGCTTGGCAAGAATCGATTCGATGCTGCCGGTCGCATGCGATTCGCCCAGCGCGATCTCGATTTCGGAAACGTTGACGCGTTGCGCCGATGCGGCGACGGTGCCGTTCAAGGCGAAGCGCTGCGCGAACCCGAGCGGGGCTCCCGTCTCGCCGAACATCGCGTGCAGGAACTTGCCGAGGTCGCCTGCTTCTGCGTGGAGTTTGCCGCTCACGGCGCCCGAGTCAGCTTGCGAGACCTCGCCTTTGAACTCGATCCGGCTGCCTCCGGGCTCGATGGCTAGAACGGCCCCCACGGCGATGGGTTTCTGCGGCTCGATCTCGCCGATCGAGACGTCGAACCGCGTCGGCACGCCTCGCGGCAGTGCCGTGCCCGTGGCGAGAATGGGGCCTTTGGGCGAGTGGATCGAAATCTCGGCATCGAGATCGTTGACCCGCTCGAGCAGGCCGCTGCGCGAGTCCCGGTAGACGATGACGCCATCCGTAATCAACAACCGGTCGAGTTTGATGAGCCCGGCTCCGCCGGTCTCGCCCGCCGCCTCACCCTTGCCTGGCGCTGCGGAATCCGTTTCCGTCAACGCTGCAAACCGCCAATTCGCCTCGCCGCCGGACAGCGTTTCCAGCTCGACGACCGGACGGTTGAGCGCAAGGCTCGCGATCTCGATCCGCCCCGCAAGAAGCGGCAGGATCGCCACCCTCACCTCGAGCGATTTGAGCGTCACCATGTCCGGAACCGCCGCCCCCTCCGCGTTCGACAGCCGGATGTCTTCGACGAGCGCGGTCGGCTGCGGCAGGAGGGATAGCTCGACCTTGCCGGCGATGGTGAGATCCCGCCCCGTCATTGCTTTGACGCGGGTCTGGACCTCGCTCACGTAGTACCGCCGATCGAGGAGGCTCGGCGCGAGCAGCGCGGCGCCGACCAAGACGGCGGCGATCGCGGCAAGCGCGTAGAGAGCCTTCTTCAATGCCGATCCTCCTGGAAGCTGCGGACGCGCGCTCGTGGCGCGCCAAGCAGGCTAGAAGATGACCCCCGATCGCTCAAGATCAATGGACGTGATTGTGGCAAGAGCGAGACGAGGACCGGCCAGCGCGGCAGGGCCAATCAAATCCGGACAATTTTCCCCGGATTCATGAGGTTGTGTGGGTCGAGCGTCTGCTTGATCGCGCGCATCACGGCCACGGCCTCGCCATGCTCGGCGACGAGGAAATCGACCTTGCCGTAGCCAATGCCGTGCTCGCCCGTGCATGTCCCGTCCATCGCCAGCGCACGCATGACGAGGCGCTCATTGATGCGCTCGGCTTCCTTGAGTTCCTCCGGCTTCGTCGGGTCCACGAGGATCGTGAGGTGGAAATTCCCGTCGCCGACATGGCCGACGATGGGGGCGATCAACGGCGAGGTTTCCATGTCCTTTTGCGTCTCGCGGATGCAGTCGGCGAGGCGCGAGATCGGCACGCACACATCGGTGGGCCAGATCCGGCTGCCGGGGCGGTAGGCCATCGCCGCATAGCCGGCATCGTGGCGCGCCTGCCATAGCTTGGTGCGGTCTTCCGGTTTCGTCGCCCAGGCGAAGTCGGCCCCGCCATGCTCGCTCGCGATGGCTTGCACGGCTTCCGCCTGCTCGGCGACCCCGGCCGCGCTTCCGTGGAATTCGAGGAACAATGTGGGTGCCACGGGATAGTTCGTCTTCGAGTACCGGTTGATGGCCTCGATCATCAATTCGTCGAGCAACTCGATGCGCGCCACCGGAATGCCGGACTGGATGGTGAGGATCGTGGTGTCGACCGCATCGGCAAGCGTGGGAAATGGACACACCGCGGCCGACATCGCTTCGGGGATGCCGTAGAGACGCAGCGTGACCTCGGTGATGATGCCGAGCGTTCCTTCGGAGCCGATGAAGAGCCGCGTGAGGTCGTAGCCGGCGGCCGATTTGCGCGCACGCTTGGACGTACGGATGACGCGCCCGTCGGCCAGCACGACGGTCATGCTCAGGACGTTCTCTCGCATCGTGCCGTAGCGGACCGCGTTGGTGCCCGAGGCGCGCGTCGCGGTCATACCGCCGATGGTCGCGTTCGCCCCGGGATCGATCGGAAAGAACAGGCCCTGATCGCGAAGATGTTCGTTCAGCTGCTTGCGCGTGACCCCCGGCTCCACCGTGCAGTCGAGATCCTGTGCGTTCACCGCGATGATTCGATTCATCTGCGAGAGATCGATGCACACCCCGCCGGAAAGCGCCGCGACGTGGCCTTCGAGCGAGGTGCCGGTGCCGAACGCCACGATCGGCACGCGATGCTCGGCGCAGAGACGCACGACGTCCACGACATCCTCCGTCGACTGGACGAAAACCACGGCATCCGGTGGCTCCGCGCGATGATAGGATTCGTCGCGCCCGTGCTGCTCGCGGATGGCGGTAGCCGTCGAGAGGCGATTGTCGAACCGCACACGGAGCGCCGCGATCAGGGCATCGGTACGGGCGGGGGCGGCGGTCATGGACACGGCTCCACTATCTCGCGGCCGGTCCGGGCTCGACCGCGATCGGTGGCCTCATGCCGCATGTCGTTCAGCATGACGGCCTCATCCCCGTGGCGATCAATGGATGAGACCCGATCGAGAGAGCCGCGTTGTCGGCCTTAGACGGTAAGCCTAGTCCCTGGGCGAATGCGTCGCAATGGCCGCCCTGCGATCCCTAGGGGGCAAGACCGCCTCCTTCAGTCCCCCGATCCGTATATGACGAGGGTCCGCACCTCGATGCTCTCGCGCGGCGGGGTGCCGGCCGGGGTCGTTGGATCGTCGAAGGCCGCATGGGCGGTGAAGCGCGCAAGGCCGCTTTCATCCGAATCGTAGCACTTCAAGAGCAGCGCCTCATCGGTGCGCATGTCCGGGAAATAGAACCAGCGGTGGCGGGGGCTGTGCATCACCGTGTAGGTCTCCCCCACCCGGTCGCGGTAAACGAGATCGGTCTCGACGAAATCCTGCAAGGCCAGGCTTTCCGCATCGCAAACGGCGAGCGGCGTCGCGCGCACCGGCCCCCGGACCGGTCGCCACAGATTGATGAGCGCGAAGCGATGTTTGAGCCATGTGTCGGGATCCTCCCCGGCCGCGCGCAATTCGGCAGCGGCGCGGCGGGGGCCCGACTTCAGCGTGAAGTCGTTGTGGACGCGGCGCACGGGTTCGCGCACGCCGTTGGCTGCGCGCCCCACGACCGCGCCGCTCCGCAAGTTGTAATCGAACGCGATGACTTTGGCGGCGCCGGTCGCCTCACGCATGATTTGCTCGCACTCCCGCATATAGACGCTGCGGATCGTATTCTCGTCCGAGAAATCGCCGACCGCGCTGGCCCGCCTGATGAGCGCGAAGCCATGCCGGTCGAGGGAGAAGCGCTCCCCGCGGCCGTCTGCGACCGGCACCCTCACATCGGCATAGGTGCCCGTACGCCACGGCACGCCCGGCGGGGGCTCGTAGGTGTAGCTCACCGGCCGTTCGCCGGGCATGAGGTAAATGAGCGGCGCATCGACAAGGTGTCGCAGGGCGGCGCTCGCTTGCGGGGTCATGATCCTCTCCGGCGTTCCCTGGCTTGTCCTTATTGGACGACCATTTCGTAATGGATTAGATCATGACTTTCCCTGCAGGGGTCGCAGGGGTCAATGCGGAACGACCCAAGTTTCCGCGATCTTTTCTCTGGAAATACCAAAGAAAAACTAATGTGTTCCGACAGGATGCGGGCGGCCCCTTCGGCCCGCCCGCCTCGCTGCCATGTCCAATGGCCGACCCGGAGAGGACGGCGACGGGGCCGTGAATACGGCCCCAGCGCTTTAGCCGCCATAGAACGTCTTCGGTCCCAGATCTTTCATGTGAAGGATCGCTTCGTCGGGGCGCGCAGCTGGCGGCTTCGCGACATGCGCGGCCACGACTTCGCCGACGACGATGTGGTGATCGCCGCGCTCGACGATGTCGACGACCTTGCATTCGACATGCGCCGGCACGCTCTCAAGAACCGGCGCACCATTCGTGCCCTTGCGGTAGGCCTCGCCGTTGATCTTGCCGCCGTCCTTCGCCGTCGGCTTGAAGAAGGCGAAGGCCGCCGCCTGCTGACCGCTGCCGAGCATGTTGAGCGCGAAGGCGCGCGTTTCCTTGACGATCTGATAGGCGCCTGAATCCGTCTTCACGCCGACCGCGATGAGCGGCGGGTTGAACGAGGTCTGCGTCACCCAGTTGACGGTGGCCGCAGCCACATTGCCGTTCGGCGCTTCGGCCGTGAGCACGTAGAGGCCGTAGGGAATCATGCGCAGTGCAGTCTTCTTGGCTTCGGGGTCCATGGTTTCTCCTCCTCGAATTGAAATCGCTCGATCTTACTCCGCCGCTTCGCGTCTGTCGGCACTATGACCGTAACCGCCGCCGCCCGGCGTCTCGATGACGAAGACGTCGCCCGCCCTGACCTCGGTTCGGTCGGTGCCTGAAAGCTCGGTGCGCGTGCCGTCGGTGCGCTCGACCCAGTTGCGCCCGGCCGCCCCCGGCTCGCCGCCCGCCATGCCGTAAGGCGGGATGCGCCGCCTGCCCGACAGCATCGCCGCAATCATGGCCTCGCGGAAACGGATGCGCCGCACGACCCCATCGCCGCCGCGGTGCGCCCCTCCGCCGCCCGAGCCGCGCCGGATCGCGAAGCTCTCGACGATGACGGGAAATCGCCATTCCAGCACTTCGGGGTCGGTGAGGCGCGAATTCGTCATGTGCGTGTGCACGGCGTCGGTGCCGTCGAAATCGGGGCCGGCACCGGAGCCGCCGCAGATCGTCTCGTAATACTGATGACGCTCATTGCCGAAGGTGAAGTTGTTCATCGTGCCCTGCGCCGCCGCCATCACGCCGAGCGCGCCGTAGAGCGCGTCGGTGATCACTTGCGAGGTCTCGACATTGCCCGCGACGACGGCCGCGGGATAGTGAGGCGCCAGCATGCAACCATCGGGCAGGATGATGTTGAGTGGCTTCAGGCACCCCTCGTTCATCGGTATGTCGTCATCGACGAGCGTGCGGAAGACATAGAGCACCGCCGCCCGGCACACGGCCGATGGCGCGTTGAAATTGTCCTTGAGCTGCGCGCTCGTGCCGGTGAAGTCGATCGTGGCGCTTCGCCTCCCCTTGTCGATCGAGATCGTGACGGCGACCGCCGCGCCATTGTCCATCGCATAGGTGAAGCGCCCGTCCTTGAGCACGTCGAGCACGCGGCGCACCTGCTCTTCCGCATTGTCCTGGACGTGGCGCATATAGGCGTGGACGACGTCGAGCCCGAAATGCTCGACCATCTTCTTCAACTCCTGCACGCCCTTCTCGCAGGCCGCGATCTGCGCCTTGAGGTCCGCCAGGTTCTGGTGCGGGTTGCGGACGGGATAGCGTCCGGAGCCGAGCAGCGCGAGAAGCTCCGTCTCGCGAAACGTGCCGCGATCGACGAGGAGAAAATCGTCAATGAGAACGCCCTCCTCCTCGACCGTCGTGCTGTCGGGCGGCATGGAGCCGGGCGTGATGCCGCCGATATCCGCGTGGTGGCCGCGCGAGGCCACGAAGAACAGGATCTCGCCGCCTCCATCGTCGAACACAGGCGTGATCACGGTGACATCAGGCAGATGCGTGCCGCCGTTATAGGGCGCATTCAGGCAATAGACGTCGCCCGGATTCATCGTGCGCCCGCGCGTACGGATGACCGCGCGCACGCTTTCACTCATCGAGCCCAAATGGACCGGCATGTGCGGCGCGTTGGCGATCAGTTGGCCCGCGGGATCGAAGAGCGCGCAGGAGAAGTCGAGGCGCTCCTTGATATTGACGGAGTAGGCCGTGTTCTGGAGGGCAACACCCATCTGCTCGGCGATCGACATGAAGAGGTTGTTGAACACTTCGAGCATCACGGGGTCGGCCTCGGTGCCGATGGCGACCCGCTTCGGCAGCTTCACGACGCGGCTCAGCACGAGGTGGTCGCGCGGCGTGACTTCGGCGCGCCAGCCGGGTTCGACGACGGTCGTCGCATTGGCCTCGGCGATGATGGCGGGGCCATCGATGCGGTCGCCGGGCAGGAGGTGCGTGCGCTCGTAAACCGGAGTCTCATGCGCGGCACCCGCCATGTACGCCTCGACGCGCGCGCGGGGGGCGAGCGGCGCGGTGCGAACGGCCGTGCCGATGACCGCGTCCTCGCGCTTCTCGGTCGCACCCACGACTTCGACCGCGGCCGCTTCGACGATGAGGCCCTTGCTCGCCATGACGAAGCCGTAGCGCTGGCGGTGCGCCGCCTCGAACTCGGCGACGACCGCTTCGAGCGGACCGTGATCGACGACGAGGGCCGTGTCCGTCCCTTCATAACGAAGATGGAGTTTTCGCATCGCCGTCGTGCGGGCGGGATCGACGCCCTGCTCCGCCATCTCGCGCCGGCCTTCGGACTCAAGCTCGGCGAGCGCGGCATCGAGCCCCGCCAAGGCGGACTGCGCGAGCTTCGCCTCGACCGCGCGCTCGCGCATCACGCGCATGTCGGCCAGACCCATGCCGTAGGCAGAGAGCACGCCCGCCAAGGGATGGATGAAAACCGTCTTCATGCCGAGCGCGTCGGCGACAAGACAGGCGTGCTGACCGCCCGCGCCGCCGAAACAACAGAGGGTGTATTCCGTCACGTCGTAGCCGCGCTGAACGCTGATCTGCTTGATCGCGTTGGCCACGTTGGCGACGGCGATCTGGAGAAATCCATCGGCGACTTCGACCGGCGTGCGCGCGTTGCCGGTCGCGGCGCG
>JBGPGW010000038.1:0-17937 GCA_041484095.1 Alphaproteobacteria bacterium | reverse complement strand
CCGTAGACCGTGAGGTAGGCGTTCGCGTTGCCGCGGCGCCCTATTTTTGCCATGTCTCCCAATAGCTTAGCGTTGGTCGGCTCGCCCACGATCGAGGCGTCGATCGTCTCCCCCCGCTCGGCCAGCCATTTGAGGACTTTCCTTGTTCCGTTGATCGAAACCGCCTCCTCGTCGTTGGTGATGAGGAGGCTGATCGATCCCTCGAAATCCCGGCCGCGCTCGGCCAGGAAGCGGGACACGGCGGCCGTGAACGAGGCAACGGCACTCTTCATGTCGACGGCGCCGCGCCCGTAAAGCTTGCCGCCCACGATCTCGGCTCCAAAGGGATCGGTCGACCACGCCCGCTGGTCGCCGACGGGAACGACGTCCGTATGCCCCGCAAAGCAGAAATGCGGCGCGCCGCTGCCGATGCGCGCATAGAGGTTATCGACGTCGTCGGTGCCGACTTCCGAGAAGGTCAGGCGATGACAGGCAAAACCCAGCGCTTCGAGTTCCTTCTGCAGGGTTCCGAGCACGCCCGCATCGACGGGTGTCACGCTCGGGCAGCGGATGAGCGACTGGGACAGCAGGACCGGATCGACAAGGTGTGCCATCAGCTCCTCAGCAACTCGTTGATCGAGGTTTTCGCGCGCGTGCGCTCGTCGACCTTCTTGACGATCACGGCGCAGTAAAGCGACGGGGCCGCGCTGGCGCCGGCGGGCGCGCCGCCCGGCAACGAGCCCGGCACCACCACGGAATAGGCGGGCACGCGGCCGTAATGCACTTCGCCCGTCGCGCGATCGACGATCTTGGTCGACGCGCCGATATAGACGCCCATGGCGAGGACGGCGCCGGTCTCGACGATCACGCCTTCCGCGACCTCGCTCCGGGCGCCGACGAAGCAGTTGTCTTCGATGATGACGGGATCGGCCTGGATCGGCTCGAGCACGCCGCCGATTCCGGCCCCGCCGGATATGTGACAGTTCTTGCCGATCTGTGCGCAGGATCCGACCGTCGCCCAGGTGTCGACCATGGTGCCGCTGTCGACATAGGCGCCGATATTGACGAAGCTCGGCATCAGAACGACGCCCGGCGCGATAAAGGCCGAGCGGCGCACGACGCAGCTCGGCACGGCGCGGAACCCGGCCGCGCGGAACCGCGCTTCGTCCCATCCCGCGAATTTTGACGGCACTTTGTCGAACCAACTCGAATCGCCGCGCGTCGCATCGCGTGGTCCGCCGCCGATCGGCGTCATGTCGTTGAGGCGGAAGGACAAGAGCACGGCCTTCTTCAGCCACTGATTGACTCGCCACGCGCCGTCGACCTTGGTCGCAACGCGTTCGATGCCCGAGTCGAGCGCATCGAGGGCCGCGTCGACGGCATCGCGCACCTTGCCGCGCGTCGCCGGCGAGACGTCGTTGCGGCCTTCCCAGGCCGTCTCGATGGTCGACTGGAGTTCGGCACGGTTCATCGCGGTTTCACTCTGGTTGATGATGCGAGGCTGAACGGCGCCGCACTCGCTGCCTGTACGACAACGTTCGCGACGACGGATCGAAGATGGGGCAGGGACAGGATGGAGTCAATCTCAGGCCGGGCCGCCGCGGCGCCAGGGGCGGAGGGCCTTATCGAGCCACGCGACGAGGTCCGTCGCCACGTGGTGGACATGATCGCCGTCCGATCCTGCCCGGCCGTAAACCGAGTCGGTTTCGATCCAGACCGTCGTCATGCCAAGCGCGGCGGCGGGTTCGAGATTGCGCGCAGCATCGTCGAACATGATGGCGCGCCGCGGGTCGAGGTCGAATTGCCGAACGAACGTCCGATAGGACGCGATCGACGGCTTGGGGACGTAGGCGGCCGCCTTGATGTCGAAGATCGCCTCGAATCGGTGCGAAACGCCGAGCCGCTGTAGCACGCGCTCCGCATGGGCAACGGACCCGTTGGTGAACACGATCTTGCGGCACTCGATTCGCGCGAGCGCGGCGTCCAGGCCCGGATCGGGCGGCACGACGCTGTGATCGATGTCGTGGACGAAGTCGGTAAAGGTCTCGGGGTCGATGCCATGGTGGTCCATGAGACCGCGCAGCGTCGTCCCGTGGCTGTGGAAATAGTCCTTTTGGAGCGAGCGGGCTCGCACGTCGTCCACGTCCAGGGCGGCGACGATGAAGGCCCGCATCCGCGCGTCGATCTGGGCGAAGAGATCACAGCGCGCCGGATACAACGTGTTGTCGAGATCGAAGATCCAGGCGTCGAATTGGTCGCGCACCAGCGGGTCCATGCTCGTCCTTGTTGCGTATCCAATGTGCGTCTGGCGTGTCGATTCGGCAAGGTTGGCACGCCAGAAGGCCGTTAAATGATTGATTAACGACTTCCCCGTTAATCTTCGCCGAGACTCGCATGGACTATGTGTGCCATGCCCCGGCCGATCGGGGCACGGCATTCCTGCGGAACGAAGGTGGATCGATGCCTTTTGGACAGCCGCTTCAATCCTGGAAGCCGTCCGACATGCAAATCACGCGTGTCGAGGAGGATCGCCTCGTCCCGGCGACGACGTTGGCGCGCCTCAAAGGCGGCCTCGGGGAAATCGCGCATCGCATTCTCGAACGGCGCATCCTGGAAAACGATGGGGCGATCTCCGGGTCCCTGAGCGAAAATGAGCTCGCGCGCGCATTTATCCATACGATCGGTCAATACGGTCACCGTCGCGGCGCCAATTTTGCGCTCGCCGACCTCGCCGACAATATCGAGGTGTTGGCGCGCGAAGCGGCGTTTCGGCTGGACAGGTTTCGGACATTCGTCGCCCGTGGCGGATTCGAAGTCGCTTATCAACCCATCGTCAATCTGGCGACGGGCCGAATCCACCACTTCGAGGCCCTCGTTCGATTCAACCGGTCCAAGCTCGACGTCGCACCCTACGAATTTATCACCTTCGCCGAGAACATCGGCCTCATCCACGAGTTCGACCTCGCCATGTGTCGGAAGGTGCTCGATGTCCTGGCATCCGAACACGCGCCGCAATGCGGCGTTGCGGTCAATCTGTCGGCAGGCTCGCTCGAGACTCCGTCCTTCGCTTCGGCTCTCGAGGCACTCCTCGAACACTACGCGGAGGTCCGCGGCCGCCTCGCCTTCGAAGTCACGGAGACAGCCAAGATCAACGATCTCACATCCGTGAATCAATTCATCCAGGGATTGCGAAACGCCGGTCATACCGTATGTCTCGATGACTTCGGGGCCGGCTCGGCCGCGTTCCAATATCTTCGCGCGCTTCAGGTCGACGCGGTCAAAATCGACGGCGGGTATGTCAAGAACGCGGGTGCGACCTCGGAGGGCGCGCGGTTCCTGAAGGCGATGGCGGGTCTTCTCCACGAACTCGACATCGACACGATCGCCGAGATGGTCGAGGAACGCGTGCATCTCGACGTGATCAGGGAATGCCACATCACATACGGGCAGGGCTATCTCTTCGGCAAGCCATCGACGGATTTCGATCACTTCCAATCGGAATGGATCGCCTACGAAGAGGCCGATCGCGCGCACCTTTAGCCGCGCAGAGCCGGCGCGTCCGCGCGGATTTTAGCCGGCGCGGATCAGAGTGCCGATCCCGCGCGCCGTGAAAATCTCGAGAAGAAGCACGTGCGGAACCCGGCCGTCCAGGATGACGGCGGCCTCGACGCCGCGCCGGACCGCGTCGATGCAGGTCTCGACCTTGGGGATCATGCCGCCCTTGATCGTGCCATCGGCAATGCGCGCATGGGCCTCGTCGATGGTCATCTCCGGAATCAACGCGCCCGACTTGTCCAGCACGCCCCGCACATCGGTCAGCAGATAGAACCGCGTGGCATTGAGGGCGCCGGCGATCGCCCCGGCGGCCGTATCGGCGTTGATATTGTAGGTCTGGCCGTCTTCCCCGATCCCGACGGGAGCCACCACCGGAATGACGTCGGACTTCGCGAACAGGGTGAGGACCTCGGTGTGAATCGCCTTGGGTTCGCCCACGAATCCGAGATCGAGAACCTTCTCGATGTTCGATTCGGGGTCCTTCTTGGTCCGCCGCAGCTTCTGGGCGACGATGAGATTGCCGTCCTTGCCGGACAGCCCGACCGAGCGGCCGCCGACCGCGTTGATGAGGGCGACGATCTGTTTATTGATCGTGCCGGAAAGCACCATCTCGACGACCTCGACGGTCGCGGCATCGGTGACCCGGAGCCCGTCGATGAACTCGCTCTTGATCTTGAGGCGATCGAGCATCTGGCCGATCTGGGGGCCGCCGCCATGGACGACCACGGGGTTGATGCCGACCTGATTCAGCAGAACGATGTCGCGCGCGAAGTTGCTGCCGGCCTCCGCATCGCCCATGGCATGGCCGCCGTATTTGACGACGAACGTCTTGCCCGCGTAGCGCTTGAGGTACGGAAGCGCCTCGCTGATTGTCTGCGCCGTGCGCAGCCAATGCTTGATGTCGCCGATGTCTTTCGCGTCGACCATGATGGCGGACTTTAACGCAACGGCTCCGGCCTCGCCAGCGCAGCCAGACCCGCGCGCAGGGCATCGATCCCGTCCCCGTTCCGGGCGCTCGTGAGAGCGACGATGGGGAAGGCGGCGCCGTGCCGGGCGCTCTCGCGCTCGACGGCGGCCAACGTCACCTTCCGCGCCGATGGTGGAAGCGTGTCGGCCTTGGTCAAGACGATCTGGTAGGAGACGGCGGAGCGGTCGAGCACGGCCATGAAGGCACGGTCCGCGGGCTTCAGGCCATGTCGCGCGTCGACGAGCAGAAGGACCCGTCGCAAGGTCGCGCGGCCGCGAAGATAGGCCCGCGCGAGATCGGTCCAGGCCATGGACGTCGTCTTTGCGACGCGGGCATGGCCGTAGCCCGGCAGGTCGACCAGGTCGAGGCGGTCGTCGAGGCGGAAGAAGTTGATCTGCTGCGTACGGCCGGGCGTCCGTGAGATGCGCGCAAGGGTCTTCTGGCCGATCAGCGCGTTCAACAGGCTCGATTTCCCGACATTCGAGCGGCCGGTGAAGGCGACTTCGGGCAGCACGGCCGGCGGCAGCGCGTCCGCCGAGACCGCTCCGGCGATGAACCGGCACGAACGGGCGAACAGCCGTCGGCCTTCCGCGATCGCCTCTTCGGACGGCTCTCTCGGACCGCTCAGCGCTTCCGGATCTTGGTCCGCTTCATGATCACCCATTGCTGCGTTATCGAGAGCAAGTTGTTCCATGTCCAATAGATCACCAATCCCGATGGGAAGGATGCGAGGATCACCGTGAAGATCACCGGCATCATGAGGAACAGACGCGCTTGGATGGGGTCCGGCGGCTGAGGGTTGAGTTTCTGCTGGAGAAACATCGTGATGCCCATGATCAGCGGCCACGCGCCGATCATGAGGAAATGCGGCGGCTGGTAGGCGATGAGGCCGAAGAGATTGAACAGCGTGGTCGGATCGGGTGCCGAGAGGTCCTTGATCCAGCCGTAGAACGGCGCGTGACGCATCTCAATGGTGACGTACAGCACCTCGTACAGGCAGAAGAAGACCGGAATCTGGACGAGAATCGGCAGACATCCCGAGGCCGGATGGACCTTCTCGCGCTTGTAGAGCGCCATCATCTCCTGCTGCATGCGCTGCTTGTCTTCGGCATAACGTTCCCGGATCTTCGTCATCTCTGGCTGCAGCGCCTTCATCCGGCTCATCGAGCGGTATGATTTGTTGGCGAGCGGGAAGAACAGCAGCTTGACCATGACCGTCAGCAGGAGGATGGCGATGCCGAAATTGCCGGTCACCTTGTTGATCTCGAGGAGCCCGTAGAACAGCGGCCGCGCGACGAAATAAAGCCAGCGGAACACCACCGCGCGGTCGAGCTTTTCGACGCCGTATTTCTCCGCATAGGTGTCGAGGAGCGGCACCTGCTTGGCGCCGGCGAACATCAGGCTCCGCGTCTCGAGGAACCCGCCAGGCGCGACCGTAAGAGCCTCCGTCCCGATGTAGTCGGCCTGGTACTTGTCCTGACCGTTTTGCCCTTGATAGGCGAAATTGGCCTCGAGCCGCTCCACCTTCTCCGGAGCGAGCACGACCATCCAATACTTGTCCGTGATGCCGACCCACCCGCCGGTGGTGCTGACCTTCTTGATGGCGCCGTCCTCGCGCAGCGCCTTGTAGTTCGGTTCCTCAAGTTGGTTGTTGAGGACGGCCAACGGGCCTTCGTGGAGGATATAGAACCCGGCCGTCGGCGGCGTCTCCCAGCGGGAGATCAATCCATAGGGATAGAGCGGGACAGCCGCCGGTCCCGTGTTCTCGACGCGGTCGGTGACCGTGAACATGTAGTTCTCGTCGATCGAGATCGTGCGCGTGAAGACGAGGCCTTCGCCATTGTTCCAGGTCAGCGTGACGGGGCTGTTGGGCGACAGCGTATCCCGGTTCGCGTGCCAGACGGTATCCGCGCCCGGAAGGGCAAGTTTCGGGCTGGCCGTCGTCGTCCATCCAAACTCGGTGAAATAAGCGCCCGGCGCCCCGACCGGGGAGAGCAATTTGATCTCCGGGCTCTTTGGATCCGTCGTCTCGTGATAGTCGGCGAGCGTGAGGTCATCGAAGCGCGCACCCACGAGCGCGATCGAGCCGTGAAGGCGCGGCGTGTTGATTCGCACGCGCGGGCCCGCGGCGAGCGCGGCCTCATGCGTCGCCGGCGAGGCCGCGGCGCCTTGGATCGCGGGCGGCGCGCTCCCCGGCGCCTGGGGCGGCGTGCTGGTTGCCGGCGCTTGGGACGAAGAGGGCGCTTGTTCGGTCGACTGCGACTTCGCGGCCTGCTCGCGCAAGGCGCGTTCGCGCTGCGGAATCTCGTAGAAGTATTGGAAGCCGACGATGATCGCGAGCGAGATCGCGAGCGCGGCGAAGAGATTGCGTTGTTCCATCGTTGATCGGGACGAAATGGTTACGGGGCGGATGAGGAGTGCCAAGCGCGCGCAATGGGATGGCGGGCTGGCTCGGGGACGGGATCATAGCCGGCGCCCCCCCAGGGATGACACCGCGCAAGCCGGATGCCGGCAAGGACCGCGCCTTTGACGGCGCCGTGGCGCTCGATCGCCTCGAGGGCGTAATGCGAACATGTCGGCAGGTATCGGCACCGACCTTGGAGCATGGGCGCGATCGCGTACTGATAGACGCGGATCAAGCCGCGGAGGAGGTGCGCGACGGGCGTCATGCCTTGCCCTGTCCGGTCCGAAGCGCGCCGAGCCGCCTCAGGCTTTCGATCAAATCGGTGACGAGCGCCGTGAACGGGCGCCGGCATGTCTCCGCGCGCGCGATCAGCACGTAATCGAATCCGGGCATGGCGTGATCCGGCATCACTTGGGCTGCCGCGGCTCTCAGACGCCGCCGCGCACGGTTGCGCACGACCGCCGGCCCGACCTTGCGTGTCGCAGTGAATCCGATGCGACAGAGAGGCGTCTCATCCGTAACCTCCGACCGACGGGCTTGAAGAACGAGGCCGGGCGCGGCCCATTTATGTCGTCCGCCCGCGACACGGAGGAAGTCGGGACGTTTCGTGAGGCGCCCGACCGTAATCCGCATCGTTTAGGGCGTCAGACGCTTGCGCCCTTTGGCGCGGCGCGCCGCCAATACGCGGCGGCCACCGGGCGATGCCATCCGGGACCGGAATCCGTGTCTCCGCTTGCGGACCAACACGCTCGGCTGATACGTGCGCTTCACATCGAACTCCGGCGATTTATGAACGGCCCGCTGTATAAGGGCTTAGGCGCGGGAAGTCAATCGAGGGCGGCTCCGTTCGCCACGGAAATCCGCGCTTTCGCGCCCAAGTGACTGGTCCGCCTCGGACTCTCGTGTAAGATGCCGGGCGTGCCGCGGGACGGGGCGCGCCGCATGGCCGAGGATGTCGGCGGACGGCATGGAACAGAACGATCAGCGTGCGGCGAGGCAGTCCTTCTCGGTCAAGAGGCTGATTCCCGTCATTATCCTCGTCGCCGGGCTCTCTGCCGTCTACGGGCTGGGTCTTAACGAGTACCTCGAATTCGAGGCGCTGAGCGACCACCGGGACGACCTCGTCGCCTGGGTCGCGCGCGATCGGCCGGTCGCGGCGGTCGTCTTCATCATGATTTATGCCTTGGTCGTCGCCTTGTCGCTGCCGGTCGGCGCGTTCCTGACCATCGTCGGGGGTTTTTTGTTCGGGACCTACTGGGGGACGCTCTGTGCCCTGGTCGGTGCCGTCATGGGGGCGACGGCGGTGTTCGTGGCCGCGCGGACGGCCTTTCGCGATCTGCTGCGCGCTCGGGCAGGCCCTTTCCTCTCCAAGATGGAAGCCGGCTTTCGGGCGAACGCGTTCAGCTATCTCATCGCGCTTCGTCTCGTGCCGTTGTTTCCGTTCTGGCTCGTCAACCTCGTGCCGGCTTTCCTCGGCGTGCCGCTGCGAACCTATGTCTTGGGCACGGCGCTCGGAATCATTCCGGGAACATTCGTTTATGCCAGCTTCGGCAACGGTCTTGGCGCCCTCATCGAGATGGGAAAGACCCCCGATCCGTCTGTCATCTTCGGGCCGGCGATCTTGACCCCGATCATCGGATTGGCGCTTTTGGCGCTGGTGCCTGTCGCATACAAGTGGCGCAAGGCCCGCCGGTCGCGCATGTCCGGCTGATCGAAGAGGCGGAGCGGGATGGCTGAAATCATTACATCCGATCTTTGCGTCATTGGCGGCGGCTCGGGTGGCCTCACCATCGCGGCGGGTGCCTCGCAGATGGGTGCGAAGACGGTGCTGATCGAGCGCGGCAAGATGGGCGGCGACTGTCTCAACGACGGCTGCGTCCCTTCGAAATCGCTTCTCGCGGCGGCCCGCGCGGTGGATGCGATCCGGCGGGCAGGGGCGTTCGGCATTCGCATCGGGCCGCCCGCCGTCGACTTCGCGGCGGTTCATCGGCATGTGCATGGCGTGATTGCGGCGATCGCACCCAACGATTCCGTCGAACGCTTCACGGGTCTCGGCGTGACGGTGATCGAGGAGACCGCCCGGTTCACCGGGCCCGACGAAGTCGTCGCGGGTCCCCATCGAATCCGCGCGCGGCGTTTCGTCATCGCGACGGGGTCCTCGGCCTTCGTCCCGCCGATCCCTGGTCTTGGTGAGACGTCATATCTGACGAACGAAACCGTCTTCGACCTGACGGCGTGTCCGAGGCATCTCATCATCATCGGCGGCGGCCCGATCGGATGCGAACTCGCGCAGGCCCACCGCAGGCTCGGCAGCGATGTCACCATCGTCGAGATGGCGAACATCCTGCCGAAAGACGACCCGGAGCTGGTGGAGATCGTGCGCACAACGCTGCGCGCCGATGGCGTCGCGATCATGGAAGGAAGTCGCGTGCTCAAAGTCGAGCGGCGCGGGGAAAACGTCGCGGTCCAATTTCACCGCGATGGGCGGGAGAGTTGGCTCGAAGGCTCGCACCTTCTTCTCGCCGTCGGCCGGCGCGCCAATGTCGCGAATCTCGGTCTTGAGGCGGCGGGGATCGCCTACTCGCCCCAGGGCGTGACGGTCGATGCGCGCCTGCGCTCGACCAATCGACGCGTCTATGCCGCGGGCGATGCCGCCGGCGGTCCGCAATTCACCCACATGGCAAACCACCACGCCGGCATCATTCTCCGCAACGCGCTGTTCCGTATACCGGCCAAAGTTGATCTCCGCGCCTTGCCGTGGGTCACATTCACCGACCCCGAGATCGCTCAGGTCGGATTGGCCGAGAGTGCGGCCCGCGAGCGCCACGGCGCGATCCAGATCTTGCGGTGGCCGTTTGCCGATAACGATCGCGCGCAGACGGAACGGACGATCGAAGGCTTGGCGAAGGTGATCACGGACCGCCGCGGCCGCATTCTCGGCGCCGCGATTGTCGGGCCGCATGCGGGCGAGCTTATCCAGGTCTGGGGACTCGCCATCGCCGGGCGGATGCGGATTGGAACGATCGCGGGCATGATCGCGCCTTACCCGACATTGGGTGAGATCAACAAGCGCGTGGCCGGCAGTTATTTCACGCCAAGGCTGTTCAGCGAGCGAACGCGGCGGCTCGTTCGGTTCCTTCTGCGATTCGGCTGATCGCCGGCCATTTGCGGCGTGCCGTTCGGCCGATCCCGGCGTGGCCGGGCCCCGCAAGCGCGCGGGAGATCGGGCGCCCTCAATCGAGCTGCAACACTTCGGACTTGAGATAAGCCGTCTCCGGCAGGCTGACGTGGATGGGGTGGTCGGGTCCCGCGCCTGCCCGCCGGAGGATGCGCCCGGTGCGTCCGGCCTTGCCGAGGCCGCGGCGAACCTGTTCGGCAAACGTCGCCTCATCGACGTTGTGAGAACACGAGGCCATGAGCAGGAATCCGCCGGGTGCCACGACGCTCGCCGCCAGGGACGCAAGCTTCCGATAGCCGCGGACACCCACGGCAAGATCCTTTCGCGACTTCACGAAGGCCGGCGGATCGGCGATGACCAGATCGAATTTGGCACCTTCGGCCGTGAGGCGCTGAAGCGACGCGAAGGCCTCGCCGCGCTCGAAGGTGCAGCGATCGGCGAGACCGTTCATCGCGGCTGTTTTTTCCGCAAGAGCGAGCGCGTCGGCCGATCGATCGATGGCCACGACCTCCCGCGCGCCTGCGGCCGCGGCCTGAAGGGCGAACCCGCCGGAGTAGCAATAGACATCGAGTATCC
The DNA here is from genome assembly GCA_041484095.1 of Alphaproteobacteria bacterium. Taxonomy (GTDB): domain Bacteria; phylum Pseudomonadota; class Alphaproteobacteria; order CADEGL01; family CADEGL01; genus JBGPGW01. Next base: position 7,278 of record JBGPGW010000038.1, on the reverse strand, counting down.
GCCCGCCCTCGGCGAGACGAGACATGAACAGGCGGTTGTCGCGCTGATCGAAATACCAGCCCGTCTTCTGCCCGCCATGGAGGTCGGCCAGGAATCGGACCTTGCCCTCCGGTATTTCGATGGGGCCGGTGAGCGCACCCTTGACCACGTTTGCATAGGCTTCACCCGCGCCCAGTTCGCGGACCGCGGAGTCGCAGCGGAGCACGATCACCCCTGGCTGAAGCGTTCGATCCAGGGCCGCGACGATGACATCGCGCAGCCGTTCCATGCCGGCCGTCGTGATCTGCGCGACGACGACATCGCCGAAGCGATCGACGATGAGGCCGCCGAGGCCGTCGGCTTCCGCGTGGACGAGCCGATAGAAGGGCTCGGCAAAAATACGGCTCCGGAGCGCGAGCGCCTGCCCAAGGCGACGGGCCAGGAAATCCTCGTCGATGGCCGCGGTCGGGTCGGAAGACAGGAGCCGCGCCGCGATCAGAACATTGGGGTTGAAGGTTGCGGTCCCGAGCGGCCGTCCCCCGTCCGAGAGCAGCGCCACGAGACGGCCCGGCGCCAGCGCCTTGGCCTGGGCATTCATGTCGATTTCGTTCGAATAGACCCAGGGGTAGCCGGTCCGCGCGCGCTTGTCGCGGCTCGGCATCAGTCGAATGGTGGGACGATCGGGTTCGGTCATTGTCGGTGCTTTCTAGCAAGGCCGCGAAGGGCGGCAGGCGGGCGGGCGCGGGTCACTCACCAAGCGCGACGCCCTCGCGCCGCGGATCGACACCGCCAAAAAGCCTTCGTCCCACGATGGCGATGCCGTGAAGGCCGCTCGGGATAGGGGTCAGCAGGACCGTGTGGCCCATGACTTCGAGGGGCAGGCGCAAAGCCTCCAGGGCCGTCCCCGATTCGAGTTCCGTCGCTCCGTTGCGGTTGGCGAAGCTCGGCGCCTCGATGGCGCTCTGAATATCACGCTTCCAGTCGAGATTCTCGAGGAGAGTCTTGGTGACGGTCGCAATGATGTAGGCACCGCCCGCGGAGCCGATCGCGAGAATAGGCCGCCGTGCCTGGTCGAATACGATTATCGGCGACATCGAGCTGCGCGGGCGTTTGCCGCCTTCGACCCTGTTGGCGATCGGGCGGCCGCCTCTCGAAGGCTCGAAGGAAAAATCGGTGAGTTGGTTGTTGAGGAGGAAGCCGCGCACCATGAGGCCGGATCCGAACATGTGCTCGATGCTGGACGTGAAGGCGACGACGTTGCCGGCCGCATCGACCACGGAGAGGTGCGTCGTCGAATGGGTTGCATCGTTCGCTTGGTCGGCGCGGTCGGATGCGAGGCCGGGCCGGGCCGTCCCCATGTCCCGGTCGCGGGAGATCAGGCGCGCACGCATGCCGAGATAGGTCGGATCGAGAAGACGTTCGAGCGGGATCGCGACGAAGTCCGGATCGGCGAGGAAGGCGTTGCGGTCGGCAAAGGCGAGCCGGCTCGCTTCGGCCACGAGATGGACGGATTCAGCCGATTCCGGGGACAGGCGGCTCAGCTCGAATCCTTCGAGAATTCCGAGGATTTGCAGGACTGCCGCGCCGCCGGAGCTCGGCGGCGGCATGCCGCAGATTCGCCAGGCACGATAGGGCGCGCAAAGCGCCGGCCGTTTCTTCGCCTCATAGCCGGCGATGTCCGGAAGAGTCATGCCGCCCGACGCGCGCGGCGCGTCCCCGACCGCGCGGACGATATCGGCTGCGATGGGCCCGCGGTAGAAGGCTTCGGCCCCGTCGCGCGCGATGGCGCGGAACGTGGCGGCGAGCGCGGGATTTCGCAGAATTGTTCCGACCGCTTTCGGCTGCCCGTCGGGCTCGTAGAAGTAGAGGCCCGCGGACATGGACCGCAGGGTCGAATCCGCCTTGAGAGACGCATGAAGGCGCGGGGAGACGGCAAAGCCCTTCTCCGCGATCTCGATGGCGGGCTCGAACAAGCGCGCCCATGGCAGTCTTCCATGATCCCTGTGGACGCGGTCGAGCATGCGAAGCACGCCGGGCACGCCGACCGAAAGGCCCGATCGTGCCGCGGCCACGAACGCGATCGGCTGACCGTCGGCGCCGAGGAACCTGTCGGGCTTTGCGGCGGCCGGCGCGACTTCCCGTCCGTCATAGGCGGCGATCTCCCCGGATGAGGCGGCGTAGTGAAGAAGGAATCCGCCGCCGCCGATGCCGGATGATTGCGGCTCGACCACGTTGAGAACCATCTGCACGGCGATTGCGGCATCCACGGCGCTCCCGCCGGCGCGAAGCATGGCGCGCCCTGCTTCGGCGGCAAGCGGATTGGCGGCGGCCACCATGAAGCGCTGGGCTTCGACGGCGTCGCGCGGTGCCGCACGCAGCGTGGAAATTTCGGATTGGACATGCGTGGCCGGTGATTGCTCTGCGGTGCAGGCAGGCAAGGCGACTGCGAAAAAGCACAGCGCGATGCGGAGCGGGATTTTGCCCGCTTGGCCGATTCGCCGGCGATGCGAGAGGCGCCGCGCAGGCTGAAGCGCTGCGCCGCCGGGCGCCTCGCTCACCTGCCTGCTTCGCGGACGCAGCATGGCGTCATGATCCCAGCGCGATTTCATTAACTAACACATTGATTTTTAATATATTAAATACAAAATCCGCAGGTCGCTTGCGTGCGCTGCCCGCCCGGCGCATGATTGTGCACTGCGGCAGAGGCGCCGGGAATGGCGCCCAGCCGCTGGCCGCCCGAAAAGGCGGCCTTCTCCCGTAGGGAGGGAGGCGATGAGCAAAGTGGTCGAGATGAAACCGATGACCGTGCCGGCGATTCGGGCCATGAAAGGGGTCACCCCCATCGTGTGCCTGACGGCGTACACGACTCCCATGGCGCGACTTCTCGATCAACATGTCGACCTGCTTTTGGTTGGCGATTCGCTTGGCATGGTTCTCTACGGCATGGATAGCACGCTGCCCGTGACTCTCGACATGATGATCGCGCATGGCGCGGCAGTCGTGCGGGGTGCCGCGCATGCCTGCGTGGTCGTCGATCTTCCCTTCGGTTCATACCAGGAATCGCCGCGGCAGGCGTTTCGGAGTGCGGCGCGCGTCATGAAGGAAACGGGCGCGGCGGCGGTGAAGCTCGAGGGCGGCGCGGAGTTTGTCGATACCGTCCGATTCCTCGCGGCGCGCGGCATACCGGTTCTCGGTCATGTCGGCCTCATGCCGCAATCGATGAACAGCTTCGGCGGCTTTGGCGCGCGCGGGCGTACCGTGACGGAGGCGGAGCACATCATCAACGATGCCGTGGCGATCGCCGAGGCCGGCGCATTCGCCGTCGTCGTGGAGGGCACGGTCGAGGCCGTCGCGCGTGCCGTGACCGCACGCATCACCGTGCCGACGATCGGAATCGGCGCATCGCCCGCATGCGATGGCCAAATCCTCGTGACCGACGACATGCTCGGCCTTTTCGCAGGGTTCGTCCCCAAATTCGTCAAGCGCTACGCCGAGCTTGGCGACGCGATCACGAGCGCGGTCGCGGCCTATGCGGGGGACGTTCGCAAACGCCGCTTTCCCGGCCCCGAGCACTGCTATGGGCTCGCGAAGCGGGCCTGATCTGCCTCCGGCGGACATCCCTTGCCACCGCCAAGCGCGTGATCAGACGCCATGGATAAATCGTCGCACGGCGATTTGGCAATCGCTCGAACCGTCGCCGAGCTGAGGCAATATGTTGCCGCGTGGCGCAAGGACGGCGCCCGGATCGGCCTGGTGCCGACGATGGGCGCGCTTCACGACGGCCACATGGCGCTTGTGCATGCGGCGCGCGCGCGGTGCGAACGGGTGATCGCGACGATCTTCGTCAATCCGACGCAGTTCGGCCCCCGCGAGGATTTCCAAAGCTATCCGCGAACGGAGGCCAGCGATTCGGCCAAGCTCGCGGTTGCGCGCACGGACCTTCTGTTCGCCCCCGCCGTCGAGGTCATGTACCCGCCCGAATTCGCGACGACGGTGCGGGTCGCGCGCCTGTCCGAAGGGTTGTGCGGGCCGCACCGCCCCGGCCACTTCGAGGGCGTGGCGACGATCGTGGCGAAGCTCCTGATCCAGGCGCTGCCCGATTTCGCCTTTTTCGGCGAGAAGGATTACCAGCAGCTGCAGATCATCAAGCGTCTCGCGCGCGATCTCGATCTGCCGATGGAGATCGTCGGCATTCCGACCATGCGGGGCGCGGATGGCGTCGCGTTGTCCTCGCGGAACGCCTATCTCAGCGCGGACGAACGCCGGATCATTCCGGCCCTCTATCACACCATCAGCGACATGGCTGATCGCCTTGCGCGCGGCGTCACGATGCCCGCCGAGGCGATCGAATGGGGACGGACGGCGCTCACGGCGGCCGGGTTCAGCCGGATCGATTATCTCGCGGTCGCGGACGCCCGGAGTCTGGAGCCGGTGGGCCGAATCGAGGCGCCGGCCCGTGTCCTCGTCGCGGCCTGGCTCGGCTCGACGCGGCTCATCGACAACGCGCCGGTGGAACGCAGCACCGGCTGAACGGCACGGCTACAGGCGATACAGGCGCAGGACGTCGGGTGTGGTGTCGGGGTCGAGACAGGCCAGGGCATGCCAGAGCGACGCCTGATTCGCCGTGATCACCGGCCGGCCCGCCCGCGCCATGAGGCGGGGCAGGATCGAGAGCGTGTTGATCGCCGTGTCCGGAATCATGATCGGACGCGACGATCCCGGATGCTGCTCGGCAAAGCGGGCAACGGCCGCTTCGATGTCGACCGCAGCCGAATCGGCGGTATGAACACAGCCCAGACTCGACACGCGCTCGACGCTCAATCCCGAATCGCGAAGGAACCGTGCGAGAAGAGACGTGACCTCGTCGGTGTAGGCGCTGAGAAGATCGACCTCGCGCGTCCCCAGGCTCAACGCCGCCTCGACCATGGCGAGCGAGGTGTTCGTTGCCGGCGTTCCCAGGGCTTTCACGATTTCATCGGCCTGCGCTTCGGCATCCTGCCGCCCTCCGACGAAGCTGCCCGTCGTACAGGCCCATAGGATGATCTCGGCGCCTTTGGCCACGAGCCGGCGCGCGGCCGGCACGAGAACCTCCTTGCGGCCGATCGCGCGCAAGTTGTCCGGCACCATGATGCCGTCGGCGGGCGTGCGGGTGAGGTGGTAGTCGAATTGCGCGAAGCCATTGGCGCGGAGCCAGGGCCGAAGCCTCAGCCATTCGTAGTCGAAGGGGCCGTCATCGGGAAGAATGACGCCGATGGAGCGATGGCTGGCTGCTGGCACGGACGGGCTCCCTGCCGGACGCGCCCTTTCAGCGCGGCGGGCGTTGATCGGCGATCGGACGGATGAATTGCGGTTCCATGTCCCAGGGAAAATGGATCCAGGTATCCTGGCTCACTTCGGTGATGAACGTGTCGACAAGAGGCCGCCCCGCGGGCTTGGCGTAGACCGCCGCAAAATGCGCCTTCGGCAGCAGCCGGCGCACGGCGCGTGCGGTGGAGCCGGTATCGACGAGATCATCGATGATGAGCCAGCCCTCGCCGTCATGGGCCGGTGCCTTGAGGATGCGGGCCTCGCCCTGAGCCTGGTGATCGTAACTCGCGATGCAGATGGTATCGAGGATGCGGACTTCGAGCTCGCGTGCGACGATGGTGGCCGGGACGAGGCCGCCGCGGGCGATCGCGATGATACCCGCCCACGAATTCCGTTCGACGAGGCGCCATGCGAGCGCCTTCGAATCCCTGTGCAATTGCTCCCACGATACGGGGAATGATTTCGTGAACCGTTCGTCGGATTCCACGCCGGTCATCCTTCCGGTCAAACACAAAGGCCCCGAGGAACGCCCCGGGGCCTCGCACATTCCTCAGCGCCGTGCCGAGGCGGGTTCAACGCACGAAGATGTGCACTTCGCTCGATTCCGCGCCTTCGCTCGTCGTAAACGTCATCGTGACGCGGCTGGCCGGCAGTCCCATGCTGGTCAGCGAGCGCAGGACCTTGTCGGCATTGCGTTTGGACGATGTCGCCTTGGTCGCGGTTTGGCTGGGCGAGCCCTTGAGCGGCGCCACGGCCATGACCTCGAAGGTCGCGTCCGGGCGGCGGTCCAGCGCGCCCTTCATGGCCGTGTAGAGGGCCTGTTCATACTCCACTTTCGGGTTGTCGAAGCGGATGACGACCAGCGGCCGGCGGCCCGTCTGCGCGGCACCGCCGGCGCCGAGCTGCTGGGGCGCTCCCGAGGCGGATGACGAAGGCGCGAAGGCGCGATTCGCGAGGCTTTGGCCGAACATCTCGCCGTTCTTGATGGCGACCGAGAGGGCCGTGAGATTGCTCCGTTCGCGGCCCACATAGATGCTTTGGCGGCTCACCTCGTTCGAAAGGTCGTTCAAGACCCTGTCGATCGTGACGACGGTCCGGTTGATCTCGTCTTCGAGGACGTTCAGTTGACGGTGATCCTCTTCGACGGCGCCTTGCAACCCATAGGCGGCGCGCACGGATTCGAGGATGAAGGAGGCGATCGATAGGTCGCCTGCCACGGCGTTGGCGCCTGCGTTCATGCGGCCGACCGCCTCGTTGAGGCGGTCGAGCTCGAGCTGTGCCTGGCTCCACTGGCCGAGCAGCATGGGATTGCCCGGCGTGGTGCCGATCTGCAGCCGCGCATTGATCGTGGCGACGAGGCCGTGATAGCGCTCGGCGTTTTGATTGGCTTCGGCGCGCGTTTGATTGATCGTCGCGCTGTGCCCTGCGACGGTCTGTTGAAGCTGAGCGAGCTGGCTGCGCAGATCCGCCACTTTCTGGCCCACATAGGTGCCGCTCGGCGTTGCTGGCGTCGGCATGATCTGCTGCGACTGGGCGCTCGGCGCGCTTCCGGCCGGCGCATTGCTCGGGACCGCCGCCTGACTCGACTGCGCCTGAGCAAGTTGCGGTGCCGCGGGACGCGGCGCGCTCGTATAGGGCAGGCCCTGGATCGGCTGGGCGGGTTGCGCGGCGTTCGGAGACGGCTGCGGCGTCATCGTCGCATAGGCCTGGCCGGCGGCAGGCCGTGCGGTCTGCGCGGTAGAGGCAGGTTTTGCCGCCTCCTTTCCTGCGGGGTCATCGCCTGTCAGTTTCGGCCACAAGACGTCGTCGGAGAAGGCGCAACTGGCCAGAACGAGTCCGGCGCCAATGATGACTGCGAAGATTTTGGGCAGCGACATGCGTGTTCCCGAGGAACGGCCGACGAAAAGAATCGGGAGTTCCCCCCTCCCCGCCGAAGAAGAAAACGATGGTCGACCACCGAAAAAATGACAGCAAGCGTTCTCCATTGCAATG
>JBGPGW010000037.1:0-17956 GCA_041484095.1 Alphaproteobacteria bacterium | reverse complement strand
GTGAAGACGGGGATGAGCGTCGGACCCTCATCATAAAGAAGCCTCTGCGCCTCCCAGTAGTACTGTTTGCGCTTGGCGAAGTCCGTGGTGCCGCGGCCGTCCTTCAGCAGCTGGTCGAACTTCGGGTTCTTCCAGGCGCCTTCGTTCCACTTGGCTTCGGATGAGTGGACGATGCTCATCACGGAATCGGCCGTCGGCCGGCCCCACCAGAAACTCATGGCCCAAGGCTTCTTCATCCAGATGGCGGACCAGTAGCCGTCGGCGGGGGCCTGCACGACCTTGACCTTGGCGCCCGCCTTGTTCGCCATCTCGGCGTAGACATTCGCCGCGTCCACGCCGCCGGCGACGGCCGTCGAGGTGTAAAGCTCGAAGGTCGTGTTCTCCTGGCCCGCTTTCTTCAGATGGAACTTGACCTTGTCCGGATCATAGGGGCGGGCGGGCAGTTCTGAATTGAAGAACTGGTCGAACGGCGGCACCGGCGTATCGAACGCGACCGAACCTTGCCCCGCATAGGCGAGCTCGAGGAGCTTCTTGCGATCCACCGCATACTTCATGGCCAGCCGCACGTCGTTGTTGTCGAACGGTGCCGCGTCCGAGCGCATGGGATAGGTCGCGTGCGCCGGGCCGGGCGTCGACAGAATCTCGATCGCCGGGATCGTCTTGGCGCGGGCCAGGAGGCTCGCGTCGAGTTTGGTCATCGTGTGGATGTCGCCCGCAAGAAGTGCGTTGAAGCGCGCGGTCGGATCGGGAATGCCGATGGTCTCGACCTCATCGAGGTAGGGCTTGCCGTCGCCCTTCCAGAAATTCGCGCTGCGCGTGAAGACGGCGTTGACGCCGGGCTCGAACGACTTGCACGCGAACGGGCCGGTGCCCACGGGCTTCATGAAGTCGGTGTGGCCGTCGGGGACGACGTGGAGGTGCTGGACTGCCATCAGCGCCGGCATGTCGGCGTTGGGTGATTTCAGCTTGAAGCGCACGGTCTGCGCGTCGTCGGCCCTTAGCGTCGCGGGATCGATGTCGTCGATCTGCACCTTGGCCGGCGAGGCGGTCGCGGGATCGAGCACGCGTTTGATGGTGTAGATGACGTCCTGGGCGGTCAGCGACTTGCCGTTGTGGAAGGTAACGCCCTTGCGGATCTTGAACACCCATTCGTCGGCGGTCTTGCTGCTTTCCCAGGATTCGGCGAGTCCGGGCCGGAGCTTCATGTCCGGTCCCACCTCGACGACACGGCTGAAGCAGAGATTGGCGCGGCCGAGATCGAGAAGACTCAGCGTCTTCGCGGGGTCCATCGTGTCCTTGGCGCTCGTCGAATCCCAGGCGGCTTTGATCTTGCCGCCCTTCTTCGGTGTCTGCGCGAAGGCCTGGCGGCCGCCGAGTGCGGCGAGACCGCCCGTTCCAGCCACTGCGCCTGCGGCGGCGACGCTCGCATTGAACTCACGCCGCGTCAGGCCGTCTTTCGGCGACCGTCTGGATTGCTTGTCGGTCATGGTCAGTGCCTCCCCCTGATTCCGTGCGGCTCCGCGCTGGCCAAGAAGGCCGACGGTGAGCCGCAGCGACTGCGTTCGGATTGCATAATCTCTGAGCCAAACACGTCCGGACAAAGCGCCTTCATCAAGCGCGAATCTTCGCTAAAACTGTCGCACAGGCCCTGACGAGCGTCAATTTGAAGCCGATGGCCATCGGCTCGCCGTCGAAACACTATGCGTATGGGTTGTGCGTAAAACTCAGCCGAGACGGCCTCGAATGACCCGCGCGGCGAGTTGGGCGGACCGTACGGCGGAATCGGTCGAGGGGTATTCGACCCAGTCGCCGGCGAAGTGGATGTTCTCGAGCGGACGCGCGAGCGCTGCCTGCCGGGCGAGGCGGCCCGGCTCCCAGAACGGATAGCCCCGCGGCAGGCGCCGGATCCATGTTTCCTCGACCTGACCTTCGGCCTCGGGGAAGACGGCATGAACGTCGGAGAGAAAGCGCGACCGGATCGCTTCGTCGGATTGCGACATGAGGGACGCGGCGCGTTCCCCGCCCGCATACATCATCAAGGCCCCGCCGGGCGTTCGGGCGGCCGGGCCGGTCCGGAGCGGATTGACCGTGTTGAACAGCATGGAGAGCGTGCGCCCGCCGATCGCGACGGCGTAGAGATCGTCATAGGGCATCGGACCCCTCTCCCGCGTGAGGGCCGCCATCACGACATAGGGCCCATATTTGATGTGTCTCAGCGCTTCGGCCTTGTCGGAGGGCAGAGCCGCGATCGTCTCTTGCGCGGCCCAGGCCTGCGCGGCGAACACGACGAACCGTGCGCGGACGGTTTCCTGCCGATCGCCTCGACTGACGTCGACCTCGGCCCAGGGCCGGCCGGCCCGGACCCTCGTCACCTTGGCGCCGGTGACGATGCGATCGCTCACGCGTTCGCTGAGCGCGCGGGTGATCTCACCAAGCCCGCCCTCGACCGTCATCGCATGGCGTTTGCCCATGGCCCAGAGACTGCCGATCACGCTCGAGCCGAAATGGCCCGAAAGCTCGTGCGGCTCCGAGGCGAGGCGGTTGGCTGCCGACCGAAAGAGGCCGTGGACGGCCGGATGGGTCGTGCCGAGAATTTCGGAGAAGGGCCGTTCGTCGAGTAGGGCGTCGCCCGCGACGATCGGGTAGTCGCCGTCGAATTCGCGGTTCCCGTGGATTGCATCCGGCGTCGCCGCGACGGCACGGTCGACGGCGCGCTTGAAACGGAGCCCCGCGCGGATAAGCGACAGCCGGGCTGCGAACGGCAAGGCAAGCCGGAACGGGTAGAGCTCGGGCCGTCCCCCGCGCACGAGTTTCCCCTTCGTCCAGATGGCGGTCATGTCGCCTTGGATCGGCACGAGATTGAGCCCCAAATCGGTCGCGAGGCGCCCCATCGCCGTGTCGGCCCCGCCCAGAATATGGGCGCCGACCGACATCCAGTAGGGCTGACGGCGCTGGCTGAACACGCGGCCGCCGGTCCGCTCATCGGCCTCATAGACGATGATGTCGCGGTCGCGGAGCGCATGGGCGGCCGCGAGCCCGGCGATGCCGCCGCCGATGATGATCACCTCATACGTTTTCTCTGCCATCGATCGCGTCCGCCAGCCCGTTGCCCCACCGCCGACCATCCTAGCCGCCCGGGCAGATCGGCACACCGATCGCGTGGTGCCGCGCCGCTGCTCATGTCTTTCGGCTGACGAGCCGACATTCCGACTCCAACAAGAATGAGGACCGATGCTACATAGGGTGTCCAGACGAGAGGAGCGGACATGGCGAATGTCGCGATCGTGACGGCGGCGGGGCGAGGCATTGGTGAGGCCTGCGCGCGCGAGCTTGCGGCCCGGGGCTACGAACTCTCAGTGATGTCGCCGACCAACAGCGTGAAGCTGTCCAAGGAACTCGGCTGCTTCGGCATGGCCGGGTCGGTGACGAACCCCGACGATTTGAAGGCGCTCGTGGAGGCGACGATGAAGCGCCACGGCCGCATCGACGCGGTCATCAACAATACGGCGCATGCGCCCGCGACCTTTCACGGCACGCGCGCGGCCTATGATCCGGACCACGAACGTTCTCCGCTCGAAGTCACCGACGAGCAGTGGCACGAGGGCGTCGACGTCCTTCTGCTCAATGTCGTGCGCATGGCGCGGCTGGTGACGCCCTTCATGCAGAAGCAGGGCGGCGGCGCGATCGTCAACATCTCGACCTTCGCGGCGCTCGAGCCGCGCATCACCTACCCCGTATCCGGCTCGATTCGCCTCGCACTCGCCGGCTTTACGAAACTCTATGCCGACCGCCACGCCCGCGACGGCATCCGCATGAACAACATGCTGCCGGGCATCGTCGAGAACTGGCCGGCCGAGCCGGCGATCATCCGCACGATCCCGATGGGGCGGAGCGCCAAGCTGTCCGAAGTGGCGAAGACGGCGGCATTTCTCGTTTCGCCCGACGCGGGATACATCACCGGTCAGAACATTCTGGTCGACGGCGGGGTCAACCGTGGGATTTGAACTCCGGAGGCCGCCCGCGCCAAGGCCCCGATCGGCGGAAGCCCGTCGGCTCGAGCCGCCATCGCGCATGAACAAAGGTGGGGGTCGATCGCCATGAATGAAGTCTCGCAATCCGTTTCGAAGTTGAGTGACCAGGTCTGGACGTTCGCAGCGACCTACGGGCTCTCGGTCGCAGGCGGAATCATCATCCTGATCGTCGGTTGGAAGGCTGCATCCTGGGGCGCCGATGCGACGGAGCTTTGACACCCGCCGTGATGGTCCGGCGTATGGGCGCGGCGCATGCGCATTGTCGGAATCGATTGATGACTGGACGCCGGTGATGCGGTCATGAAGTTTTTTCGCGTCTACCGGCGTGTGCTGGCGCTTCTCGCGCCGCAGAAGGGGCTGGCGATCGGCCTCGCCATGGCGAACGTAAGCTTGGCGGCGATGAACTTCCTGGAGCCGCTGCTCTTTGGCCGTGTGGTCGACGCGTTGACGGGCAGTGCCGGGAGGCCCCCGAGTGCGGTGTGGGAGACGACCTTCCGCTTGCTGGGTATCTGGGCGGTTGTGGGCATCGGCGGCATCGTTGCCAATATTCTCGTGTCCCTTTACTCCGATCGCATGGCCCACCGCAGACGGCTGGCGTGTCTCTCCGATTATTTCGAGCACGTGCTCTCGCTTCCGCTGGGTTTTCACACGGAACGGCACTCAGGGCGGCTTCTCAAGATCATGCTGGAGGGCGCGGACAATCTCTTCGGCATCTGGCTGTCCTTTTTCCGCGAGCATCTGTCGACCTTCGTCACGGTCCTGGTGCTGCTGCCCATGACCATGTTCCTCAACTGGCAGCTCGCGTCGCTTCTGATCGTCCTCCTCCTGGTCTTCGCGAGCTTGAGCGCGCTCGTCATCTCCCGCACCGAGCAAGCCCAGGCCGAGGTCCAAAGCATCCATTCCGAGCTCGCCGAGCGTGCCGGCGACGCGCTTGGCAACATCAACCTCATCCAGAGCTTCGTGCGCTTGGCACTCGAGGTCCAGCAGCTCGGCGAGCTCACGACCAGGGTCCTTCGCGCCCAATTCCCCGTGCTCACCTGGTGGGCCATCGTGACCGTGATGACGCGCGCATCGTCTACCTTGACGGTGATCGCGATCTTTCTTGTCGGCACCTGGTTGTATCTGCAGGGCAAGGTGACGGTCGGCGAGATCGTGAGTTTCATGGGGTTCGCCACGCTCCTCATCGGCCGGCTCGAACAAGCGCTGAGCTTCGTCGGGCGCCTGTTCTTCCAGATGCCCGGCCTCGCGGAATTCTTCGACGTGCTCGACACGCGGCCGTCGGTCGAAGAGAAGCCCGGCGCGGTGGATCTCGGGCGCGTCGGCGGCACGGTGGAGTTCAGCCATGTGGCGCTTTCTTACGATGGCAAGCGCCCGGCGGTTTCGGATCTGACGTTTGTCGCTCCCGCGGGAAGCATGATTGCGCTGGTGGGGCCGACCGGTGCGGGCAAGAGCACCGCGATGGCCCTGCTGCACCGGCTTTGGGATCCGCAGAAAGGTCGCATCACGATCGACGGCATCGACATCCGCGATGTGACGCTGGCTTCGCTCAGGCGGAACATCGGCGTGGTGTTCCAGGACAGCACGATGTTCTATCGAACGATCGCGGAGAATCTGCGCATCGGCAAACCCGAGGCCACCGACGCCGAACTGGTCGTGGCCGCGAAGGCGGCAGAGGCGCACGATTTCATCATGGCGCAGCCGAACGGCTACGACACGCTCGTGGGCGAGCGCGGCCGCACGCTTTCGGGCGGCGAACGTCAGCGAATCGGCATTGCGCGCGCGCTGCTCAAGGATCCGCCCATCCTCATCCTCGATGAGGCCACCAGCGCGCTCGATGCCGTGACCGAGGCCAAGGTCCAGCAGGCGTTGGGCGCACTCATGAAGGGGCGCACGACCTTCATCATCGCGCATCGCCTGTCGACGATTCGCGACGCCAATCTGGTGCTCGTCCTCGACGGGGGCCGCATCGTCGAGCACGGTCGCTACGCGGACCTCGTGGCGCGGGGCGGCGTCTTCGCCACGCTCGTCGCGACGCAGCTTCAGCTGCGCGATGGCGTGCCGTCCGGCGGGCTTAAGGCGAACTGAGCGATCGGCCCCTGTTCACCAGCGGCGGAGCTTCGCGTTCGTCAGCAGCTCCGTGCCGTTCTCTGTCAGAAGCACGGTCTCCTCGAAGTCGCCGAGATAGCCGTCGCGCATCAGCGTGCGCTCGACATTGAGGACCATGTTGGGCTTGAGGACCAGGGGCTCACCGGCGACGAACCACGGGTTGTCCCAGCCGAGGCCGATGCCGTGCCCGAGACCTGAGAACACGCTCTTGATGGGATAGCCGAGCCGCTCCTGCATGGCGAGTGCTGCATCCGCGACCTCCCCCGCCTTGGCGCCGACGCGGATCGCGCCGAGACCGGCCTCGACGACCGAGATCGCGGCCTCGAAGGCGTCGATCTGGGCGTTCGTCGCGGGGCCGATCGGCTTCGTGCGCGAGACGTCGAAGTAATAGCCGCGCAACAGGCCCGAGAGGCCGACGCGGAACCACTGGCCCTTTCGGAGCGGCTTGGGACTTGCCCAGGTCGGGAAACTGTAGCGATCGAGCGTCGGCGCCTCACCGCCCGTTCCCGACGCCATGAACGAATTCGAGAGCACGGCGCCGGCTCTCGCCATGACGTTCTGGCCCGCGGCGACGACGTCGCCATGCGTGGCACCGGGCACGGCCGCATCCAACATGGCGTCGAGCGCCTCGGAACCCAAGACGGCCGCGTCGCGCAGAAGCGCGATCTCCGCCGGCGACTTGACCGCCCGCAGTTCCGTAAGAATTCCCTCGGCATTCGACCATCGGATGTCCGGCAGGGCGGCCTGGATCGCCCGCATCATCGAGAAGGGGATCACGTCCTCGCCGACGAGGCCGATCTTCGCGCGCGCGAGCCCGGCCCGCCGGATTTCGTGGACGAGGGAGGCCAGGACGTCGTCTACGACCACGATCTGGTCGGACGGCATCCGCGCTTCGCTGAGATAGGGCAGGTCCGCGATGAGGCATGGCGCACCCGCGACCGGCAGGATCACGAACGAATGGGCCCGGCCCGTCCAATCGCCGGGGCGGTCGGGGATGTAGGGAAACGACGTGTAGAAATTGGTGAGGTAGACGACGTTCGCGAAGCGGTCGATCGTGCCGCCGCCGCGCGAGCAGACGAGAAGGGCATCGAGCCCCTGGGCCCGCGCGGCCTCCGTCGCCCGTGTCCGGCGCCGGGCGAATTCGTCGGCGCTGATCTCGGGCGCCGGTGTCCTGGGCGTCATGGGTTATCCTCCGCTCGAGGGCGATCGCCGCATGCCTGACGGCCGATCACGCGCCGGCGATGTTGACAACCGGGATGCCGGGGGTCAATCGTCCGCGATCGGGGGCGGAACGTGAGCGATTCTCGCTTTGATTTGCGTGCATTGATGTCGCCGCGTTCGGTCGCCGTGATCGGCGCGAGCGAGCGGCCGCAGCACGGCTCCGTCGCCTTCCAGAATCTCTTGGGCGGCGGGCGCGCGGGCGACGTCTACGCCATCAACCCGCGCTACGCGCGCGTGCACGGGCAGCCATGCTATCCCGATTTTTCGAGCCTGCCGCGCATGCCGGAATGCGCGGTCTTCGCCATTCCGGCTCGGGCCGTTCCTCAGATCCTCGACGAGGGAGGGCGCATGGGCCTCCGCTCGGCCGTCATCTTCTCGGCCGGGTTCGCCGAGGCGGGTGCGGCGGGCGAGGCGCTCCAGCGCGAAATCGGGTCGATCGCGATGCGCCACGGCATAGCCGTGTGCGGCCCCAACTGCATGGGCATCGTCAACACCGTCGGCCGCATCGCCATGTATACGGGCAAGATGCCGGAGAGCATGCCGCGCGGCCGTCTCGGCGTCGTCTCACAGAGCGGCTCCGTCACCTACATGCTCCTCAGCGCGGCGCGGGTCGATGTGAGCTATGCGGTCTCGAGCGGCAATCAGGCCGTGCTCTCCGTCACGGACTATCTCGAGTTTCTCATCGACGACGGCGACACCGACACGATCGCGCTCTTTGTCGAATCGATCGGGGACGGTCCGCGGTTCCTCGCCGCGGTCGCGCGCGCGCGCGAGGCGCGAAAACCGATCATCGTGTGCAAGACCGGGCGGACCGCACGCGCGGCCGAAGCCATGCGCGCCCACACCGGCGCCCTGGCCGGCTCCCACGAAGTGTTCTCGGCCATCGCCCGGCAATACGGACTCGTTCAGGTCGACGAGCTCGACGAGCTCGTCGAGGTTGCGGCGCTTCTGTCATCGCCGCGGCGCCTGGCCTCGGGCGGGGGGATCGGCGCGATCAACTGCTCGGGCGGCGAGAACGCGCTCGTCGTCGATGTCGGCGCGGCGCTCGGCCTCGATTTTCCAGCACTTGGCGCCGAGACGTCGACGCATCTTCGCGCCGAGCTTCCGGACTTCGCGACCGTGATGAACCCGCTCGATGTGACGGGTGCGCTGTTCTACAGCCCTGCCGGCTATGTCCGCTGCATCCGCGCGCTCGCGGCGGATCCGGCGATCGGCATGGTCGTCAGCGTTCAGGACATACCCGGCGGTGCCAAGGTGCCGCCGGAAGGGGCCGCGTTCTTGAAGCCCATCGTCGACGCGACGGTCGAGGCCGCGCAGGCGATCGACAAGCCGGTCGCCTTTCTCACCAATGTCTCGGGCGACGTCGATGAGGGTCTTCGCCGAATCCTGATCGACGGCGGCGTGCCGGTCCTCGAAGGCGCGCGGAAGGGCTTCCAGGCGATCGCGCGCTTCATGGCGTGGTCGCGGGCGGTCACGAGCCCGCCGCCGGATGTCATGACCGTGCCGCCCCTCGGCGGAGCCGTCGCAACCGCGTTGCGCGGCGGGAATCTCGGCGAGGTCGAGGCCAAGGGCGTCTTGAGGACGATCGGCCTGCCCGTCGTCCGCGGCGAGGCCGCCGGCGATGCCGACAGCGCCGTCGCGGCGGCCCGGCGGATCGGGTTTCCCGTCGTGCTCAAGATCGACTCGCCCGATGTCCTTCATAAGACCGACCTTGGCGGCGTGGCGCTCGGTCTTGCGAGTGAGGCGGCCGTCCGCGAGGCGTTCGGCTCGGTGATCGCGTCGGTTCGCTCGCGAGCCCCGTCTGCACGCATCCGCGGTGTTCTCGTCGAGGAGACGGCGCCGGCGGGGGTCGAGCTCGTGCTCGGCATGAAGCGCGATGAGCTTTTCGGGCCGATGATCCTGCTCGGCCTCGGCGGCGTCTTCGTCGAGGCGCTCGAGGCCTTCGTCCTCAGGCGCGCGCCGTTCGGCCGTGAGATCGCAGAGGCCATGATCGCCGAGCTGCCCGGCCGCATGATCCTCGACGGCGCGCGCGGCGCACCGCCCGCCGATATTCCGGCTTTGATCGACATGCTCACGAAATTCTCGGCCTTCGCGGCGGCGGCGGCGAAGGATATCCGGGAGATCGATCTCAACCCCGTGCGGGTCTTGTCTCGGGGGCAGGGTCTCCGCATTCTCGATGCCGTGTTCGCGTGAGCGGCGAAAGGGAGAACTGATGACGGTCGAGACGGAGCGTTCGGGCGGCTTGTGGACGGTCGCGATCAATCGGCCGGAGGCGCGGAACGCGCTCGATCTCGCGACGATTCGCGCCCTCCGCGCGGCGATCGAATCGGCGGGACGGGAGGCCCGCTGTCTCGTGCTGACGGGGCGCGGCAAGGCGTTCTCGGCCGGTGCCGACGTCAAGGAATGGTCGGATGCCCGCGCGAAAGGCATCGTTCTGCCGTGGGTCGAGGAAATGCATGCGCTGGTGCGCGAGATGGCGGCGGTTCCTGTGCCGACAATCGCGGCCTTGAACGGCGTCGCCGTCGGCGCGGGCCTCGATCTGGCGCTTGCTTGCGATTTTCGAATCGCGTCCGAGGATGCGTCGTTCCGCTGCGCCTATACGCGCCTCGCCTATCCGCCGGATGCGGGAGGCACGTGGCTGCTGCCGCGAATCCTCGGCCTCGAGCAGGCGAAGCGCTTCGTCTTCACGGGTGACGCGTGGCCCGCCGCGGAGGCGCTCGCACGGGGCCTCGTGAGCGACGTGCATTCGGCGGCGGGTTTCGAGGCGGCGGTCGATGCGTTCGCGAAAAAGCTCGCCGGCGGGCCGACGGTCGCTCTTCGTCATGCGAAGCGTTTGATCGAGACCGCATCCGCGCGCGACCTCAGGGAGCAGCTCGAGGCCGAACGCGCGGCGGGCAAGGCGTGCGGTGAAACGGCGGATCACGACGAGGCGATGTGCGCGATCGGGGAGCGCCGCGCGCCCGTCTTCCAAGGCCGCTGACGGGGTGCTGCGGACAACGATGAGCACGGCAAACGCGGCGCGGCGGCGGAACCTGGCGCGGCTCTTGAGACCGCGCCATCTCGCCTTCATCGGCGGCGACCACGTGGCCGCGGCGATCCGTTCGTCGCGGGCGAACGGATTTGAGGGCACGTTCTCGGTCGTCAATCCCAAACGGACGGAGATCGAGGGCGTGCGCTGCGTGCGCGCCGTCGCGGAGTTGCCCATACCGCCGGACGCGGCGTTCGTCGCGGTGCCGCGCGATGCCACGATCGAGACGGTCGCAGCCCTCGCCGCGCGCGGCGCCGGTGGCGCCGTCTGTTATGCCGCGGGTTTTGCCGAGGCTGGCGATGAGGGCCGGGGGGCGCAAGCGCGCCTCGTCGTGGCCGCCGGCGATCTCGCTCTCGTGGGACCCAATTGCTACGGGCTCATCGACGCGCGGCACGGCGCCAGCCTCTGGCCGATCGACCACCGGCCCTGGCGGGTCGAACGCGGCCCCGCGTTCATCGCGCAAAGCGGGAACCTCGCGATCAACGTCACGGTCAACGATCGCTCGATCGATTTCGCCTACGCGATCGGCGTCGGCAACCAGGCTGTCTTGGGTGTCGAGGATTTCATCGACGTGCTGGCCGACGATCCCGGGGTCTCCGCGATCGGGCTCTATCTCGAAGGGCTGCGCGATGCGCAGGCCTTCGCGGATTCCGTGCGCAAGGCGCATGCGAAAGGGATCGGCATCGTCGTGCTCAAGGCCGGCAAATCGGCGCTCGGACAGCGCCTCACGGTCAGTCACACCGCCTCGCTCGCCGGATCGGAGATGGTTTACCGCGCCTTCTTCGAGCGCATCGGCGTCGCGGAAGTATCCTCCGTGCCCGCAATGCTCGAATCGCTCAAGGTGCTCGACATCCTGGGTCCGATCGCGGGCAATCGAATCATCGGCTTTACCTGTTCGGGCGGTGATTCGAACACCGCGGCCGACGCGGCCGAGCGATGCGGTCTCGAATTTCCCCAGCCTCCGGCGGCGCATCGCGCGGCGCTTGCGCGTCTTCTGCCGCCCTTCGCGAGCGTCACCAATCCTCTCGACTACACGACCGCATTGTGGGGGCGCGAAGCGGAGCTTCACGCGCTGATGGCGGCGACGCTGGAGGACGATCACGACCTCGCCCTCCTGGTAATCGATTACATCGGGCATGAGCAGGGCGAGAACGCCGGTGTCGAGATCAGTCTCGGCGCCTTCACCCGCGCGCGGGCGAAGGCCGGCCGGCCGGCCGCCATCCTCAGTGTCCTGCCGGAATCGATGCCGGATTTTGCGCGAAGGAAGATGAGGACGCAGGGCGTCGTGGCGCTTCAGGGCATGGCCGACGGATTGGCGGGTCTTGCCTCCGCCGTCACGGTCGGCCGCGCCCGCGCGCGCCTCGACGCAGGCGATCCCGCCGTCCGGCTGCTGGGGCACGCGCACGCCTCGCAATCGCCGCGGACGCTCGACGAGTGGGAGGCCAAGAGTCTTCTCGCCAAGGCCGGCATCGCCGTCCCGGCCGGCAC
Organism: Alphaproteobacteria bacterium; assembly: GCA_041484095.1. GTDB lineage: Bacteria > Pseudomonadota > Alphaproteobacteria > CADEGL01 > CADEGL01 > JBGPGW01. Next base: position 6,082 of record JBGPGW010000037.1, on the reverse strand, counting down.
GATCGTGACGGCGCGCGAGGCGGCCGACGCTGCCGAACGGATCGGGTTTCCGGTCGCGCTCAAGATCGCGAGCGCCGACATTCCGCATAAGAGCGAGTTCGGCGCCGTTCGGCTCGGTCTCGCATCGCGCGTGGAGGTCGAGGCGGCCGTCGAGGCGATCTCCCGGTCTGTGTCGGCGAAGGGATTGGCCCCGACATCCCAGCGCTTCCTCGTCGAGACGATGATCGATGACGGAGTGGCGGAACTGCTTCTTGGCGTCGTCAGCGATCCGGTGTTCGGCCTCGTTCTGATGCTCGCATCGGGCGGAACATTGGTCGAGCTCCTGGCCGATCGGCTTGTTCTCGTTCCGCCGGTGACGGCGGCGGCGGCCGGCGCCGCGGTCGACTCGCTTAGGGTGGCGCGCCTTCTCGCGGGCTATCGGGGCCGTCCGGCCGGGGACCGGCAGGCGGTGATCGATACTGTCTTGGCTGTCGCGCGCTTCGCCGAACGGGAGGCCGAACGCTTGATCGAGATCGACATCAACCCGCTGATCGTAAGGCCGCTTGGCAAGGGCGCCGTCGCCGCCGATGCCTTGATCCGTCTGATGTGAAAAATCCTCGCGCCGTCTGTCGGACGGCGTCATTGCGTAACGGAGGTCGCATGCCGGAGACCCAGCGAACCACGTTGATCAAGGGCGGACTCGTCTACGACCATGACGGCGATACGGATCGGCCCGTTGCGGCCGACATCTTGATCAGAGGCGCGCGCATCGAGCGCGTCGCCGCCGGTCTTGGCGAACAACTCCAAGGCCTCGAGAAGCCCGATACGGTGATCGACGCGCGCGACCGCCTCGTCATCCCCGGATTCGTCAACGCCCACTATCATTCCCACGACGTTCTGTTCAAAGGCTTCTTCGAGCCGATGCCTCTTTACTTCTGGTTCGTGAACGCCCTGCCGCCGCAATACCCGAAGCGCAGCACGGAAGAGGTCCGCGCCCGCACGCTGCTGGGTGCGGCAGAATGCCTCCATGCCGGCATCACCACCGTGCAGGACATGCTGACCATCTCGCCCTTCGATGACGCGCATGTCGACACGGTCATCAAGGCCTATGACGACATCGGCATCCGCGCAATGCTGTCTCTGCAGATCGGCGATCTCAAAGGGCTCGACCGGGTGCCGTTCTGGCGCGAACTCATTCCGGCCGAATTCCACGCCTATGTCGGCGGGGCGGTCGAGCCCACGGCCGGCGAGGGGCCGGTCGAGTGGATCGCGCGGCAATACAAGCGCGTGCCCGCGCTGCCGTCGCGGCTTTGCTGGGCGCTCAGCCCGACCAGCGCCATCATGTCGTCACCGGGTTTGTTGTCGGGGATCGCGCGTCTCTCTGCCGATCACGGGTTATCGATTTTCACGCATATCTACGAGACGCGCGCCGAGGCGCTCGGCAGCCGGATGTTCCTCGCCGATCACGGTGGATCGCAAGTCAAATACATGCGCTCGCTCGGGCTGCTGGGGCCGCGGCTCGGGCTCGCCCACGGCGTATGGATGAACCAGGAGGAGATCGACATTCTGGCCGAGACCGGGACCAGCGTGATCCTCAATCCCGCGAGCAACATGAAAACAAAGGGCGGTGTTGCGCCGATCCGCCGCTATCTCGCGTCGCGCGTGCGGTTGGGCCTCGGCTGCGACAATTGCAGCTGCACCGACGTCCAGAACATGTTCCAGGCCATGCGTCTTTTCGCGGGGCTTGCCGCCATCAGCGACCCCGAGATCGGACCGCCGACGGCGGCCGACGCCATGCGCGCGGCGACCGAAGGCGGGGCTGGGGTTCTCGGCCTCGATCGCGAGATCGGCGCCATCAAGCCGGGGCTCAAGGCCGATCTCAGCCTCGTCGATCTCGCGACGTTCAGCTTCGTTCCCTTCAACAGCGCGGCGCGCCAGCTCGTATTCTCGGAAACGGGATCAGGCGTCGACACGGTTCTCATCGACGGCGAGGTCGTGATGGCGCGGCGCCGGTTGCGAACCATCGACGAAGACGAGCTCCGGCAGGCCGTGGGCGTCGTGATGCACGGCCTCAAGCGTGACTATGCGGCCGTTCGCGCGCGCTTCGAGAGGCTCCACCCCTATCTTCTCGCCGCTTGGCGCCGTGCCTGGCAGGAAGATGTCGGGATGCAACAGTATGTCGGTCGCCATCCCTGAGCGACCGACGGGTGGAGCCCGCGGCGCCCGCGGGTGCCGCGCACCGATCGTCTAGCGGCCGACGAAGCGGGGCTGGCGCTTCTCGCCGAAGGCGCGCACGCCTTCGCGGTAATCTTCGCTTTCAAGCGCTGCACGGGCCGCGGCGGCGATCGTCTCGGCCTTCTCGTCATACGCGTCCGAGGCAAGCGCATTGAGGATGAGCTTCATGCCCGCGATGCTCATGGGCGCGTTCGCCGTCATCGTCCCGACGAATTTCGCGGCGCCAGCCATGACGTCGCCACTCGTCACCTCATCGACGAGGCCCATTCGGAGAGCCTCGCTCGCTTCGAACCGTTCCCCGCCGAAGAGGATCCGCTTGGCGGCGGGCAGGCCGACGGTCGCAAGCAGGCTTTGGCATTCGAGCCGGCTGTAGACGATGCCGAGACGGGCGGCCGGGATGCCGAAACGCGCGCCCGCATCCGCAACCCGGAAATCGCAAGCCAGCGCTAGCGCGACCCCGCCGCCGACGCAGAAGCCCGCGATCGCGGCAACGGTCGGCTTCGAGAGCCCCATGAGCGCCTCGGTGCAATGGTTCACCGCGTTCTCGTATGCGGCGCCGAGCGACGCATTGGCGCGGTGTTCCCTGAATTCCGATATGTCGGCGCCGGCGCAGAAATTGCCGCCTTGTCCCGTGAAGATCACGGCCCTGCAGCTCGAATCCTGGTCGAGCTCCTCGAAAATGCGCCCCAGCTCCCGCCACATGCCCATATTGACGGCATTCCGCCGCTCGGGGCGATTGAGTGCGACGGTTACCGCTGCCCCATCACGCGTGACGAGAATCTCTTTGGCCGGCATCAGGCTCACTCCCTAGGGTTCCAGAATTGCATCAGTCGAGGTAGACCATAGCAATTCGCGCTAGGATTGGCGCGAGGATGATGAACCGCCGCTCGGGCGACGCTGCAACGAGGACCGCCATGGCTTCCGCTCTCTCCCACATCCGCGTGATCGACCTGACCTCCCATCTGGCGGGCCCGTTTTGCACGATGCTGCTCGCGGACATGGGGGCCGATGTGATCAAGGTCGAGCGGCCCGGCCTTGGCGATGAAATGCGCAAGAGCGCCCCGTTCGTCGAGGGCTTGGGCGCGTCGTTCCTCCAGATCAATCGCAACAAACGAAGCGTCGTTCTCGATCTGAAATCGGCGGAGGGGCAGGAAACCTGCCGGCGGCTCATCGATGGGGCCGACGTCTTGGTCGAGAACTACAAGCCCGGGACGACGGAACGCCTGGGCCTTTCCTACGAGACGCTTAAGGCCCGCAATCCGCACCTTATCTATTGTGCGATTTCCGGCTTCGGCCAGACCGGACCCTATAAGCATCGCGGCGGCTTCGACCTCATGGCCCAGGCCATGTCGGGGCTCATGTCGATCTGCGGCGAGGTCGAGGGCACGCCGCTGCGCCTGCCCATCCCCATTTCCGATCTCACGGGCGGGATGTACGGGGCGCTCGGCGTGCTGAATGCGCTCGTCGCGCGCGAGCGGACGGGGCGCGGCCAGATGGTCGACACGTCGCTCTTCGAGGCGGCGCTGTCGATGAGCCCTTATGAAGCCGCCTATTACTTCACCAACGGCGCAAGCCCGCCCCGGATCGGCCAGGCCCACCGCAATGCAGCACCCTATCAGATCTTCCCGACGCAGAGCGGCTGGATCGTGCTGGGTGCTGCGACACAGCTTCTGTGGGAGCGGTTCTGCGGCATCATCGGCGCGACCGAGCTTGCCAAAGACCCGCGATTCGAGACGAATGCCAAGCGCGTCGCCAATCACGCGGCGCTCGTTCCTCTCGTCACCGCATACATGCGCCGGCATGACGCCAAGCATTGGCTCGATCTCCTGGAGAAGGCCGACATCCCCGCCGCGCCCGTCCTCTCGCATGAAGAAGTGCTCAACGATCCGCATGTCGAGTCCCGCCGGATGGTGGTCGATCTCGATCATCCCATCGCCGGCGCGACCAAAGTCCTCGGCATTCCGGTCAAGCTCTCGGACACGCCCGGCGCCATCCGGCGCGGCGCGCCGGCGCTCGGACAGGACACCGACGACATCCTCGAAGAGCTTGCGGCCGGTTCCCGGAAGACGCCCGCGCGTCCGCGCGGCTGATGGTCTGCCGGTGATGACCTGTCGCCGCCATGACGGCGCGTGAGAGCGGCGTGACGCGCCTCATCGCCACCTATCGCATCCGCTCGGACGCATCGTCGATCGAGGCGCGCGCACGGGCCATCGCGGTCGAGCAAAGCGTGGAGATGCCCGTCTCGGCGATCGACGATCCCCGCGTCCTCTCCGACATCGTGGGCCGGGTCGAATCCATCGGCGATCGCGGCGACGGCAGTTTCGAGGCGCGCATCGCGCTTTCGCTCGCGACGACGGGCTTCGAATCCGGGCAGCTGATGAACATGCTGTTCGGCAACACCTCCATTCAGGAGGATGTGTCGCTCGACGACGTCATGCTGCCCCCGGAGCTGATCCGCGCCTTCGGCGGGCCGCGGCACGGAATCGGCGGCCTGCGGGCGTTGTGCGGTGCCAGGGGCCGCGCGCTCACCTGCTCCGCGCTCAAGCCGCAAGGGCTCGCGCCGGAAGCGCTCGGCGCGCTCGCGGGCCGCCTGGCAGAGGGCGGGCTCGACTTCATCAAGGACGATCACGGCCTCGCCGATCAGGCCTACAGCCCGTTTGCCGAGCGGGTGCGCGCCTGCGCGAAGGCGGTGCGGAAGGCCGCGGCCCTGACCGGCGTTCGTACCCAATACGTGCCGAGCCTCTCCGGACATCTGGACCAGCTGCGCGACGAGACGCGCCTCGCGCGCGAGGAAGGCCTCGCCTCCGTTCTCATCGCGCCCATGGTCGTGGGCATCCCGAGCTTCACGGCGCTCGTGCGCGAGTTTCCCGACATGGCGTTCATAGCGCATCCGGCGCTGGCCGGCGCGTCGCGGATGGCACCCCCGCTCCTTCTCGGCAAGCTGTTTCGCCTCTTCGGCGCCGATGCCACGATATTTCCCAACCACGGCGGGCGCTTCAGCTACACGCCCGAGACCTGCCGCCTGCTTGCCGATGCCGCGCGCGCGCCGTGGGACGGCCTCAGCCCTTGCCTCCCCGTTCCGGCCGGCGGCATGGTTCTCGCGCGGGTGGCGGAGATGCTCGACTTCTACGGGCCCGATGTCATGTTGCTGATCGGCGGCGGCCTTCTCTCGGCCCGGGACGCGCTCGGCGAGGCCGCGGGCATATTTGCCGAGCGCGTGGCGCGGCACGTTTATCGTTGAGGCCAGTATCGTTGAGGCCAGCGTGACGGACGAAACCGATCGATTGCGGGCGTTTCTCGGTGATTTCCGTTGGCGGGACGTCGATCGTCTCGCCTACAAGGAGGAGGGCAGCGCGCCCTTCAAGGACATCACGCGGCAGGTCCTCTTCACGGATCCGCATCTTCGCTCTGAGCTTCGCTATTTCGAGATGCAGGCGGGCGGCTATTCGACGCTCGAGCGGCACGCGCACATGCATGCCGTGATGATCCTTCGCGGGCACGGCCATTGCCTGCTGGGGCGCGAGGTGGTGGCCGTCAAGCCGCACGATCTCGTCACGATTCCGCCCATGACATGGCATCAGTTCCGCGCCACGCGCGGGGAGCCGTTTGGGTTTCTCTGCATGGTGAATGCCGAGCGCGACAAGCCGCAGCTGCCGACGGAGGGGGAATTGCAGGCGTTGAGGGCCCACGCCCCGATCGCCGCCTTCCTCGACGGCCGCCTCACGGATTAGGGGCTGACGTGACAGCGGACACCAGCGGAAAGGTCGCGCTCCTCGCGGGCGATGTGGGCGCGGAAGCCCGAGGCACGCCTGTCCCCGTCGTTGACAATATTTTAACGTTCGACCGAGTATCTCCTGGGTTGTCCGAT